>DAOTZS010000020.1:0-15325 GCA_034434335.1 Anaerolineae bacterium
CATCCCCTCAGCCGCGGGTGATGGGGAGCCCCACGGCCACCAGCGTGCCACCCACTTCCACCCCTACCGCAACCCCTGTGCCGCCGACCGCCACAGCCACGGCGACCGCCACGCGGCTGCGGCCGGCCTCACCCACGCCGACCCGCACCCCAACGCCAGATCGCAAACACTTTGTGATCACCGAGCAGGAGATCAATGCTGCCATCGCGCAGGGGATGGCCGACCAAACCGGCCTGATGGCTGAAGGCCTGACGGTCCGCTTCGCGGACGGCAAGATATGGATCAATGCGAGCCGTCTAACCTACGGCATGATCCGGGTGCAGAACCTGGCCATTGTCGTAAGGCCGGTCGCTCAGGATGGCAAAGTGGTCCTTGAATTCCAGTCCATCTCACCCCGGGGACTGGTCACCTCCATGATCCCTGCCTTGGCGAATCAGGTGCTGCAACAGTACGCAGGAGCGTGGTATGTGACCGAGGTCCGGGTAGGGGAGGGATATCTGGAGATCCGGGTCCGTTAGTTCTACAAGCCGGACAGCGCAGGGGGCGCCGGCGATGCCATAGCTCTTGGCCTTTTGAGCGCAGCTTTTTGTTCAAGCCAGGCCTGCTGGCGCCCCACTCTTCACACCTTTGCCGGGATATCAGGGGGTGTATTAAGGGGGTTTGCAACTGAGCCCGCCGCCAAAAAGCGGCGGGCGTGAACCGCCACGACAGCTTCCCGGGCATCTTCATAAGGCATGGCTGCCGCGCAGGTTGGGCGGGGTTGATCACGCCCTGATCGGGTAGGCCCGGAACTCCTGTACGGCCTCGAAAAGGGCCAACAGGTTCTCCACCGGGACGCGGGCCTGAACATTGTGCACCGGGTTGAACACATAACCTCCACCCGGCGCAAAGATGCGGATGCGTTCCCTTACCTCTGCCCGCACGGCATCCGGCGTGCCGAAGGGAAGGGTGCGCTGAGTATCCACGCCACCTCCCCAGAAGACAATCTGGTCCCCGAAGCGCCTCTTGAGCACCTCTGGCTCCATGCCCGCGGCCGAACACTGCACCGGGTTGAGGATATCGAAGCCGGCGTCAATGAAGTCCGGCAGCAGCCTGATGACCGACCCGCAGGAGTGGATCATCGTTTTCCAGGTCGTGTGCTGGTGAATCCACCCGTTGACCTCCTTGTGGAACGGCTTATAGAGCTGCCGGTAGGTGTCCGGCGAGATGAACGGGCCGGTCTGCATGCCGAAATCGGTGCCCGACACCAGCACGGCGGTGGGGCGGTTTCCCACCACCTGGTGGATGCGGGCCAGGTTCTCCAGCGCGATCTCGCACTGGCGTTCGAAGACGCGGTACACATAATCGCGACGTGTCACAGTGCTCATGTACCATTCGGCCACATCGCGGATCCCCTTGGGGTACTTGAGCCAGGTGGCCGGCACCAGAGCGATATCGCCAAACGAGGTGCCTCCGAAGCTGGCCAGGATGGCCTTGTCAGTCTCCTGCCAGAGCCGCTCTGCCTCGGCCTTCAGGTAAGCCAGCTCCTCCGCCGAGATCGGCCCGAACTCCTCCAGATTATCCTCGGGCCGCAGGCTGGCCTCGTCCAGGGGTGGCTGACGGATGATGGCGTCGAAGTAGAAGCCGCCGGCCGGCATGCGCCCGCTGGGCGGAGCTGAGCGGTCACCCTCCGGATACATCAGGATATCGCCGTTGGGTTCGGGATCGGTGTTGAACCCTTCGGGCACCAGCACGGGTGTGCCGTCGAAAAAGGTCCATGGCCGCCAGTTCTCGTTCTTAAAGCCGAAGAGGGTTTTCGGCATGGTCAGGGGCACCACGTCCACACCCAGCGCAGCGATCAGGTCGGGTTTGATCTCCCCCAGCATCTGATAGGGCTCGATCACCTTCACCGGCGTGCCGGGCGGGTCGAGTCTTAGCGCCTGGCGCAGGCGATATACCGAGCTGACGTGCATCCCGGTAACAGCGCTGCCGCCCAGGTCCATGGGCACCAGGTCTGGCTCTTGATGGTTCAGGGCCAGGTGGACTCGCTCTCTTGAGTTCATGGATCACCTCCGCTTTATGGGCTTGTGCGGCGATTAGACACCCATCACAGCATAGGAAGCCATTATTCCCTTTGCGCCTGGGGCACGGCAGCTTCGATCTGCGCCGCCAGCTCGGCCAGGGCCCGCTGGGTCTGCTGGAGAGTCGTCTCCGCTTCGCTCAAGCGGGCTTGCTGAAGCTCCACGAAGCGCGTGTAGGGCCGCATGGCCTCGCGGATGCGCTGCAGCGAGCGCCCCAGTTCCGCCTCAAATTGATCGGTCAGGGCCTTGCTCAGCCGCGTGCGCAACGCATCAATCTTGGCCTGGAGGTCATTCTTGGCACGGCGCCGCTTGTTGGGGATGAGGTAGAAGCCGAGCGCGGCCAGCGCGCCGGCCGCCAGCACCCCGCTGACATCAGCCATGGCTGTGGCCAGCACCTTCACCAGCAGCGCGCCCAGGCCGATGGCCCCGGCCTCTACGATGGCCGTCTGCGCCACAGCCATCTGCACCGACTCGGCCAGGGCGCGCGCCTCAGCCTCCCGGTCGTAAGAAGAGACCACCTCGCGCGCTGCCCGCCCCACCGACTGTAGCAGTGCCTGACGGTTGTAGCCAAATTCCCCCCCGATGCGGCCCACGATCTCATCCTGGTGCTGGCTGATGCGCTTGCTGATGTACTCCATCACCGCCTGCCACTGCTGGAAGTCCTTCTCTACCAGCCAGTCGATCAGCTCGTGCGTGTGGGCTTCCACCTGGGCTGAGGTGTCGGCCACCACCTGGCGCTCGAACATCCCGCGCACCCGCTCAGCGTTCACCAGGTCGAAGATGCGGGCCAGGCGGATGGTTTCGTCGAAGAAGCGGTTGCCCCGTTCTGCCATGGCATACAACACGTTCTCGACATGGCTCAGATGATACTTGAAGTCGCGGCGCATGTCGGCCTCATAGGCTGCAAGCTGGGCCTCAATGGTTTTCACCGTGATCACATCGTCGCGCATCAGCTCCCGGCAGGATTCGGTCACTGCCAGGTAGCGATCGGTAAGGCGCTGCGCGATGCCCAATGGGCTGGAAAGTTTCAACCGCAGACGTTCCCGTTCATCGAGGGTGTGCAGGATGTAATTCTCCAGGGGTTCAAACCGGCTGGCCACCCACAGGCGAGTGCGCTGATCGGCGTCGAAGGTCTCCTTGGCCTGACGGGCCTGGCGGGAAGAGACAGCGAAGACCACCGGCTTGCGTCCCAACAGCTCGCGCGCGTTGCTCTCCACATAGTTGACGATGTAATCCACATCCGCCGCTGTCTCCAGGATGTCTATCTTATTGATGACCGTGATGACCTTCTTGCCCCATTCGCGGATGCGCTGCAAAAAGATGCGTTCGCTCTCGGTGAACGGCCGATCCGCAGAGGTGACAAAGAGGACCAGATCGGCGCGCGGCACGAACTCCTCGGTGATCTGCTGATGGCGCTGGATGACAGCGTTGGTGCCCGGGGTATCCACGATGTTGATGTCCCGCAACCACTCCACCGGGCAGGTGATCACCTCCATGTGGTCCTCCACCTCACGTCCGCCTGCTTCCTCTCCGTATTTGAGGAGCTGGATGTGGGTGGTGGTCGGAGTTACGCCTTCAGGCAAGAGTCGCTTGCCCAAAAGGGCATTGATGAAAGCCGATTTGCCAGAGTTGAACTCGCCGACGACGACTAACAAGAACAGTTCATCCAACTGGAGCAGAGCGCGGTCCAGGACGTCCAGGTCCTCCTGGGGTGCGTCCAGGCGGGTGAGTGCACCCCGCAGGTTGATCAATTGCTGGCGTTCGGCCTGCACGATTTGTTCCTGGCTTTCGGTCAAGAAGCGTCGCAACATAAGTATCTCTCCGCGGCGTGGGTTACTGAGCGCCCATCCAGGCCCAATGGCTGGCGGCAAAGACCGTCTGGAGCACCTCCTGGCGCTCCTCGGGTGTGGCCCAACGCAGTTGTTTATTCATCTCGATCACCGTCACCAACAGCTCGGTGCCGAGCAGTCGGCCCTCGTAGATGATATGGCGAGCCACCAACCCGGTGCGGGTTGGCCAGCTCCATGTCTGATCGAAGTACAGGTTGCCCAGGCCATAGAGGATGATGCTGTCGCTGTACAGCTCGATGGCCTGGGGGGTATGAGCCTGAACCCCGGTGACAACAGCAGCCCCAGCCTCGTGCAAGGCACGGAAGTCGGCCATCTGCTCGGGCAGCGGCTCGACCTGATAGTCGCCGGCCGGGTTGAATTCCGTGTGTTGCACCTCGGCGAGCACCAGGTCCACCTGGGGTTTGATAGCCTGGATGGCCGCGCTCATCTGGCCGCGGTCAAACCTGGCCGAGCCGGGGGTCTGCTCCCCGGCCCAGGCGCTGACCTGCTCGCCACTGGCCGTGGAGTACACCTCGGGGCCGAACTGGTTGGCCCCCAGAAAGGCCAGCCGGTTGCCGTGGTGTTCGAGGATCAACGGGGCCCGGGCGGCCTCATCGTTCGCACCACCGCCGTACACCGGGATCCCTTTCTCCGCGTAAAAGGCCAGCGAGGCCAACATCTTGTCGTAGCCGAAGTCGTTCTGGTGGTTGCCCGTCAGCCCCACCGCATCCACCCCCGAGAGCTCCAGAGCTGCAAAGTACTCCGGCTTGGAACAGAGGATCAGGTTGTTCAAGGTGTTGTCGGGCACACAGCCCTCGACAAAGGGCACCTCGTTGCTGATCACCGTGAGGTCGGCCGCGGCCAGCTCGGGCCCGATGAGACGGGCCGGAAAGGCATAGTCGCCGGCCGCCTCGATGGCGGCGGCCGTGCCCCTGGCCATGGCGGTTACCCCCGTCATCACCAACACCGTGAGCCTGCCGGGGTCCCGGTTGGTGATGGGCTTCCACCCTTCTGCCTGGGCCAGGGCCTCTGCACCCCGTGCCGTCACCGGGTGCAACCAGGCCCGCCGGGCCAGGGGCCACCCTGCCTGGGCCAACCGATTATCAGTGGCCGAGAGGCCATCCAGGGCAAGGCTGCGCAGCCGGGGCTCCAGGGCCTCAAAGGGCACGATGCCAATTCCCTGGGGATCGGCCCAGAGCACATCCACGATGGCGGCAGACGGCTGGGGTTGCACATCTGGCCCGTGCGGGCCCAGTAACGCCTCCACATCGGCGACCACCTCCTCGGCAGGGTAAATAACCCGGAACCCACTGGCTGCCCCCACCCCAAGCCAGACGCTGCGCAGTTCTTGGCTGCTGATGCCGCTCAGCAAGGTCGAGAAGCGGCTGACAGGCACCAGGATGCGCTCGTAGATCAGGGGGTCTCCGGGCATGGCCTGCCAGCTCAGGAGAAGGTCGGGGTCATCCTCGGCCAGGATTGCCCCCGTCGGCAGATGTCCCAGGGTGCTCAGGGCCAGGGCCACGGCCTGTTGCGGCATCCCTGCCTGGGCAGCCAGGCGCAGAGGAGAGGGGGTTGCGCTGGGCAGGGGCGTCGGCGCTGCCGTGGGAGAGGGCTCGCCAGTGGGGGACGACAGCGGCTGGCGCATGACCACCATAGTTGCTGTAGGCGACGGAGATGGTGCGCCAGGCGCAGCCCGACCACACCCCACCAGGAATGCCGCCACGGTGAACAGTGAGAGGAGGGTGCTCAGAAATCTACATCGCACGGGACAGGATCTCGATTTCGCCATGGGTGAGATCGGTCAACGCGGCAGCCAGGGAGTCCAGGCGCTCTTCCGGCACTTCGATCTCCCAGGTGACGTCCGCCGCGTAGTTCTGGCTGCGGATACGCGCCTCGAAGGCAGGCAACAGGCGCGCTATCGGCGTGATCCAGGCGTAGGGGCCACGCACTCGCAGGGTGGCCAGTGCCATCTTTTCGGCCAGGGGCAGCACGGCCAACACAGCTTTCACACCACCGCTGTAAGCGCGCACCAGGCCACCTGTGCCCAGCTTGGTGCCGCCGAAGTAGCGCGTCACCACAACCGCAATATCGCCGATGCCGCTGCCCAACAGCACCCCCAGCATGGGCCGGCCAGCCGTCCCCGAGGGTTCGCCGTCATCGCTCATGCCCACCTGCGCAGTGGAGCCCGGAGGGCCGACCACGTAGGCATAGCAGTTATGGGTGGCATCGGCAAATTCGTTACGCACGCGGGCGATGAATGCCCTGGCTTCTTCCACACTGCCTGCCGGCCCGGCGGTAGTGATAAAACGGGAACGCGAGATCACTTCTTCCACGCGTGCCTGAGAGGCCGGAATGGGATAACGCTTCATGGCTGGATACCGAGGGCACCGATTTGTTGCAACTTGAAGAATTATTCCGGCAATCCGTTGCCTTGTCCCCGGGGCAAGGCTTCCCGGGCTGTGGCCCTCACCCCACCCCCTGCCTCCTCCCCTCTCCCGCTCGCCTTGGCGGTGGGAGAGGGGAGGAGGTGGAAAAAAGGGGTTGTGGCAGCGGTCGAAGGCCGCCGCCACAACCCCCCTCTTCAGTCCCCCCTCTCCCCCGGCCGTAAGGCCAGGGAGAGAGAGGGGGACAGAGGGGGGGTGAGGGGGTCAAAACACCTCTTCAGCTATTGGCGGAATGATTTATTAGGCCACAAGAAATCGGCCCTCCTTTGGCGCCTCCGATTGCCAGGTAGGAGTATACCATGCCAGGGGCAGGAAGCGAAAATAGCTCTCGATATGTGCTTTAACTGGCATCCCGCCGCCGCGTGTGTTATAATCGCCAGGCGTGATTATCCGGCACGAGTTCATAACAGGAGGACCTCATGCCCCCTGAGCTCCCCAGACACCGTCCCTGGACCATGATGGTCTACATGGCGGGGGATAACGGCAAGGTTTTCGAGACCCAACACGGCAAGATCAAACTGATGGCCGAGATGACCGGTGTTGGCTATCGAGACCTGGCCGAGATGGCTGCGGTAGGCACAACCGATAATGTGGCCCTGACATGCCTGTTCGACACCCAGGCAGCTTCTTACTGGATCGAGGTGCGCCGCGGCAACGGGTTCGAGGACAGCATCGTGCGCCCCCTGTCCGAGGTGAACACCGGCGACCCCGCCGTGTTACAGCGTTTCATCGTGGAGAGCGTGCGCGCCTATCCTGCCGACCATTATGCTCTGGTGATCTGGAACCACGGCAGCGGCTGGCTGGATGTGGACATGTATGCCTCGGTACGCGCCTTTGCCGACACCCAGGCATCGCACAGCCCTATCTTCCGAAGCACCCCCAGACAACTGGCCGCAGGAGACATGACCCGGCCGATAGCCTTTGATGACTCCAGCAAAGATTTCCTGGACACGCGGGGCCTGCGCCAGGCCCTGGGAAACGCCGAGGCAGCCACCGGCGCGCGCCTGGACCTCATTGGCATGGATGCCTGCCTGATGGCCATGATCGAGGGCGCGCGCGAACTGGCCCCCTACGCGGATTACTTCGTGGCCTCCCAAGAGGTGGAGCCTATGGCCGGCTGGCCATACGGCCCCATTGTCACCGCATTAGATCGCGATCCCGGCCTGTCGCCGGCTGCCCTGGCCGAGACGATTGTCGAGGAGTTCGCGCGCAATTATGGCGGCCTCACGCGCGGGCCGGAGACGGTCACCCAGTCGGCGGTGGTGCTGGCGCACACGGCCACCACTGAGACGCTGTGCCGGGAGCTGGTGGACACTATCCTCAGTCAGGCCACCCCCTCCCTGCGCAGGTTGGTGCGGCGGGCACGGGATAGGACCCTGGTGTTTCAGGACAGGAACTACCGGGACCTGGGGGACTTCGCCAGCCGGCTCATGGATGAGCTGGAATGGGAGAACTACCCCGCGGTGTGGGCAGCGGCGGTGGCGCTGCGAGACCATCTGGAGGGCCGCGGTAATCAGGCTCCTGTGTTGAAGGTGGGCTACCTGCCGGCTTATGAGCGGGCAACCGGCCTGTCGGTGTATCTGCCGGCCTCCTTGCCGGCCAGGCAGCGAGAGCAAACTCTGGCTATCTACCGCCAATTGCTGTTCGCCCAACGAACCGGCTGGGACCGGCTGGTAGATTGGCTGCTGGAGAGCGCCTGAGAGGGGTGGCGCAAGGTATAGCGAGGGAGGTGGGGTTATGGCATTCCGCCGCGAACGCGTTGTGCAGACATTGTGCGAGGCCATGGCGGCCCTGAGCACTGGCTGGGATAGCCTGGAACAGGCGCTGCAACAGCGGCTGGCTGCGCTGATCCGGGAGCATGGCCCGCGCATCGCCCAGGTTGATCCGCCCAATGTGGCAGACGCGGTTGACCGGCTGCTGCGGGAGCTCTGGGCCCTGCGCGATCGGCTGCCCCAGCCAGTCGTGCAGGCCCTGCAGGCTGGGCTGGAGCCGGAAGGCCGGCCGGCAGGCGTGCCTTTGCCAACGCAGATATCGGATGCCGAGCGCCACCAGGTGCTGGCCAGCCTGGTGCGGATTGTGGATTTCCGCGTGTTCAGCTACCCTGCGCGCCTGGCCGCTGAGCTGAGCGCGTACATCGCCGCACACCAGGATCGGCTGACAGATGAAGAGCGACAGCGCTGGCTGGAACTCGACAGGCGTTACCAGGACGGGGGAGATCCTACCACTTACCTGGAGGGGGTCGAAGCTCTGCTCGGCGGCATTGAGGCCGTACGTCGGCGCCTCGAGCGCGGAAAGGCCTGGAGGCCCGAGGTATATCGTGAGCTGGTGCCTCCGGTTAAGGCGGTTGGGCCAGGTGGTGCAGAGGCGCCCGCATCCGAGGCTACCGCGGCGGAGCTGCTCCGTTATGCCAATGTCCACTTCCCGGCTACTGTGCTGCTTACACAGCGTTCTGTACCCCTGATCGTGCACATCGCGCAGCAGTATCACGAAGCTGGGGCGCGCATCGAAAGGGAATGGGCAGCCCTGCGCTTGCGGGTGGGGGACCTGGCCCTGGTGCTACACGCCGAGGGGTTTGAGGTCGTCAGGGGTATCGGCGGCCAGGCC
The DNA here is from genome assembly GCA_034434335.1 of Anaerolineae bacterium. Taxonomy (GTDB): domain Bacteria; phylum Chloroflexota; class Anaerolineae; order CG2-30-64-16; family CG2-30-64-16; genus DAOTZS01. The sequence goes on from DAOTZS010000020.1 coordinate 8,938, forward strand.
GTGCAGGGCCAGCCTTCAGTGCGCCGCGTGCGCGTGGAAGCCGATCGCGATTGCGAGCCGGTGATCTTTTTCCTGGACCCGCAGACACCCGGCCGCAAGAGGATCGGCATCGACGTGTACCAATTCGACCGCCACATTGCCATGTTGGCCTTTGAGACAGAGGTGGTGGACCAGGAGGCGCTCAGCTCATGGACGAATGTCAGCGTTGAGCCTGTGCCCATCATCTCGCCTGGGGAGGGTGCGCTGCCACCCGATCTGGAGCTACGGGTCAGCCTGGGGGCTGATCGCCGGACCCTCTACTATACGCTTCACTCCCCAGGCAGCAGCGATTACAACTTCCAGCCCGTCGGTGTGCGCGAACTCCTGACCGACCCCTGGGCTTTCCTCCAGCCCACCCTCGACAGGCTCAGCACCCTGGCGCGGTGTCCGGCCGAGGCCCGCAGCCCTGCTGAGACCAGCCGCGCTCTCCAGGAGCTGGCCGACATCGGCGCCAACCTTTACCAAGACCTCTTCCCCGAGGCGCTGAAGCGGGAGTACCGCAAGCTGCGGGACAAATACCGTGGCAAGAGCCTGCTCATTACTTCTGATGAGCCATGGATACCTTGGGAGATGGTCAGGCCGGTTGAGTCCGACGAGAACGGCAACGTGCTCTACGATGACCCGCACCTGTGCGAGATGTTCCGGGTTTCGCGCTGGCTGGCCGGCCGCGGCGCGCCCGATCAGGTGCGCGTCAGGCAGGGGGCATGGGTGGCCCCGCCCGATAATCTCCAGGCCGCCCGCCTGGAGCAGGAGTATTTCGCCCAACTGCACAGGCAACAGTGGGAGATCACCATGGTGGGGCCTCTCAGCACGGTGCCGGAGGTCGAAGAGCAATTCCAGGCCGGTGCAACCGAGCTCTTTCACTTCGCCTGCCACGGGAATTTCAACACGGAAGATCCGGATGAGTCAAAGTTGAGGCTGGGCAGCGATTATCTGCGCCCCAGCCAGATCACAGGCCTGAAACAGGCGGGGCTGCGCCGGGCCAGGCCGCTGGTGTTTCTCAACGCCTGCCACAGCGCAGAGCGCGGTTTCGCCCTCACCCGCATCGGCGGGTGGGCGCAACGATTCCTGGAGGCAGGCGCCAGCGCGTTTATAGGTTCGCTGTGGGAGGTCAACGATCGCCTGGCAGCCTGCTTCGCCCAGGAGTTCTATAACCGCCTGTGGGGCCTGGCCGGTCACCAGCCGCAACCCCTTGGCCAGGCATTCTACGAAGCACGCATGGCCGTCAAGCAGCTCGACCCCGCCAACCCAACCTGGCTGGCATATGTTCTATATGGAGACCCGCTGGGCAGAATACAGTTGGGATAGCCGATCTACATAGTCAGTTATCCATGACCACTCCTTTGCGCGAGCAGTACCTGGCCCTCAAGAAGCAGTACCCAGACGTCATCCTCTTCTTCCGGCTGGGCGACTTCTACGAGACCTTCGACGAGGACGCGAAGATCGTGTCCGAGGTGTGCGATGTGGTGCTCACATCGCGGCCGGTGGGCAAGGACCTGCGCGTGCCTCTGGCTGGGGTACCCTATCACGCGGTCGAGGGGTATATCGCCAGGCTGATCGAGGCCGGCTACAGGGTGGCCATTGCAGAGCAGGTGGGGAGCGAGCCGCCCAAAGGGGAGAAGCTGGTGCCGCGCGTGGTGCGCCGGGTGGTGACGCCGGGCACCGTTGTCGAGCCAGGGCTGCTGCCCGAACGGCGCAACAACTATACGGCCGCGGTGGTGATCGAGCCCTCGGCCGCGCGGGGCCGCCTGGCAGCCGGCCTGGCTTACGCGGATATCACCACCGGCGAGTTTGCCGCCACCGAGATCAGCGATGCTCCGGATGTGATGGCGCGCGTGGCCGAGGAGTTGGGACGGATCGCGCCGGCCGAAGTGCTGTGGCCCACACAGGACCCGCGTTGGTTTGGGAAACGCGGTGGGCCAACCCCCAGGCCGGGGGAGAGAGGGGAGGATCAGGGTGGCCGGGCTGCAGGCCGACCAGAGGCTCTGCCGGCCAGCCTGCCGGCGTTCCTCAACAACTACCGTATTACCCCCTATGCCACGTGGCGGTTCGAGGTGGATACCGCCCGCCAGGCACTGCTGAGCCACTTTGGAACCACTTCCTTATCCGCCTACGGATGCGAGGGCCTCCCTCTGGCGATCCGGGCTGCCGGTGGTCTCCTGCAGTATCTTCAGGAAACCCAGAAGGATGGCCTGCCCCAGATCAATGCTCTGCGGACCTACAGCACCCAGGAATTCATGCTGCTCGACGAGGCCACACGGCGCAACCTGGAGTTGACCGAGAGCATGCGCGGGGGCACGGTCCAGGGTTCACTGCTGGGTGTGCTCGATGCCACGCTGACACCGATGGGCGGCCGGCTGTTGCGCCGCTGGCTGAACCAGCCGCTCCTCGATGTGGCGGCCCTGAACCGCCGGCTCGACGCGGTGACCGCCTGGTACCAGGATGCCCCTCGTCGGGCCGAGCTGCGCACCCTCTTGCGCGGCCTGGGCGACCTGGAGCGCTGGGTCAACCGCTGTGTGCAGGGCATCGCGCTGCCGCGCGACCTGCTAGGGATCCGTGATGCCCTCGCCCGTGTAGAGCAGATCCGGGCCATCGTCGCGTCGGTGCCCCAGGGCCTTCTCACCCCTTCGCCGGCCACCTCGGCCCATACTGCCCTTGAGCAGGGAGAGGAGCCCCTTGACCCCTGCCCTGATATCGCCGAACTCCTGCGGAACGCCATCGCCGACGATGCTCCTGCCAACCTGAGCAGCCCCGGCGTCATACGCGCTGGGTTCTCGGCCGAACTGGATGGCATCCATGCCGCGGTCCGGGATGCCAGGCTCTGGATCGCCAACCTGGAAGGGGCCGAACGCCAGCGCACGGGCATCAAGTCCCTCAAGGTGGGCTACAACAAGGTTTTTGGCTACTACATCGAGGTGACTAACGCCAACGTAGACCTGGTGCCCCCCGAGTATATCCGCAAGCAGACCCTGGTCAATGCTGAGCGCTACATCACGCCTGAGCTGAAGGAATACGAGTCGCTGGTGCTCAATGCCGAGGAGCGCATCCTGGAGCTGGAGAGGCAGCTTTATCAGCAGGTGTTGGGCCAGGTTGCGAGTGCTGCGCCCCGGCTGCTTGCCACGGCCCGTACCCTGGCCGAACTGGACGTCGTGGCCTCCCTGGCCGAGGTGGCCGAGGCCAACCGCTACGTGCGCCCGGTCCTGGCCGACGACCAGGTGATTGACATCAAGGCCGGCCGGCACCCGGTGGTGGAGAAGTACCTGACAGGGGAGGCGTTCACGCCTAACGACACCTACCTCTCGCCCGAGCAGGCAATTATCATCCTGACCGGTCCCAACATGAGTGGGAAGTCGACCTATCTCCGCCAGGTAGCACTCATTGTCCTTATGGCCCAGATCGGGTCGTACGTGCCGGCCGAGTCTGCGCATATCGGGCTGGTGGACAGGATCTTCACCCGCATCGGCGCCTCCGACGAAATCGCGCGCGGGCAGAGCACCTTCATGGTGGAAATGGTCGAGACCGCCAACATCCTGCACCATGCCACCAACCGGTCGCTGCTGATCCTGGACGAGATCGGCCGTGGCACCAGCACTTACGATGGGCTGGCCATAGCCTGGGCGGTTGTGGAGTATATCCACAACCATCCCGGCCTGCGGGCCAAGACGCTGTTCGCCACCCACTACCACGAGCTGACCGACCTGGCTGAGCGGCTGCCACACGTGGCAAACTTCAACGTCGCGGTAGCTGAACAGGGAGACAGTGTGGTTTTCTTGCACAAAATCGTGCCCGGCGCGGCCGACCGCTCCTACGGCGTGCATGTGGCGCAACTGGCCGGCCTGCCCAAAGCCGTCATCGCCCGGGCGCAGGAGATCCTGGCCGACCTGGAAGCCTCCGGTGCTGCCGGCCCGCGGCGCTCTGTCATCGGCCATCCGGTAGTGTATCAGCTCCCGCTCTTTTCAGCCGAGGACCCGGTTATCGCTGAGCTCAAGGCATTGGACATCAATAGCCTTAGCCCCCTGGCTGCACTCAACAAGTTGTACGAGCTGCAGAAGCGGGTGAAAGGATGATAAACCTCGTGAACAGGAGACCCGTCTGTGAGAAAGGATTTGCCCGTCTATATCGCCGGAGACGCGCTTGAGGCGTTTCTGGCCTACTGCCGCAGCCATGACCTCCGCCATTTCGCGCTGATTGCCGACCATAACACCTACCAGGCCCTGGGAGCCACAGTAGCAGAGGCACTGCGCGGCCGCGGGCAGGGTTGGGATGTGCTGACCATCCTGCTGGAGGGGGATGACATCATCGCTGACGCGCGCTATGTCTTCCAGGTGCTGCTGGCTCTCGACCGTGTCCCGCGCACCTATCTGGCAGTTGGCTCTGGCACGATCACCGACATCACCCGTTTTGTCAGCCATCGCACGGGAAGCCACTTTATCTCCCTGCCCACTGCGCCCTCTGTGGACGGGTTTACCTCCATCGGCGCGCCGATGGTGATAGATGGCGTGAAGACCACCATCAACTGCCATGGCCCGCGGGCGGTTTTTGCCCATCTGCCGACCCTCTGCGCGGCTCCCCGGCCCCTTATCGCCGCCGGCCTGGGGGACATGCTGGCCAAGTTCACCTCGGTGGCAGATTGGGAGCTGGGCCACCTGCTGGGGGACGAGACCTATGATGAGGGGATCGCAGCCAGGATGCGTGAAGCTGCCTGGGCCTGCGCGCGGCGGGCGGAAGCGATCGCCGCTGGCGCGGAGGAAGGCATCCGCGCCCTGATGGAGGGGCTCATCGAATCGGGCTTCTGCATGCTCGACTTCGGCGAGACACGGCCAGCTTCAGGTTACGAGCACCACATCTCGCATTTCTGGGAGATGAAACTGCTGCGCGAGGGCCGCAGGTCCATCCTTCACGGCGCCAAGGTCGGGATTGGGGTGCTGGTCAGCGCGGCGCGCTATGAGGCCGTGCGCCAGATGAGCCGTGCCGAGGCCCAGGAGAGGCTGGCGCAGGCCAACCTGCCGGGAGAAGCGGAAAAGCAGGGCATCCGCGGCGCCTATGGCCCCATTGCAGATCAGATTTTGGCAGCGCAGGCTCCCTTCTTCGAGATGTCGGCGGAAGCCTTCGCCTCTCTCAAGCAGCGGATCGTGGAGCGTTGGGATCAGGTCCAGCGGATTGCAGCCTCAGTACCGCAGGCCTCTGAGTTGGCTGAATGGCTGCGTAAGGCGGGGGGCCCCACTAAGGGGCAGCAGGTTGGCCTGTCTGCTGAAGAGGTAGCCCTGGGCGTGGAGTATGCCCACTATTTCAAGCCCAGGATCACCGTCGGCAGGCTGGCTCACTGGCTGGGTCTGGATAGGGAAGGGGCTGTAGCACAGGATTAGTCCACAGCAACCAGGCTGATGGAAAGCATACCCCCCGGAAACGATGTAGGGCGAGATTAATCTCGCCCTACATCCTGATTAGCAGGTCAGAGGACTGCACCACAGAAGCAGGATCGAGACAAAAGAGGCGTAGCACGGCCGCCAGTTCCGCGTCCGGCCCAAGGCCCGGCTCGCCGCGACGTAGTCGCGGGCCATGTACCCCGTTGGCCGGCAAAGGCCGGCCAACGGTGCCGATTGAAAGTCGGCCTCCCCGGGCGCTCCGTATCAGGCGTCGGCCCCTCGGGCCAAGCCCTCGGGGCGAGGCCTGCGCCGACGCCACCCCCCGGTCGGCGCAGGCCCGTTGCGCCGATTGAAAATCGGCCTCCCTGGGCACTCCACGCCAGGCGTCGGCCTGCGCTGACGCCATCCCCGGTCGGCGCAGGCCCAAGGGCGGTGAGTTCCAGGTGGGGCAGGCTTTCCAGCCTGCCCGGACAGGACAGCCTGGAAAGGCTGTCCTACGCCGACGCCACCCCCGGTCGGCGCAGGCCCGTTGCGCCGATTGGAAATCGGCCTCTCTTGGGCGCTGCGCGCCCAGCGTCGGCCTCCGCCGACGCCGCACCCCGGTCGGCGCAGGCCCAAGGGCGGTGAGTTCCAGGTGGGGCAGGCTTTCCAGCCTGCCCGGACAGGACAGCCTGGAAAGGCTGTCCTACGCCGACGCCACCCCCGGTCGGCGTAGGCCCGTTGCGCCGATTGGAAATCGGCCTCTCTGGGCGCACCGCGCCCGGCGTCGGCCTGCGCCGACGCTCCCCCGGTCGGCGCAGGCCCATTGCGCCGATTGGAAATCGGCCTCTCCTGGGCGCTGTGCACCAGGCATCAGCCTGTGCTGACTCGGCCGGCCGGCGGAGGCCCATTGCGCCGATTGAAAATCGGCCTCTTTTGGGCGCTCCGCGCCAGGCGTCGGCCTCCGCCGACGCCACCCCGGTCGGCGCAGGCCGACCGTTGGC
>DAOTZS010000021.1:0-4445 GCA_034434335.1 Anaerolineae bacterium
GTGCGTAACTCCTGTAAGTCAAAGGTCTTATGTCGGGCCTCCGCCTCATGGAGCCGCTGCGCCTGCATCGGCGCATGACATCGGTTGAGGCCCGGGAATACGCGGTTCAGTTGTTGACCCGGGTTGGCATCCCCGAGGCCAGGCGCAGGCTGAGGGATTACCCGCACCATTTCTCGGGTGGCATGCGCCAGCGGGTGATGGTCGCCATGGCCATTGCCTGCAACCCGCGGCTGCTGATCGCCGATGAGCCCACCACGGCTCTCGATGTCACCATCCAGGCCCAGATCCTGGACCTGATCCGCGAACTGAAGGAGGAGTTTGGCACCTCGGTCATCATCATTACCCACGACCTGGGCGTGATCGCCGAGATGGCCAATACGGTGGCTGTGATGTATGCCGGCTACATCGTGGAGAGTGGGCCGGTGCTCGAGATCTTCGGGGCGCCCGCCCATCCCTATACCCGAGCGCTCATGTCTTCGATCCCGCGGCTGCGCGTCTGGACCGAGCGGCTGACCACCATCGAAGGTGCGCCCCCCAGCCTGGTCGGCAGAATCATCGGGTGCGCTTTTGCACCTCGCTGTGCCTACCGCCAGCCCCGTTGTGAGGCGGAGCGGCCGCCGCTGTGCGAGCTGTCCTCTGGCCATGCAGTGGCCTGTTGGGTAGCTCAGGAAGGGGGCCTGGGCCATGCCTGAACCCCTGTTGCAAACAGTGGAGCTGGTGAAGAGTTTTCGTGTGCGCCGCGGCCTGTTCTCTCAACAGCGGTTGCGCCTTGTGGCCGTAGATCGGGTGAGTCTGGAGCTGGCGGAGGGTGAGACGCTTGGGCTCGTGGGCGAGTCAGGGTGTGGCAAGACCACCCTGGGCCTGACCATCATGCAGCTCTATGAGCCAACCAGTGGCCAGGTTCTCTTCGGTGGCCGCAATATCGTGGGGCTACAGGGCTCTGCTTTGCAGCAGGTGCGCCGTCAGATGCAGATGATTTTCCAGGACCCCTTTGCCTCCCTGGACCCCCGGCTGACCGTGGAACAGATCATCTGCGAGCCGCTGGACATCCACAATATCGGTACGCCGAGGGAGCGGGCTGCAGAAGCACGGCGCCTGCTGGAGATCGTTGGCCTGTCTGAAGATGCCCTGGGCCGCTTCCCCAACGAGTTTTCGGGTGGTCAGCAACAGCGCATCGGCGTGGCCCGGGCCCTTGCCCTCCAACCCAAACTTCTCATCTGCGATGAACCCGTCTCGGCCCTGGATGTCTCAGTTCAGGCCCAGATCCTCAACCTGCTGCGCGATCTGCAGGCCCGGTTCAACCTGGCCTACCTTTTCATCTCGCATAATATCGCGGTGACGGCGTTCATGAGCCGGCGCATCGGCGTGATGTACCTGGGCCGGCTGGTGGAGATCGGTTTGACGCGTGAGATCATAGATCATCCACTGCATCCCTATACCCAGGCTCTGCTCGCGGCTGTGCCCGAGCCCGATCCTACGATCAAGCGCCGTAAGCGTGGGCTGACTGGCGACGTGCCCAGTCCGATAGACCGGCCTCCTGGCTGCCCCTTCCATCCGCGCTGCCCGCTGGCCCAGGCACGGTGTCGAGAGGAGGAGCCTCAGCTGCGCGAGATGGCACCCTTGCACGAGGTGGCCTGCCATTACGCCTGAGGGGATGGCCAAAGGATGGACGTATACCTCTTGTGATCCATTCTATTCATAGTGCGGCTTTCGATCTGAGTTCGCTGCTGAAGGAGTACCCGTGGTAAGATATATCCTGGTGCGACTGAGCGGTGTTATCGGCGTGCTGCTTGCCGTTTCCCTGCTCACCTTCTTCTTGATGCACGCCATCCCGGGCGGCCCGTTTGATGCCTGGGCTCTCGAAAAGGCCCAGATGATCCCCCAGGAGATCATGGACAACCTGAACGCCAAGTACGGGTTGGATAAACCGGTATGGCAGCAATATCTGCTCTTTTTGCGCAACGCCATCCGCCTGGACTTTGGCTACTCGTTTTCCAGCACCGGCAGGACAATCCTGCAGATCTTTCGCGATCAGTGGCCGTATTCGATCCAGCTCGGCTTGTTGACCCTGGCCTTTTCCAGCGTTGTTGGCCTGGGGCTAGGGATCGCTGCGGCTATCAAGCAGGGCACCTGGGTGGACTACCTGGGCACGGCGGTCTCAATCTTCTGTCTGGTAACGCCGAGTTTTGTCTTTGCTGTGCTGTTGCAGTTCATCTTCTCTGTAAAGCTGGGCTGGCTGCCAACGGGCGGGTGGGACACCCCTCAGCAATGGATCATGCCGGTGCTGGCCAACTCCCTGGGGCCGGTGCTGATCCTGCAGAGGTACACCCGCTCTAGCATGGTAGATGTGATGCGCGCCAACTATGTGCGCACCGCGCGCGCCAAGGGCCTTAGCGAACGTGTCGTCATACTGGTCCACGTCTTCAAGAACGCACTGACACCCGTGGTGACTGTGGCTGGCCCCATGACGGCTGGTCTGATCACCGGTTCATTCTTCATCGAAAGTATTTTCCGCATCCCAGGCATCGGCGCGTATTGGGTGAATGCCATTCGGGCGCGCGACTATCCCATGATCATGGCCACCACCATGGCCTGGACGGCGCTGATCAGCCTGACCTACCTGGTGACAGATCTGATCTACGCCCTCATTGATCCCAGGGTAACCTACGTCAAGGAGAAGTGAGGTGACGGCAACTCCGACCGCGCTGGCGCGGCCTGTCGTGCTCCAGCGGAGAAGCTCTCTGGCCACGGCCTGGATCCGCTTTCGCAGAAATTGCGTTGCCATGGCCGCGCTGATCTTTATCGTGCTGCAGATTCTGGTGGCGGTTTTCGCTCCCTTCATCGCGCCCTATGATCCTTTGCGCGGAGACTACACGGCTACCTGGCAGTTGCCTGGCGGCAAGTACCTGCTCGGCACTGACGACCTGGGCCGGGATGTGCTCAGCCGGTTGATCTTCGGTGCCCGTGTCTCCCTCAGTGTGGGCATTGTCAGCCAGCTCATTGTCGTGTTGATTGGGCTGCCCATTGGGGCCCTGGCAGGGTTGTTGGGTGGCTGGGTGGACTACATTGTAATGCGGATTGTAGATATCCTTTCGTCGCTGCCCGGGATGCTCCTCTACATCCTGCTAATGGTGGCCCTGGGCGCGGGATTTTTCAACATCATTATCGCCATGGCAGTGACGGGCTGGATCGGCATTGCCCGCCTGGTACGAGGCCAGGTGCTTTCGTTGAAAGAGACGGACTATGTGCGCGCTGCCCGCGCCATGGGTGCCGGCACGCGGCACATCGTGCTCACCCATCTGGTGCGCAACTCCCTGACACCGGTAATCGTGTCGTGGACGTTGGGCGTGCCCGGCGCTATGTTTGCCGAGGCCGGCCTGAGTTTCCTGGGGCTGGGCATCCCTCCACCAACCCCTTCCTGGGGGCAGATGATAGGGCTTTATCAGGGGTATATCCGGACTTCCTGGCATCTGGTTGTCTTCCCGGCGATCGTGCTCGCGGTGACCATGTTGGCATGGATTCTGCTGGGCGACGGTCTGCGCGATGCGCTCGACCCGTCTATCCGCCTGTAGAAGCAGGCTCGTCTTTGGCCCCTTCTCTGGTCTTCAGTGTCTGGAGAGGGGCTTTCTTTTTTCCTTCTCCTTGCTTTGCTTTGACAGGGGGGTGTTCCCCGTGCTACACTTGCCGCCTGACGGAAAGCTCAAGAGGGATGTGATAGAGATATGCTTGACATAAAATATATGCGCGAAAACCGAGAAGCTGTGCTGGCAGCCATGTCTCTGTTGGGCGCGGAGGATGCACCGGTGGCCGAGGCACTGGCGCTGGATGAGCGACGTCGTGCTATTCTGACCCAGGTTGAGGCACTGCGCGCCGAACGCAACGCCGGCTCGAAGCAGATCGGCCAGCTAATGCAGCAGGGCCGGCGGGCGGAAGCAGAGGCCCTGAAACAGCGCATGGGCCAGATCGCGGAAGAGATTAAAGCGCTGGACGAGGAACTGGCGCGGGTGGAAGCGGCTTTCACTGATGCAATGCTGCGCATACCCAACCTGCCGCACCCCAGTGTGCCGGTGGGCAAGGACGAGAGCGAGAATGTCGTCGTGCGCACGGAAGGGGAGCTGCCCCATTTCGACTTCGAGCCCAAGCCCCATTGGGACCTGGGCGTGGCTCTGGATATCATTGACTTCGAGCGCGGTGTCAAGCTCAGTGGGACGCGCTTCTACGTGCTCAAGGGAGCCGGTGCCCGTTTACAGCGGGCGCTGATCACCTGGATGCTCGACCTGCACATTCAGAAGCATGGCTACCTCGAGGTATATCCCCCCTACATGGTCAAAGGCGAGATGCTGGTGGGCACCGGCAACCTGCCCAAGTTTGGCGATAACCTCTATCACGACGCGGAAGAGGACTTCTGGTGGATCCCCACGGGGGAAGTACCGGTGACGAATTTA
>DAOTZS010000022.1:0-22224 GCA_034434335.1 Anaerolineae bacterium
ATGTCTCCTCACCAGCGTCAAATGCGGAGGGCACAGGATATATCGGTCAACGAGGGCCTTTTGTTGGGTGAGCATTCAGCAGGGCAAGCCCGGCCACAGTATAGCATGCTGGCCAGGCCCTGTCAACGCCCACAAAACATTAGCGTCGTTTTCTGGAATCCAGACATCCGCCGATTGCGCGGTGGGTAAATCGCGCGCTGCTTTTGACAGGCCCGGCCCCTTTGTGGTATTCTCGGCTTAACTATTCAGGCCGATTGAAATCGCCCCTCCTGGGCACTTCGTGCCGGGTGTCGGCGGAGGCCGACACCCTTCATGTATGCGTTATGAGAAAGGTCGGCGAAGGCCGACCACTGGCCGCAGGCCCAAAAAGGGTGACGCCTCGGGCGAGCCTTCGGTGTGGCCCTTCCAGTTACCGCTGAATAGTTACGGCATAATAGGAATCGCGGCCCCAGTGTACGATCACAGTGGACGGCCTGTAGCCGGAATCGGGATTGTAGCGCCGATCTCTTGCCTCTCTCCTCACCGGGTGCCCCCAGTAGCCCCTTTAGCAGAAGCAGCCATAGAGCTCTCAGCTCGCCTGGGGGCACGGCCAGGTCAGTGGCCCTTTTTCTGAATGTCTGGCGGCGATAGCCAGAGGATTGGAAAAGCTATGGAAAGGAAAGAATTCCGCCTCTTAGGTAAGGCTACCCCTCGTAAAGATGGGGTGGCAAAGGTCACGGGACAGGAGCAGTTTGTGAGCGACATCAGCCTGCCCCATATGCTGCACGGCCGTATCCTGGCCAGTCCCTATGCCCATGCCCGCATCAAAGCCATTGACGTGCGTGCGGCCGAGGCGCTTGGCGTCGTGTGCCTGACCTTCGCCGATATTCCCAAGGTGCGCTATAACGAGCGCATCGTTACCGTACCGTGGGCGCTCCACAAAGACCACTACGTGCTGGCCGACAAGGTGCGCTGTATGGGTGAGGCAGTGGCTGCCGTGGCCGCGGAGACAGAGGCGCTGGCCGAAAAGGCGGTCCGCGCAATCCGCGTCGAGTACGAGGTGCTTCCGGTCATCACCGACCCCTTTGAAGCCATGCGCGGCCCAGATCCCCAGACAGGCAAGCCCGGTGCCGAGCCAATCTATGACGAAGTGCTGCTGGGCGATAAGCCGGTGAAGATCGAGAACAACATCGCCTGCGCCCGTGAGATCACGATCGGCGATGTGGACCGGGCCTTTGCCGAGGCAGATGTGGTGATCGAGCGCGTCTACCAGACGCCCAAGATCTATCACATGCAACTTGAGCCCAAGGCGGTGGTCTGCCGGCCCGAGCCAAATGGCGGCATCACTGTCTGGGCAACCACGCAGTCAATCCACAACGTGCGCATCCTGCTCGGCCATATCTTCAACATCCCTCTCAGCAAGGTCAACGTGATACGCATGCCGGTGGGGGGCACCTTTGGCTCCGGCATCCAGATGAACTCCCCCATCCCCATCGGTGTGGCGCTGGCCCTGAAGGCGCGCCGGCCTGTGAGGCTGGCCCTTACCAGGGAGGAGGATATGCACGAGCACAGCAAGTATCCCACCTATGTCCGCCTCAAGGTGGGGGCCAGGCGTGATGGGACTCTGCTAGGCGCGGAGATGGAGGTCGTGACCGACATCGGCGCGCACAATATCCAGGCCTATTCGTTCCTCGGCGTGTGCGTAGGCTGGCTCATGTCGCTCTATCGTTTCCCCAGCGTCCGTTACCGGGGAACGGCTGTGTACACCAACAAGGTGCCCTCCTGCGCCATGCAGGGCTTCGGCAACCCGCAGATCTCCTTTGCTGTTGAGACATTGATGGATGAGCTGGCCGAGCAGTTGGGGATGGACCCCCTGGATTTCAAGCTGAAGAACTATGTGGGGTTGGGTGACACTTTCTGGGGCCAGGGGCCCATGGTGAAGTCAGTGGTGCGCAGCGACGGGGTCAAGGAGCTGTTGCAGTGGGGGGCTGAGTGGATCGGCTGGCAGCGGCGGTCGAAGGGGGGCCAACGCTCTGCGGGCCGCTATCGCCGCGGGATTGGCCTTGCGCGAGGGTTCCATACCTCCAGCGCAGGAGCACCGCAGCCGGGTGACGTGATTGACTATTCTGGCGCGATGGTGAAGGTCAACCAGGATGGCTCCATAGATGTCGTCACCGCGGTCATGGACCACGGTGGGGGCACGTTGGAGGCCATTGCCAAGCTGGTGGCCGAGGCGCTGGAGATGCCTTTGGAGAAAGTCAATATCGCGCCGGCACAGACCACCTCTACCGTGTACGACGTGGTGACCCACGCCACGCGTGGGGTCTATGCGGGAGGCGGCGCGGCGTTCAAAGTGGCGCAGCAGATCCGCCGCGAGCTGATCGAGACCGCCGCCCGCTTTCTCAACGTCATGCCCGATGCCCTCACCATGCAGTACGACCCCGAGCTGGACCAGGCGGTCGTGTTCTGCCCATCCATCCCCGAACGCCGCATGAGCATCGCCGAGATCGCCACCAGGTGCTGGACCGATAGCTGGAAGACCATCGCTGCGGTGGACAGCTATCGCCCCGTGAGCTGCCCACCCGCTTATGTGACCACGTTTGTAGAGGTCGAGGTGGACACCTGGACGGGCCAGGTGCGCACCCTGCGGGCGGCCATGGGCAGCGACTGCGGCACCGTCATCAACCCCGATCTGGCAGCCGGGCAGCTCGAGGGTGGGCTCTCGAAGGGCATGGGGTTTGCCCTCTATGAGGATAACAAGTGGGATGCTCAGGGGCAACTGCTCTCCAAGGGCTACATGGTGGATGCCAAGATCCCGGCCATCACGGAGATGCCCCGGCCAGAAGAGATTGGCGTGTACTTCGCCCACACCTACGAGCCAACCGGCCCGTTCGGCGCCAAAGGGATCGGTGAGGCAGCCACCAACCCGGTGGCCGCGGCTTTCGTCAACGCTATCTACGATGCGATTGGCGTTCGGTTCTACGAATTGCCCATCACCCCAGAGAAGATCCTGGCGGCCTTGCGCGAGCGGGGGGAGATAGAGCTGGGGGTCGAGGCCCGCCTTCCTGCCATGGCTGCAGAGGGTTCCCAATGAACGAGATGACCAATTCCCACATCCTGGTGCACGAGTTCGTTTACCTGGAGCCGCGCACCCTGGAAGCGGCTCTGGCGCTGCTGGCCCGGTATGGGCGCCGGGCCAGGCCGTTGGCCGGCGGGACCGACCTGCTGGTGCAGCTCAAGATGGAGCGGTTGCACCCCGAGGCGGTGGTGAACATCGGCAAGGTGCCCGGGCTGGCCGGGATCGAGCCCCGGGACAACGCCTACCGGGTGGGCGCGCTCACCTCTATCCGGGCCCTGCGCACCGATCCCTCCATCCAGGCCTACTACCCCGCCCTGGCCGAGGCCTGCCGGGCCTTCAGCACCACCCAGATCCAGTACATGGGCACGGTGGGGGGCAACCTGTGCAATGGCTCCCCCGCCTCCGACACCGCCCCTGCGCTGATAGCTTACGGCGCTGAACTGGACCTGCGCGACGTGGCCAGATCGCGACGTCTCGCGGCCGAGGCATTCTTCCTGGGCCCTGGCCAGACCGCGTTGCAGCCGGGCGAGCTCCTCACCGGCGTGATCCTGCCACGGCCACGGCCTGGCACCGGCGCGGCCTTTCTGAAGATCTCCCGGGTCGCCGCGGATATTGCCAAGGCCAACGCCGCTATCCTGCTGGTGCGAGATGGCGAGCATGTGGCCGACTGCCGGCTCGTCTATGGCTCTGTGGCACCTACCCCCTTCCGTGCCCGTCATGCCGAGTCCCTGCTCATCGGCCGGCCATTCAGCCCCGCGCTGGCGACTGAAGTGGCCCACGCCGCGGCCGAGGAAATCAGCCCAATTGACGATGTGCGCTCCACAGCCTGGTACCGACGCCAGGCAGTGCGGGTAATGACGTTCGATGGGCTGCACATGGCCTGGCAGCGAAGTATGCAGCCCATCCCCTCTCCAGCCGGCGACGGGAGGCTGCGGCAGAGCAGCATGTTAAACAACCTGGAGCAAGCCCCCGCTGCTTCTCCGGAGCAAGAGGCAGCCCTGGCCTTGGCCCCTGGGGAGAAGCGGCCCATCACCCTGTGGGTGAATGGGTGCAAGCACAGCGTGTGGGTGAGCCCCACTGACCTGTTGCTGAACGTATTGCGCGAGGAGCTGGCCCTGACTGGCACCAAATACGGGTGCGGCATCGGCGAATGCGGTGCCTGCACCGTGCAGATGGACGGCAGGCCTGTGCTGGCCTGTCTGGTGCTGGCGGTGGCTGCAGACGGCCACCAGATTGTCACCGTGGAGGGCCTCCAGGCCCCCGATGGCACGCTTCACCCCCTGCAGCAGGCGTTCATTGACCACGCTGCCGTTCAGTGCGGTTACTGCACCCCTGGCATGCTGATGACCGCTAAGAGCCTGCTGGCAGAAGTGGCCAGCCCGACCGAGGACGACGTTCGGGACTATCTCAAGGGCAACTTATGCCGCTGTACGGGCTATGCCCGCATCATCCGGGCGGTGCTGGGCGCTGCAGAACAGATGTCGGCCCCGCCGCACGCTGCCGGCGAGCGGTGAGCAAAGGAGATCTTGCCGATGTTGCCAGAATTTGACCTGTGGGTGCCGAAGACCCTTTCTGAGGCCCTGGATATGTTAGCGCAGAGCCCGGCCCCGGTCACCCCGGTGGCAGGGGGTACGAGCCTGATCCCAGACCTGCGCGTCGGCCGGCAGCGGCCGGCAGTGCTGATGGACATCAGCCGGCTGGCCGAACTGCGGGGCATTCGCAGGGAGGACGGCTATCTGGTCGTGGGTGCTGGCACGAGGATCGCGGAGTTGCTCACCCACCCATTGATTGCGCAGCATGCCGATGTCTTGCGACAGGCGGCTGCGGTCTTTGCCAACCCCCTGGTGCGCAACCGGGCCACTATTGGTGGCAACCTGGCCGACGCGGCCCCCTGTGCCGATACCGCGCCGCCGCTCATCGTGCTGGGCGGAGAAGTTGCGCTAACCAGCCGCGCTGGCACCCGCTACGTCCCGGTGGAGAAGTTCATGGTGGATGTGCGCAAGACAGTGCGCCGGCCAGACGAGCTGTTGACAGCCGTCCGCTGGCCCTTGCCCGCCACCGACAGCGCGGCTGCCTTTTACAAGTTCGGGCTACGCCGTGCTGATGCTATCGCGGTGCTCAGTGTGGCAGTGATGTTGACCATGGGATCGGACGGCCGCTGCCGGGAGGCCAGGATCGCCCTTGGCTCGGTGGCACCCACCCCCGTCCGGGCTCCTGCAGCGGAAGAGTTGCTCAGAGGCCAGGCCCCAAGCTCTGACCTGATCGCCGAAGCAGCACGGTTGGCAGCCGAGGCGGCCAGGCCCATTGATGACATCCGGGGCACGGCAGCCTATCGCCGGCGGGTGCTGGGAGTGGTAACACGGCGTCTGTTGACCTCTGTGGCCGGACAATTGAGCAAGGGATAGGAGCAAGCCATGGAAGCAAGAGCTGTAACTCTGAAGGTCAATGGACGGCGACACGTAATGGCGCTGCCGCCCAATGTAACGTTGCTCCACGCGCTGCGAGACCTGGGCTATACCGATGTGAAGAACGGCTGCGAGAAAGGGGATTGTGGAGCCTGTGCCGTATTGTTGGACGGCGTGGCAGTGAACAGTTGCCTTGTCCTGGCATGGCAGGCCGAAGGCGCGGAGATCACTACTAACGCCGGCCTTGGCAGTGGCAACCAACCACATCCGCTGCAGGAAGCCTTTGCGGATAGCGGCGCTGTCCAGTGCGGCTATTGCACACCGGGCTTCATTATCGCTGCCCAAAGCCTCCTGGCGCAAAACCCCCATCCGACCGAAGAGGAGATCCGCCAGGCCATCTCCGGCAACCTTTGTCGTTGCACCGGCTACAGCCATATTGTGGCCGCCATCCAGATGGCGGCAGAGAAGCTGGCGACCGGCCAGGGAGATCAGCGATGATGCAGTACAAAGCCAAGCCCCTTCCTCCTGTCGTGTTGCCCGAGCTGCGCGTGGTGGGCAAGCCGCTGCGCCGGGTGGACGCGCTGAGCAAAGCAACAGGCGCGACGGTCTACGCAGGGGACTTCAGCATGCCGGGCATGTTGCATGGCAAGGTGCTGCGCAGCCCCTATCCTTCTGCCCGTATCGTGCGGGTGAACACGGAAAAGGCGCGCGCCTTGCCAGGTGTCGTGTGCGTCTTGACTGCCTCAGATATTGGCTATGCCAGGATGATTACCGACATCCCTGGGCAAACCGGCCAGCGGGCCCGCAAGGGGTCGGAAACACCGGTGTTGGCCTGGGACCGCGTGCGCTACAAAGGGGAGCCGGTAGCGCTGGTCGCCGCGGAGACGTTGGAGGCCGCAGAGCGGGCTCTGGAGCTGATCGAGGTGGTGTACGAGCCGTTGCCGGGTGTGTTCGACCCCCTGGAGGCGCTCAAGCCGGGCGCGCCAGTGGTATTTGAGCCAGACAACGTGGTGGCGCGTTGGCAGATCCGTAAAGGCGACCTGGAGGCGGGGTTCGCCCGCGCGCACCTGGTGATAGAGAATACCTACCGGGTACCTTTTGTGGAGCACGCCTATCTGGAGCCGGAGTCGGGCGTGGCGTGGGTGGACGAGAGGGGAGTGATCAACATCCGGGTTTCCACTCAGGTGATGGAACATTTCCGCACCGTCGCCCGCACGATTGGGGTACCGCAGAATAAGGTCCGTATCCAGGGCGCGCTGGTCGGCGGTGGCTTCGGTGGCAAAGAAGACATCACAGTTGAGGTGCTTCTGGCATTGCTGGCCAAACATACAGGCCGGCCTGTGCGCCTGGTTTACACCCGAGAGGAATCCATCCTGGCCCATTCCAAGCGTCATCCGTACATCATGACTTACAGGACTGGTGTCCAGCGCGATGGCCGCATTACGGCTGCGCGCATCGAACTGGTCTCGGACGCGGGCGCCTACCCCTACCTGAGCCCCTATGTGTTGCTCTATTCCACCATCATGGCCAGCGGACCTTACCGGATAGACAACATCCATGTAGATGGGGTGGCAGTGGCGACCAACAATCCCTTCACCAGCGCCTTCCGGGGCTTTGGTGGCCCACAGCCGTGCTTCGCTTACGAACAGCAGATGGACGAGATTGCCTGGGCGCTCAAGCTTGACCCGCTGGAGGTGCGGCGGGTGAACTACCTGCGCACCGGTGACCAGACCGCTACTGGCCAGGTGATCCATAGCGCGGCCTGGCTGGAGGAGACGGCCACTCGCGCGGTGGAAGCGCTGGGCGAGCCGACCCCACCTTCAGCCCTGCCGTGGGGAGGGGACGAGGGGCGCATCAAGGTGGGCCGCGGCTTTGCCTCCTATTTCCAGAGCTACGGCCGCATCATGTGGCTGCACGATACCTCTCAGGCCTGGGTGGGCCTGGAGCTGGACGGCACGGTGGTCATCCGCTGTGGCGCACCCGACCATGGAGGTGGTCAGCTTTCCAGCCTGTGCCAGATTGCCAGTGAGGTGCTGGGGGTGCCGCTGGAGAATGTGGTGGCCTATACCCCCGATACCGCCCTGACCCCCCTGGCCGGCACCACGACTGCCACCCGACAGCTCTACATGTCGGGGAATGCAGTGCTGCAGGCCGCCACAGCGGTGCGGCAAGTGCTCCTCGACAGGGCATCCAAGCACTTCGAGGAACCGCCCGAGAAGCTCGACCTGGCCGACGGCAAAGTCTTCGTCAGGGACGACCCGGCTCAGTCCATGCCGCTGACCGAGCTGATCGCCCGCTGCGCGGCCGAAGGCCTCCCCCTCTCCAACCTGGCCATGTTCAAAGCCCCCTTCAGAGACCCTATTGACCCGGAGACAGGGCAGGGGGACGTGTTCCCTGACTTCACCTTTGGCGCCTTTGCCGTGGAGGTGGCCGTGGACACGGAGACCGGGCAGGTGACAGTGCTGAAGAATGCGGCCTGCCACGATGTGGGCCGTGCCATCAACCCTGTGGCCGTGGAGGGGCAGATCCAGGGCGGGAGCTGGCAGGGGCTTGGCTACGCGCTGATGGAAGACCTGGCGGTGGTCAACGGGGAGATCCAGGCCACTTCCCTTTCCGAGTACCTCATCCCCACTGCCGTGGATTTCCCTCCCACCCGGACGATCATCCTGGAATCGGGCACGGGGGTGGGCCCGTTCGGGGCCAAAGGGATCGGGGAGCCCGCGTTGACGCCGGTGGCGCCGGCGGTCGCTAACGCGGTCGCCAACGCCATAGGCATCCGTATCCGCGAGCTGCCACTCACCCCAGAGAGGGTGCTGGCGGCTATAGATCGGGCAGGAAAGGCATCATGCCGGCCAGATTGATCTCTGGCAACGAGGCCGTTGCCCGGGGCGCGCTGAAGGCCGGGATCAAGGTTGCCACCGGCTATCCCGGCACCCCCTCGACCGAGGCGCTGGCCACGCTCCTGGCTCTCAACCCAGAAGGTGTGCATGTCGAGTGGAGCACCAACGAGAAGGTGGCGTTCGAGGTGGCGACCGGCGCAGCGTGGGCAGGGTTGCGTGCACTGTGCACCATGAAGATGTCGGGGGTAAATGTCGCCTTCGACTCCATCATCTCGGTGGCTTACTCAGGCTGTACCGGTGGCCTGGTGCTCTACGTGGCCGACGACCCGGGTGCCAATGCCGGCATGGCAGAACAGGACTCGCGGCTTTTCGCCGCCATGGCTGATATGCCGATGCTGGAGGCTGCTACAGTCGCCCAGGCCTACGAACTGGTGCCCTTTGCCTTCGAATTGTCAGAGGAGATCGGTGGCCCGGTCTTCTTTCGCCTGGTCACGGCCACGGCCAACTCGCTGGCGCTGGTCGAGGTCCACGAGCCGCCAGGCCCGCTGGCACGAGAGCCACGCTTGATCCGCGACCTGACCCGCTATACCAAGGCCGGACCGGAGATATGCATGGCTCAGCATCGCGCAGCAATGGCGCGACTGGAGCATGCCGGACGGGTTATGCGGACGCGGAGGATCAACCACCTTCGGCTTGCCCAGAAGAGAGGTGGGTTGGGCATTGTCGCGGCGGGGATCGCGGCCGCCTATCTTGACGAGGGCCTGGCCATGGCCGAGCAGTATGGGCTGGACCGCAGGGTGATCTCCACGTTGGAGATTGCAGGGGTTCATCCTTTCCCGGCCGAGGAGGCGCGGGACCTCCTCCGTTGGTGTGATGACATCCTGGTGTTGGAGGAACTCGAACCGCACATTGAGCGCGGGCTCTACGTCGTCGCGCAGCAGCAGGGTTTTACCGGACACATCTTCGGCAAACTGGATGGCCTGCTCCCGCGCACTGGTGAGTACGATGTCAGCCATGTAGTGCGCGGGGTGCGCGCGGCCCTTCACCTGGACATCCCCGACTCTGCCCTCCTGGGCTGCCAGTCGGCACCTGCTCTGGCTGCCGCGCGGCCGATCACCATGTGCGCGGGATGCCCTCACCGTGGCACCTTCCTGGCCATCAACCAGGCGCTGCGCAGGTCCCATTACAGGCAGGATGAGGTGATGGTCACAGGGGATATTGGCTGCACGATCCTGGGCATGAACCCGCCTTTCAACACCGTGTGGAACGAGATTTCGATGGGTGCCAGCGTCTCGCTGGCCCAGGGTTTTGTGCACGCTGGGGTCAAGACGCCGGTAATCGCCACCATTGGCGATTCCACCTTCTTCCACGCGGGCATCCCCGGGCTGATCAACGCGGTGCAGCACCAGGTGCCGCTGACCTTGATCATCATGGATAATGGGTGGACCAGCATGACCGGGATGCAGCCCAATCCCGGTACCGCGGAGGTATATCAGCCGGCCGGCAGCCGGCGGGTAGACATCGCCAGGCTCGTGCCGGCGCTGGGGGTAGAGCACTTTTTCATCATGGACCCATTCGATCTGGAGGGCGCGACGGCCACTATCCAGCGCGCGCTCTCGTTGCCCGGGGTGAAGGTGGTATTGGCACGGCAGGAATGCGCGATACCGGCCATGCGCCGAGGGGAGCGGGTTGGCAGGGTCCAGGTTGTGGCGGATGCCTGCAATCTCTGCAAGCTGTGCATCATGGTCACGGGCTGTCCGGCTCTCAGCCTGGCGGAAACAGCGGTAGCTGTAGACCCTGCTTTGTGCTATGGCTGTGGGCTGTGTGTCGAGGCCTGTAAGCGTGGTGCGCTGATACACGCGGCCAGCGTGGCCGAATTGGCCCTGGCTCCGGAGACAGGTGCTGGAGTATGAATTACGATATCCTGTTGATTGGTGTTGGTGGGCAGGGGGTGTTGACCATCGGCGAGTTGTTGGCGGCGGCCGCGACGCGCAAGGGCTTGCCGGCCAATTACTACGAGAGCAAGGGGATGGCTCAGCGCGGCGGCTGCGTCAAGGCGCAGCTTCGCCTGGGCCGCCAGGTGACAGGCCCCAACATCCCGCAGCGGGGCGCGGACCTGGTCATCGCGATGGAGCTTTCAGAAGCTCTCAAGGGCGTGCCCTATATCAAGCCAGGCGGCGATTTCCTGGTCTACGGGCACGTGTGGGCCCCCACGGCCGTGATGTTGGGCAAGGCGTCCTATCCCACCCTGGCGCAGGTGCGGGAACAGGTGGAGAGCGCCGGGGCGCGCTGGCTATATGTGCCAGCGGACATCCTGCCATTGCATAATGGATTGCCTGTGCCGGCCAATATCTTTGTCTTGGGCGCGGCGATGGCCCTGACCAGCCTGCGTCAGGTGCTGGACCTGGTGGAAGTGCAACAGGTGATCCGCGAGCGCTGGCCACAGAACAGCGAACGCAACCTGTACGCGCTTCAGGTAGGATATGAAAGCTATGCTGACCTGGAAGCCAACCCGGCTGGTGGGTTGGAGGTCAGCCGATGAGCCTGGACCGGCTGTTCTATCCCCGCGCCGTGGCGGTCGTGGGCTCAACCGCGCCCGGCAAGCTGGGTCACGTGCTCATCCGACAGATACTCGAAGGTGGCTTTCGAGCGCTCTATGCCGTGAACCCGCGGGCCCAGGGCCTGGGTGAAGTGCCCGGCTTCGAGGCGGTGAGTGCCATCGGCCGGCCGGTGGACCTGGCCGTGATCGCATCACCCGCGGATACCGTGGCGGCTGTGCTGGAGGACTGCGGCCGGGCTGGGGTCAGCGCTGCGGTGGTCATCTCGGCCGGTTTCTCCGAGGTGGGCAACCTGGCCGGGGAAGAGGAGATCAGACGCGTTGCGAGAAAGTATGGGATGCGGGTGGTGGGCCCGAATTGCGCGGGGATCTTTAACAGCGCCTGTGCCTTCTACCCGACCCTGGAAGTGCGACCACCCGTGGGCCGGACGGCGCTCATCTCGCAGAGCGGTGCCCTGGCCGGCGCGATCCTGGCCTGGGCCGAGGAGCAGGGCCTGGGATTTTCGAAGTTCGTGAGCTACGGGAATCGGGTTGATGTAGACGAGGTTGACCTGTTGCCCTACCTGGCGGAGGACCCCGAAACCGCGGTGGTGGCCCTGTACATTGAAAGCGTCCGGGATGGACGCGAGTTCATGCGGGCCGTTGATGCGTTCACCCGGCGCAAGCCTCTGGTGGTGATCAAGGCAGGGCGCAGCAAAGCCGGCCAGCGCGCTGCCCTGTCTCACACCGGTTCACTGGCCGGCGCGGACGCAGTGTACGATGCAGCCCTGCGGCAGTGCGGTGCCATCCGGGTGGAAACCATCGAGGAGTTGTTTGACCTCTGCAAGGGATTTGTCAGCCTGCCACCGGTCCGCGGCCGACGGGTGGCGGTGGTCACCAACTCGGGTGGGCCGGGAGTGATGGCAGCCGACTGGGAGGAGCGGCTGGGGATCGAGATGCCTGAGCCTGGCCCAGCTTTGCGCGAGCGGTTGAGCGCTTTCCTGCCGGCTTACTGTTCGACCAGAAACCCGTTCGACCTGACCGTTGAAGGGACTGCTGAGGACTATCGTCGCACCCTGGAAGCCGTCCTGGATGAGTATGACGCGGCCCTGGCGCTGGATGTCAACCCTCCGCATCTGGACCCTGTGCCTGTTGCGCGTGGGGTCTGCCAGGCGGCTGCCGTTACCGGAAAGCCAGTTGTGGCGGCCTTCATGGCCGGGCGTACGGTGGCCTCAGCCCTGCCTGTGCTGCGCGGCGGAAACGTTCCTGACTTCCCTACCGGCGAGCGTGCGCTCCGTGTGCTGGCGCGCCTGGCTGATTATGAGCAAGCCAAAGCCCGACCTCGTGGCCTTTCCCACACCCCGGTGGAAAAGCGGAACCTGCCCGGCCCTCGCCCCATGCTGGAACCCGAGGCCATGGCGTGGCTGGCTGACAACGGCATCCCAACCCCCGCGCATCGCTTTGCGTTGACTGCTGACGAGGCTGTGGTGGCTGCACGCGAGCTGGGCTATCCCGTGGTCATGAAGGTGGTTGCCGAGGGTATCCTGCACAAGACGGAGGTCGGCGGGGTGATCCTGGACATCCGGGACGACCAGGGGGTGCGGGATGCTTTCAGGGCCCTGAAAGAGGTGGGGCACGGCCGCGGTTTTCGTGGGGTTCTGGTATACCCGTTGATCAGGGGAGCGCACGAAGTACTGCTGGGCGCGGCGCGTGATCCGCAGTTTGGGCCGGTAGTGGTCCTGGGCCTGGGGGGCATCTACACCGAGATGCTGCACGACGTCGTCCTGCGGGTGGCGCCGGTAGACCGCCGCGAGGCAGAGGGCATGATCGGGGAGCTGAAGGCGGTCCGGCTCCTGCGCGGCGCGCGCGGCCAGCCCCCTGCTGACCTTGATGCCCTGGCCGAAGTGCTGGTTCGCTTCTCTCAGCTCCCCTTCCTTTATCCAGAGGTAAAGGAAATAGACCTGAACCCGGTCTTCCTCTTCAGCCAGGGGCTCCTGGTGGGAGATGCCCGGGTCATCACTTGATGGAGGACAGGAATTGCAGGCCACATCAATTCGACAGCAGCGCGGGCTGGACCTTATCCAGCCCTATGTCCCCGGCAAGGCCATCGCCGAGGTCCAGCGTGAGTATGGTCTTGGCGAAGTGGTGAAACTGGCTTCCAATGAGAACCCCTTGGGGCCTTCCCCCAAGGCCGTCGCGGCACTTCAGGCCGCGCTCACCGAAATCAACTACTATCCAGATGCCCAGAGCTATGAGCTCTGCCAGGCGCTTGCCAGCCGCCTGGGCGTGGCACCGGAGCAGGTGATCGTCGGTAACGGCGCAGATGGCCTGATCCGATGTATCTGCGCAGCCTACCTGCAGGATGAGGACGAGGTAATTGTCAGCCGCTCATCCTTTCCGATTTACGAGTCCAGCGCCTACATCATGCGGGCAACGGTGATCAAGACCCCTCTGCTGCCTGAGTACCGTATTGACCTGGCGGCTATGGCCGATGCCATCACCCCCCGCACCAAGCTCATCTTCGTCTGTAACCCCAACAACCCTACTGGCACCATCGTGTCGGATGCCGAGGTGGCAGCCTTCATGGAGCGGGTGCCTGATCATGTGCTGGTGGTCTTTGATGAGGCATATCACGACTTCGTGGAGGACGGGCGTTACCGCGACAGCGTGCACTACGTCCGGGAAGGGCGCAAGAATGTGATGGCCTTGCGCACCTTCTCGAAGATCTACGGCCTGGCAGGGGTGCGTCTGGGCTATGGGGTGGCCGCGGCCGAGGTCCTGGCTCCCCTTTATGCCTCCAAGGAGCCGTTCGTGGTCAACCTCCTGGCGCAGGTGGCCGGTTTAGCTGCGCTGGAAGACGACCAGTTTGTGCAGCGTACGCTGGAGATGATCCGCGTGGGTCGGCGGTTCCTCTATCAGCAGTTCGAGCAGCTTGGGCTGCGCTACGTGCCTACTCAGACGAACTTTATCCTGGTCGAGATCGGCCCACAGGCCACAGAGGTATATCGCAAGCTGCTGGCGAAGGGGGTTATCGTGCGTCCATGCAACGGATATGACCTTCCGGGGTGTCTGCGCATCACCATCGGCACCCCGGAGCAGAACGAGCGCCTCATCAGCGCTTTGAGAGAAGTGCTTGCATAGGGAGGAGGTTTGATGCCAGATCTGGACCTGATCATCAAAGGGGGGCTGGTGGTGACAGGGGCCGGGATCAGCCGGCTGGACGTGGGTGTGCGCGGTGAGCAAGTGACCGAGCTGGCACCCGACCTGGATCCCGCGCGCGCGGCCCGTGTGATCGACGCGGCCGGCAAGCTGGTGCTGCCCGGCGTGGTGGACGTCCATACCCACCCCGTCTACCTGGACGACATGGGCGGCATCTCGGTCACCGCTGCCCACGGTGGCGTGACGACCATGATCCACTATGCCTATGCCCGGCCCGGCATGGGGCTGCTCGATACCCTCCAGCGGTTCCGCGATGATGGGCTTGAGCACTCGCTGCTGGATTTCGCTCTCCATGCCGGCCTGTTTGATGTCGAGCATCAGCTCGGCGAGGTACCGGCCGCCTTCAAGATGGGCGTCACTTCCTTCAAAGTGTTCATGACCTACGCCAAGCTGAAATGGATGACGGACGACTATTGGATGACCGCCCTGATGGATGTGGTGGCCGGCGAACGTGGGCTGGTGGCCGTCCATGCCGAAAACGGCCTTGCCACCGATTACCTGGAGGACAAGTTCTTGAGGGAAGGGCGCTCTGCGCTGGAGATGTTCACCGCCATGCGCCCCGACCTGTTGGAAGCCGAGGCGGTGAACCGGGCCATGTCCCTGGCGCGCGTGATGGGATGCGCCCTGTATATTCCCCACAACAGCGCGGCGGCGTGCCTGGAGCCGCTGCGACGGGCGCAGGCCAACGGGTGGCGGGTCTATGGGGAAACCTGCCCCCAATACCTGACCCTGACCGAGGAGACCACGGCCCGGCTGGGCGCGCTGGCCAAGATTGGGCCGCCGCTGCGTACAAGGGCCGACAACGAGGCGCTGTGGCAGGGGCTGGCCGACGGTACCCTGGTGACCGTGGCCAGCGACCATGCGCCTAAGGCAAAGAAAGCGACCGACGACTTTTTCGAGGCTCCCTACGGTTCGCCCCAGGTGGAAACCATGCTGACCGTGATGTATCATGCCGGGGTGAACGGTGGCAAGATCAGCCTGCCGCGGCTGGTGCAGGTCATGTGTGAGGCGCCGGCCAGGCTATTTGGCCTTTACCCACGCAAGGGCACCCTGGCCCCAGGCTCGGATGCCGACCTGGTCCTCTGGGATCCCACCCGCAGGCACACGATCCGTGCAGCTACCCAACACTCGGGGGCGGACTACACCCTGTATGAAGGGATGGAGGTGACCGGGGCGCCGGTCTTGACCATGCAACGGGGCACCATCATTGTCGAGGAAGGGCGGTTGGTGGGGAAGCCGGGCCATGCCCGTTTCCTGGCCACAGATACGGGCCACCTGTACGTATAGGATTGCTGCTGAGGAGTTATCATGGCTACGACTCTCAAGGGACAGGATATCCTTCGTGCTGACCAGTTCACCCCAGCGGAGATCGAGCTGATCATGGAGACGGCCAGCCGCTTCGAACGGGTGATACGGGACGGCGGCCGGCTGACAAATATGGCTGGCAAGGTGCTGGCAACGTTGTTCTATGAGCCCTCGACCAGGACGCGCCTTTCGTTCGAGACGGCCATGCTGCAACTGGGCGGCCAGGTGATCTCGGTGGCAGAGGCCCGGACTTCGAGCTCTGCTGCCAAGGGGGAGACCCTGTTTGACACAGGGAAGATGATCGAGGCCTACGCCCATGTAGCGGTGATCCGCCATCCGGTGGTGGGCAGTGCTCAGGAACTGGCCGATGGCGCGTCGGTGCCGGTGATCAACGGGGGCGATGGCGCCGGCCAGCACCCGACGCAGGCGCTGCTGGACCTTTACACCATCCGCAAGGAGAAAGGCCGGGTGGAAGGGCTGACCGTTGCCCTGGTCGGCGACCTCAAGTACGGACGGACGGTGCACTCCCTCTCAACCTTGTTGGCCACGCAGGGGGTTCGCTTCTACTTTGTAGCTCCCCAGGAGCTGGCGATGCCGGCGGAGATCACTGCCCAACTGCGGGCGCGCGGGGTGGAGATCATCGAAACGGACGATCTGGCCGAGGCTGCGGCCCACAGCGATGTGCTTTACGTGACCCGCATCCAGAAGGAACGCTTTGCTGACCCGGCCGAGTACGAGCGGCTGAAGGGTTCGTATGTGGTAGACATGGCCCTGGTGAAGGCTGCCAAGCCGGGGATCACCATCATGCATCCCTTGCCGCGCGTGAACGAGATCGCCACCGAGGTAGATGCCTACCCTGGCGCGGCTTACTTCCGGCAGGCGGCTAATGGTGTGCCCGTGCGCATGGCACTGATTGCTCTCGTCACTGGCCAGGAATAGGGTGACGGGCTCACAGATTCCCGGCGCGCCGGGTGTTTGACAACATGACCAAGGCATGGTATCTTGCCGCAGAGTCACAAAGGTATCCTCTCATAATCTGGGGAAATGTGCCTGACACTCGGCGGCGACGCTCCTGCAACGTTGAGAGGATACCCGCAAAGGGGCTCCACGCTGCAAACCCACAGGTTGGCGTTCCTGATTCGCGCGCCGGCAGCGTCAGTCCTCCGCTGCTCCATCGCACGACAGAGAGGAGGTGAGAACCGGAAGCCATAGCCATTTGGTAACTATTCAGGCGGGATGGTTCAGTCTGCCGGGAAAATTGGTTTACACTTTTTGCGGTCATTAGAATTGCCTCCCAGGGCCCTCACCCCACCCTCTGCTCCCTCCCCTCTCCCGCCGCCGAAGGCGAGCGGGAGAGGGGAGGGAGTGGCAAAAAGGGGTTTTGTGGTGGCGGCCGAAGGCCGCCACCACAAAACCCCCCTCTTCAATCCCCCCCTCTCCCCTGGCCTATGGCGGGGAAGAGGGGGAACAAAGGGGGGTGAGGGGCTGTGAAGGCCCGAGGGGGCAGAAAATGTAAAATAAGTGCATGACACGTACAATCCATCACGGAACTTAGCCCATTCTTTGACTTATCCCCCACATGGCGTATAATAGCGGCCGATTCCGCGAGGTACCTATGAAGCGATGGGCCGGCCGGAGAAGCCACCTCAAATGGTTGCTTCCGGGGATGAATGTCAAGCGCTGGCTGGCACTGTTGGTCGTCGGCGTGCTGTTTATAGCCCTTGGCGCAGCCGAGCTGCCAGCCGTGCTGGGCCCTTCCGCGTGGGGATTCTATCAGCTTTACGTGCGTCCGGCCTTTGTCCATCCCACCCTGTGGATGGCGCTGTTGCTGATTGCCGGAGCCAGCTTGCTGGTAGCGGCAGTCTTGCACCTTAACCGTTCCTTACTGTCCGCGTTTCGGAGAGGCAATCAGGACGAGGTCGTCGAAGTCATCTACCGGCACCGCCAGCGCCGGCGTGGCCCCAAGGTCGTGGCCATCGGCGGAGGCCACGGCCTCAACACCCTCTTGCGCGGCCTGAAGGAATATACCGATCATATCACTGCCATCGTCACTGTGGCCGACGATGGCGGCAGCTCAGGTCGGCTCAGGCGGGAGTTCGGCATCCTGCCACCTGGGGACTTCCGTAACTGTATCGCTGCCCTTTCGGAAGCGGAAGGGCTGCTGAATCAGCTTTTTCAATACCGCTTCGCCGGCAACACCGACCTCGACGGGCACAGCTTTGGCAATCTCTACCTGTCGGCCATGACGGCCATCACCGGCAGTTTTGAGGCTGCCCTGGAGGAGTCCAGCCGCATCCTGGCTGTGCGGGGCAGGGTGATACCTTCCACCCTTGCCCAGGTGACGCTGTGTGCTGAGGTGCGCCGGCCAGTAGCAGATGGCCAGGGCAGCAGCCGCAGCGGTGTCTGGTGTCAGGTGCGAGGCGAATCGGCCATCACCGCCGCGGGAGGAGAAGTACAACGGGTTTATCTGGAACCCGATACCGTTCCCGCCTATCCGCAAGCGATCCGGGCGATCCTTGAGGCAGACCTGATCGTGGCTGGCCCGGGAAGCCTCTACACCAGCGTGCTGCCCAACCTGCTGGTGCCTGATCTGGCGCGCGCGATTGCCGTGGCCCGAGCAGTGAAGGTGTACGTCTGTAACGTGGCCACCCAGGCGGGAGAGACCGATGGCTACGATGTGAGTGCCCATGTGCGCGCCCTGCGCAATCACCTGGGGGCGAACCTGTTCCCGATCGTGTTGGCCAACAGCACTTTTCTGCCAGACCAACCCCCGGGCGCCAACGCAGACTGGGTGCGTCTGCCCCCAGCCAGGAGTGTTGATTACGAGCTGGTTACCAGAGACCTGGTAGACCGCCAGCACCCGTGGCGTCATGACCCCGATAAGCTGGCGCGGGCCTTGATGGAGTTCGTGCAGGCCTGATATAGATATACCCGCTGCGCATGTCTCGCGCAGCGGCATCACTACACCGATGTATCAACAAAATAAAGGAGGGTTCCTCGATGACAGTTCGCGTTGGTATCAATGGCTTTGGACGTATTGGCCGACAGGTCTTGAAGGCGATCCGCGATTACTATCCGGATACACTGGAAGTGGTTGCGTTCAACGACATCGGCGATCTGAAGACCATGGCGCATCTGCTGAAATACGACTCTAACTACGGTCGGTTCAACGCTACGGTAGAGGTGGCAGATGATGCGCTGATCGTGGATGGCAAGCCGATCAAGGCCTTCAAAGAGACTGAGCCCGGCAACATCCCCTGGGGTGATCTGGGTGTAGACATCGTGATCGAGTCTACGGGCGTTTTCACCGTGAAGAAGGACGGGGTGACCAAGAAGGGCAAGGTGGTACAGGGGGCCGAGAACCACATCACCAAGGGTGGAGCCAAGAAGGTGATCATCTCCGCGCCCGCCGAGGGCGAGGACATCACCATCGTGATGGGCGTGAACGACCACATGTATGATCCGGCCCAGCATCACGTGATCTCCAACGCCTCGTGCACCACCAACTGTCTGGCCCCGACCGCCAAGGTCGTCCACGACAAGTTCCACATCGTGCGGGGCCTGATGACCACCGTGCACGCCTACACCAACGACCAGCGCATCCTCGACCTGCCCCACAGCGACCTGCGCCGGGCGCGCGCTGCGGCGATGAGCATCATCCCCACCACCACCGGCGCGGCCCGGGCCCTGAAGCTGGTGATCCCGGACCTGGCCGGCAAGTTCGATGGGTACGCGCTGCGCGTGCCCGTGTCCACCGTCTCCATTGTGGACTTCACCGCCCAAATCGAGATCCCGACCACCACCGAAGAGCTGCGCCAGGCCTTCCGCGATGCGGCTGCCGGCCCGCTCAAGGGGATCCTGCAGGCGGTAGATGAGCCCCTGGTCTCCATCGACTTCAAAGGCGACCCCCATAGCGCATCTGTGGATCTGCCCTTCACTCAGGTGTTGGGCAAGGACAAGGGCGATTTCATAAAAGTCGTGGCCTGGTATGACAATGAGTGGGGCTACAGCGTGCGCACCGCAGACCTGGCGGCGTTGGTGGCAAGGAAGCTGTAATACGGAGCAGTCCCATGAACAAGAAGACCGTCCGTGACGTAGATCTGCGTGGCAAGCGTGTGCTCATGCGCGTCGATTTCAACGTCCCCATGCAGGATGTCGTGGTGACCGACGACAAGCGCATCCGCGCTGCGCTGCCGACGATCCAGTATGTGCTTGATCAGGGTGCCTCGCTGATCCTGATGAGCCATCTGGGCCGGCCTAAAGGGGGGCCCGACCCTGAGTTCAGCCTGAAGCCCGCGGCCGAAGTCCTCAGCAAGCTGCTGGGCCGGCCGGTCAAGATGGCCCCCGACTGCATCGGCCCAGAGGTGGAGGCCATGGCCCGGGCCCTCCAGCCGGGCGAGGTGCTGATGCTGGAGAATGTGCGCTTCCACAAGGAAGAGGAGAAGAACGACCCGGAGTTCGCCAGGAAGCTGGCAGCCCTGGGCGAGGTGTACGTCAACGACGCCTTTGGCTCTGCCCATCGCGCCCACGCCAGCACAGAGGGGGTGGCACATTACTTGCCGGCCGTCTCGGGCTTCCTGATGGAGCAAGAGCTGGCATACTTGAGCCGCGCCACCGAGAACCCCGAACGGCCTTATGTGGCCATCCTGGGTGGTGCCAAGATCAGCGACAAGATCGGGGTGGTGGAAAACCTGCTGAGCAAGTGCGACAAGCTGATCATCGGCGGCGGTATGGCCAACACCTTCCTGGCCGCCAAGGGCTATAACATGGCCGAGAGCCTGGTCGAGCCCGACGCCATCGAAACCGCCCGCAATATCCTGAGCAGGGCCGGTGATAAGGTGCTGCTGCCGGTGGATGCCGTGGTGGCCGACCGCTTCGATGCCGAGGCGGCCAGCCAGGTGGTGGACGTGGATAAGGTGCCGGCCGGCTGGCGGGTGATGGACATCGGCCCGAAGACGGTGGCCCTCTTCGCCGAAGCGCTGAAAGGCGCCCGGCTGGTCGTCTGGAATGGGCCCATGGGCGTGTTTGAGTTCCCGAAGTTCGCGGAAGGTACCTTTGCCCTGGCCCGCCTGCTGGCCGAGAGTGGGGCGACCACCGTGATCGGCGGTGGGGACAGCGCCAGCGCGGTCAAGAAGGCTGGCGTGGCCAAGCAGATGAGCCACGTCTCTACCGGTGGAGGTGCCTCTCTGGAGTTCCTGGAGGGGAAGGTGCTGCCAGGGGTGGCAGCGCTGAACGATCGCTGAGGCGCGTGTGCCGCGAAAACTGCACGGTTGCAAAGCGCCGGAATGACTATTCCGGCGCTTTTCTTCTCCCGTGGGAATGGTTGTTCCCGGTGAGGTGAATCATGGGATTTCTGGATGCCCTCCGCAACCTCTTCAAGGCCGGTGGTGCCCGCCCGGCCGGAGAAGAAAACATCTACTGGATCTACGCCCAATGCCAGCGCTGCGGTGAGCCCCTCAAGGGGCGCATTGACCTGCTCAATGAGCTCAGCCTGGCCGAGGACGGGGAAAGCTGGGTCGTGCGCAAAGGGTTGATCGGCAGCGGCGCGCGGCGCTGTTTTCAGGTGGTGGAGGTCACGCTCACCTTTGACCCTGCCAAAAGGCAGGTGCTGGAGAGCAATGTGGTGGGCGGCCGGCTGATCACCCGTGAGGAATATGAGGCATTGGCCCAGGGTAGATAGGGCATTTTGGGCGCAGGATCATAACTGGCACGGAGGAACTCACCATGCGCAAACCCATTATCGCCGGCAACTGGAAGATGAACAAGACGCCGGCGGAAGCTGTCGAATTCGTGCGGGCCCTGTGGCCGCTTGTAGTCCGCTATCCGCAGGTGGAAACGGTAGTCTGCCCTCCTTTTGTGGCTTTGCCGGCTGTAGCAGAGGCAGTGCGCCAGCTTGCCCTGCAGCCAGCAGATGCCAGGCTGGGCCTTGGCGCCCAGAATGTCCACTGGGCAGAAGCCGGCGCCTATACGGGCGAGGTGTCAGCTCCCATGTTGGCGGGGCTGGTCGAGTATGTGATCATCGGCCACTCGGAGCGCCGGCAGTATTTTGCCGAGACCGATGAGATGGTCAACCGCAAGATCAAAGCTGCCCTGGCCCATGGCCTGAAACCGATCGTCTGTGTGGGGGAAAGCCTGGAGCAGAATGAAGCCGGCATAACTGACTCGTTTGTGGCGGCTCAGGTGCGGGCGGCGTTCGCTGGCCTCAGCGCGGAACAGGCCCAGCAGGTGGTTATCGCGTATGAGCCGATCTGGGCCATTGGGACCGGCAGGACAGCCACAGCCGAAGTGGCCAACCGGGTGTGTGGCCAGGTCGTACGCCGTACCCTGGCCGAGCTTTATGGCGAGGCCGTGGCGGCTGCCATGCGTATCCAGTATGGCGGCAGCACCAATGAGAAGAATATCGGCGAACTGGTGGCCATGTCCGACATTGACGGCGCCCTGGTCGGCGGCGCCAGCCTGAAGGTGGATGTGTTCGCCGAGATGGTGCGCATCACGGCTGAACAGTACGGGAGTCGGTAGTTGGTAGATTGGTAGGCTGGTAGGTTGGTGGAAATCAGCTTGAGAGCTTGTTTGAAAAACGCTCGTAGTAAGCCACAAAGCGGAGCGGAGTGGCGTTTGAATGGCCCAAAATGCCTCCTGGCAGCCTGCAAGTAGTGTAAAGTGGCATCTAGACGGCACTCCGCTTTGCTCCGTGCCTGACTACAAACGAGTTCTCAAACACGCTCTGACTGCCAGCTACCAATCTACCAACCTCCCCACTGCTAATCTACCGACTACCAATCTACCAACCTACCCTATATTATGCCCCTCCTTCTCCAACTTCTGGCATTTGCTGCTACCCTGGTGTGCCTGGTGGCCCTC
>DAOTZS010000023.1:0-6026 GCA_034434335.1 Anaerolineae bacterium
GATAGCCTTATCGTTATCTACAAGGGTTACGCACTTTGAGGCGTATCGCCCGATCCCCCTGCCTCCTTCCCCGCCTTGCGGGGACAGATGATCGAGATTATAGGGTATTCTGGGCGGCTTCGCAGAATACCCCTTTCAAAGGATTCCCCCGCCCCCGGTTGGGGGCTAGGGGGTGGGGGCACAGCATGGTACAACTGCGTAACTCCTGTAATTTTGGGCCGGAGGGGGCTCCATAACGAGAGCAATGAGGACGAGGTAGAGATGAGACCAGAAGTCACCATAGCCAGCATGCTGGCCCGCTGTCGCCCATGGGTCCTCTTGACCACGCTAAGCATCGCCTTATCCTTCCTCCTGGTAGGATGTTCCAGCGATGCGTTGCTCGCTGCATATCTCGATGCTCACCGGGCTGAGCTGCAGCGCCCGGCCAGTACACTGCCGCGACCTGTGCAGTTCGAGGTAAAGCCGGGGATGTCGGCCAGGGCCATTGCGCAGGAGCTGGAGGCCGCAGGGGTGATCACAGACGCCAGATTGTTCGAGGCCTATGTGCGGGTCAACGGCCTGGCAGGCCGGCTGGAAGCCGGCACCTACACCCTCAGCCCAGACATGACCCCCGTGGAGATCGCCCAGGTGTTACAGAGGGCTCTGGCGCCCAGCATCAGGGTGACCATCCCCGAGGGCTGGCGCCTGGAGCAGACGGCTGACATGCTCAGCGCCAACGGCATCCTGGATGGTGAGGCTTACCGCCGGCTGGCAAGCGGGAGCGACTTGGGCGCGCTGGGTGAACTGGGGCCAGAAATCGTCGCATTCTTGAGGGCACGGCCAACGGGCGCCAGCCTGGAGGGGTACCTGTTCCCGGACACCTATGAACTGCCAGCGGAGAACCCCTCGGCGGTTGACCTGATCCGGAAGCAACTTGAGGCTTTCGCGGCGAAGGTGCTGCCCCTCTACCAGGCAGCGCACGCCGAAGGGGGCCTGCAGATGACCCTACACGAGGTGGTCACCCTGGCCAGCATCGTGGAGCGGGAAGCGGTCATCGCCGAGGAGCGGCCCCTCATTGCTGGCGTCTATCTGGCTCGCCTGAAGGCCGACATGAAACTCGAAGCGGACCCCACCGTCCAGTACGCGCTGGGGTACCAACCTGATACCGGCCAGTGGTGGAAGACCCCGGTTTTCCTGGAGGAATATGACCAGGTGGCAAGCCCCTATAACACCTATTTACATCCCGGCCTGCCGCCCGGCCCCATCGCCAGCCCCGGCTTGAGCAGCATCCAGGCCGTATTACACCCGGCACAGCACGATTACCTCTATTTTGTCGCAGCACCCGATGGCAGCGGCCGGCATATCTTCGCCCGCACCTTCGAGGAACACCTGGCTAATGTAAAGCGCTATCGTGAGCAAATTGGCAAGTGATGTAAGAAGGCATTGAGCAGGGTACAGGGTAGACGGAGGCAATGCCTTCATCTACCCCGTGGGGACGTGTTGATGGATGGGAGGAATGGTGATGATGGTAAGAGCTTTTCTCCGTTACGTTTTCCTTTTTGCTTTGCTCACCTCTGCTTTTCTGAGCTTGAGCGCCTGCGGGCGCAGCCCGCAACTGGGCGCTCGGCCGGCGGCCGATGTGATGGGAGCCGTAGAAGCCTATCTGCAGCGCTACCAGCCTGGCCCCCTGCCGCGCCTGTTCCAGACCACCCGCGTCTACGACCGCCACGGCACCCTGCTGGCGGAGCTCTGGGATGAGGGCCGGCGCACCTGGGTCAGCCTTGACCGCATCTCGCCTCACCTGATCAATGCCACCATCGCCACCGAAGACGCTACCTTTTACGTCAACACCGGCTTTGACCCGGCCCGCATTGCCGGCGCTGTCCTACAAAACGTCCAGCAGGGCCAGATCGTCTCGGGGGCCAGCACCATCACCATGCAACTGGCCCGCAACCTCTTTCTCGGCCCGGATCAGCGCTATGACCAAAGCATGGACCGCAAGATGCTGGAGGTCGGGCTGGCACAGGAGCTGACAACCCTGTTCACCAAGGATGAGCTGCTGGAGATGTATCTCAACCTGCTCAACTATGGCCACCTGGCGTATGGGCCGGAAGCAGCAGCCCAAACGTACTTTGGCAAATCGGCCTCCCAGCTCACCCTGGCCGAAGCGACATTGCTGGCCGGCATTCCCCAACGGCCGGCGGACTTAGATCCTTTCCGTAACCTGCCGGCAGCCAAAGCCCGACAACGCATCGTGTTGGACCTGATGGTGCGCCACGGCTACCTCTCACCGGCTGAAGCGGACGCGGTCTACGCCGAGCCCATTACCCTCAACCCCGATCCTGACCGCAGGCCCAACCTGGCCCCCCACTTCATGCAATACGTGGAGGACACCCTTGATGCGCGGCTGGGAGATGGGGTCGCCCGGCGGGCTGGGCTCCAGATCACCACTACCCTCGACCTCTCCATGCAAAACCTGGCCCAGAAGATCGTTGCCGAGAAGGTGGCCGAAGCGGCGCCCAAATATGACCTGACCAACGGCGCCCTGGTCGCCATGCGGCTTGCCCCAAACCCCCTCGAGGGGCAGGCCACGAGCGGTGAGATCCTGGCCATGGTAGGCAGCGCCGACTTCTACAATGATGCCATCGCCGGCCAGGTGAACGTAGCCGTGCGGCCTCGCCAGCCCGGCAGCGCCATCAAACCCGTGCTCTACGCCACCGCCCTGAACGACAACCTGATCAGCCCTGCGACTGTGCTGTGGGACGTGCCTGTCACCTATACAGTTAGCGCCGGGCAGGTCTATACGCCCACGAACTATGACGGCCGCTTCCATGGCCCGGTGACCGCACGCACCGCGCTGGCCAACAGCTACAATATCCCGGCCGTCAGGCTGCTCCATGCCGTCACTGTGGAGCGTATGCTGGAAAGCGCGCAGGCCATGGGCATCCGCAGCCTCGCGCGCGGCCGCGATTGGTACGGCCTCAGCCTCACCCTGGGCGGAGGCGAAGTGACGTTGCTTGAGCTGACCACGGCTTTTGCTGTGCTCGCCAATGGAGGGGTAACCGTTCAGCCGCGCGCCATCCTCTCGGTTACTGACAGCCGCGGCCGACCGGTAGATGTCTATGAAGCCGCGCCCGCGCGCCAGGTGGTCTCTCAGGCTGCTGCCTTTCTCGTCACTGACATCCTGAGCGACAATACCGCCCGTACGCCTATGTTCGGGGCCAACAGCCCCCTCAAGCTTAGCCGGCCGGCAGCGGCCAAGACCGGCACCACCACCGACTGGCGGGACAACTGGACGGTGGGCTACACCCGCTATCTGGTGACAGGGGTATGGGCTGGCAACAGCGACGGTCGGCCGATGAAGCGCACCAGCGGCCTGACCGGCGCAGCACCCATCTGGCACGACTTCATGGAGGGTGTGCTGGCCGACCCGGCCATGCTGGCAACCCTGGAAGCATCGCCAGACCCAGCCGACTGGCAATTCCAGCCGCCTCCTGATGTCGAACAGCGCCCAGACTGCCCTCCCGGCCTGAGCTGTCGCGAGGGCGGGGAGTTCTTCAGCCGCGCCTGGCTGGAGGCAGCCGGCGAGGCCGGCCCACTTGCCGACAGCGTCAGCCTGGTGCCCACTGCGCCCGTGTACGTGGATAGCGGTGAGGGCGGGAGATGGACGGCTTACTGCCAGGTCGAACCGGCGGTCTTGCGGCCTCTGCTCAAGCTGCCGGGCACGTTCGGGCTGCCGCAGCCGGCCCCCGAAGGCCAGGAATCAACCGAACTTGCTCCGCCCGACCCCGAGGCCAGGCTGGAACAGCTACGTGGCGTCCTCTGGAGCCTGCGCAATCCGACGGCCGTGAACCTGGGGCCATGCGACGCCTTGGGTCAGCTCGTCACGGAGGCCCTGAACCTGAGCCCAGACGAAGAAAGCCGCAACCTCCAGGTGCTGGTAGACCTGGCAGCAGCGATGGATCCCAACGCGGGCCCCGTGCCCGGGCAGACGGCTATACCTGTAACTCAGATTGCGCCAGGTGGCTATCGTTATGTCCTGGCCCAGCCCGTCATCCATCACCGCTCCTGCCCTGGCAACTACATAGTGGGCCAGGTCCTCAACCGCGATATGGCTCCCGTGCCCGGGGTCCACATCGTGCTGGTAGACCAGTGGGGGAACCGCATGGACGCCATCAGCAAGAGCGGGGCCAGCGACTTTGGGCACTACGATTTCCCCATCCATTACTTCGCCAACCGCTACACCCTGACCGTGGTAGATGAGGCCGGTAACCCCATCAGTCCACCGGTGGTGGTAGACCATTTGCAGGGCGACAGTGGCGATGCGCCGTGTCACACCGTGATTTGGCGAGGAGGATGAGTCAGCGGGCTACGGCTGCACGCAAAAAGCGCGCAGCCGGGCCACCAACTCCTCAAGGGGCACTTCATCGGGGTTGATCCAGTAGATGGCGGGGTCATCAAGGCGGAACCAGTTATACTGCTGCCGAACCAGGCGTCGTGTCTCCTTTTTGATCCGCTTCACCGCCTCGTCCAGGGAAATCTCACCCCGCAGGTACTGGCCAATCTGACGATAGCCGAGCCCTGTCATGGCAGGCAGGTCCCAGCCAAAGCCGGCCGCTGCCAGCCTTTCCACCTCCGCGACCAGCCCCTGGGCGATCATCTGGTCGACGCGTGCATCAATGCGCGCATAAAGCTCCTGGCGAGGGCGGGTAACGCCCAATTGGAAGATGCGGTAAGGGGGTGGGGATTTGTGCTGCAGCTCGCTGATCGGCCGGCCAGTGACCATACACACCTCTAGCGCCCGGATAACACGGCGGATGTTACGATGGTCTATGCGCGCGGCTGCGACCGGATCGAGGGCGGCCAGGCGGGCATGCAACGCGGCAGCGCCTTCGGTCCTGGCCAAAGCTTCCAGTTGAGCGCGCAACGCCGGTTGAGGAGGTACAGCGGGGATGGTCCACCCCCCGATCACGGCTCGCACGTACTGCCCTGTGCCACCTACCAGGAATGGCAGCCGCCCGCGACGGTGGATGTCGGCGATGGCTGCATAGGCCAGCCGCTGATACTCGGCCACCGACAACACCTCCGCCGGGGTGACCAGGTCGAGCAGGTGATGGGGGACCAGCGCGCGCTCGGCCGGGCTTGCCTTGGCAGTCCCGATGTCCATGCCCTGGTAGATCTGGCGCGAGTCG
The DNA here is from genome assembly GCA_034434335.1 of Anaerolineae bacterium. GTDB lineage: Bacteria > Chloroflexota > Anaerolineae > CG2-30-64-16 > CG2-30-64-16 > DAOTZS01. The sequence goes on from DAOTZS010000023.1 coordinate 5,172, forward strand.
GCCGACACGATCTCGCCCTCCAGGGCCATGGCAAGCTGGATGCTGAGCGCCGTTTTGCCGGCAGCGGTCGGGCCGACGACCACGATCAGAGGTGGGTACCCCATCTGTCACGCGCTACCCGTCACCGCATCCTGCAGGTGGTTCAGGCGAGCCACCGAGCCATCGGGCCTGATCTGTACGGCCACCACATCAATCCGCCATGGGCCATCCCACGGCCTTTCACCCAGGTAGGCCTCAGCCATGGCAGCCAGGCGTCGCTGCTTGCGGGGGGTCACCGATTCCTCCGGCAGGCCCATGGGGAGGGTCTCGGCCTGGCCTTCGCCCTCTGCCCAGCTCTGGGGCACCAGGCGCGCACGCACTTCCACGAAGACAAGCCATTCACCGTCGCGGGCGACGATATCGAGCTCTCCGCCGCGGGTGCGCCAGTTGCGCGCAATCACCTCATAGCCGTGCGAGGCCAGATAAGCCGCTGCCAGCTCCTCTCCGCGCTGGCCAACCCGGCGACGTCGCAGGCTGGGCCCGGAACCCATTGGCTGTACCTCCACCATCATGGCCATCCTGCCTGGCCAGGCTGCGCCAGGGCTTCGGCCACCGGCCTGAAGCGCACCCGATGCAATGGGCACGGCCCCAGGCGCTCAAGCGCGGCGCGGTGCTCGGCCGTGCCATAACCCTTGTGGCGGGCAAACCCATAGCCGGCAAAGACACTATCCTGGGCTGCCATCCAGCGATCCCGCGTCACCTTCGCCACGATCGATGCAGCAGCGATCGAAAAGGAGAGCGCATCCCCGTGCGGCAGGCTCTCCTGAGGCAAGGGCATCTCGGGCAAGGTAAGGTAATCCAGCAACAGGAAGTCTG
>DAOTZS010000024.1:0-16900 GCA_034434335.1 Anaerolineae bacterium
GTAGAGATGGTGATGCCCGGGGACAATGTGAAGCTGAACGTCAAGCTGATCGTGCCTGTGGCGCTGGAGGTGGGTTCTCGCTTCGCCATCCGCGAGGGTGGCCGCACCGTGGGCGCAGGGGTGATCACCCAGATCCTGGAGTGAGGGAGCTATGGCCAAGAACAGGATTCGCATCCGGCTGAAAGCTTTCGATCATCGCGTTCTGGACGATTCTGTGCGCAAGATCGTGGATGCAGCAGAACGCACCGGCGCAGCCGTGGTAGGTCCTGTGCCGCTGCCGACGCGGATTGAGCGGTATACCGTCACCCGCTCGCCTTTCATTGACAAAGACAGCCGCGAACAGTTCGAGATCCGGACCCATAAAAGGCTGGTTGATGTGATAGATCCAGGGCCCAAAACGATTGAGAACCTGACCAAGCTGGATCTGCCGGCGGGTGTAGATATCGAGATCAAACTTTAGGGTGGGGAGAGCAGCCAGGGCAGACCAGGAGTGATGAGTTCCGGCTGTCGCTGGATGGCCCCCAGAGGTGGGATGATGCGGTCCCGGCTATAGGGGATCACGCCAGTCCCGGGGGAGGACACATGAAAGGTATTCTGGGCCGTAAGGTCGGTATGACACAACTGCTTACCCAGCGTGGGGCGGTAGTGCCTGTAACTATCATCGAGGCCGGTCCTTGTTACGTCACCCAGATCAAGACCCAGGAGAATGATGGCTACACCGCCATTCAGCTCGGCTTCGAGCCGACTGAGCCTCGGCGGCTGACTAAAGGGCAGCTAGGGCATCTGCGTCGCCGCAACTTGAACCTGCCAGCCTTGCGTGTGTTGCGCGAAATCCGCGTTAAGGCTGCCGAGCTGGAGCGGTACAAGCTGGGTCAGAAATTGTTGGCTGATGTCTTCGCGGTGGGGGATCGGGTAGACGTGAGGGGCGTTTCCAAAGGCCGCGGTTTCCAGGGTGGTGTGAAGCGCCACGGTTTCCGTGGGGGGCCGCGTACTCATGGCCAGTCAGACCGTCTGCGAGCACCTGGAGCCAGCAGCTCAGGCACCACGCCTGGCCGGCTGTACAAGGGCAAGCGAATGGCCGGCCATATGGGCAACAGGGCAGTGACGATCTCTAACCTGCGGGTGGTGCTGGTAGACCCCGAGCGCAATCTGCTGGCCGTGCGTGGCTCAGTGCCGGGCGCCAAGGGTGGTCTGCTGCTGATCACCGAGGCGCGCAAGGCTTAAGTGGCCGTCAGGGGTGAGGAAGTGACCATGCAAGTCGCATTGATGAACATGGCAGGCGAAACGGTGGGTCAGGTCGAGCTGGCCGATGCCATCTTCGCTGCGCCGATTAACAAGCCTTTGATGCACCAGGCGCTGATGCGGCAACTGGCTAACGCGCGCCTGGGCACCCATAAGACTAAGACTCGCGGTGAGGTCTCGGGTGGCGGCCGCAAGCCATGGCGCCAGAAGGGCACCGGCCGGGCCCGCCAGGGCTCCATACGCGCGCCCCAGTGGCGGGGCGGAGGGGTGGTCTTCGGCCCTGTCCCCCGTTCCTATGAGCAGCGTATGCCGCGCAAGATGCGCCGCGCGGCCCTGCGTTCGGCCCTCTCGGCCAAGGCTGCCGAGGACAAGATCATCGTGTTGGATGCCCTGACGATCAGCGAGCCCCGCACGCGGGAGATGGCCCAGGCTCTTGAGCGCCTGGCGGTGGACTCCAGCGCGCTGATCCTGATGCCTGATAGGGATTGGGCTGTCGAGCGCGCGGCCAGCAACCTGCCCGACGTCAAGTTGCTCCGGGCTCACTACTTGAACATCCGGGACTTGTTGACCTACGACTACCTGGTAATCCCTCTGGCTGCCCTGGGGGTCATTGAGCAGATCCTGGGCTGAGGCAGTGACCCGGTGTGGGCTCCGAAGGAGGCCTTCTGATGCATGTCTATCAGGTTCTGAAACGCCCGTTGACTACCGAGAAGAGTTTCGCTCAGGCTACGGCGGCCAATCAGTACGCTTTTGAGGTGGACCGGCGGGCCAATAAGATGCAGGTAAAAGATGCCGTGGAGACGGTTTTCAACGTCACGGTGACCGATGTACGGATTATGAATGTCCCTGCCAGGAAAGGGCGTTATGGGCGTCTGATCGTCACCAGACGGCCGGCGTGGAAAAAGGCGATCGTGACGCTGGCCCCTGGTGACACGATCCAGCTCTTTGAAGGTGTCTGACAGTTTATCGGCAGACGGCGAAAGTGGCGAAGGTATCGTCTGCCCTCCGGCGCATGGCCGGTGTATTTGCCAGGGTTTGAGGAGTAGAGGTGCATGGCGATCAAGATTTATAAGCCTACCAGTCCTGGCCGGCGTGGGATGACCGCTTCAACTTTTGAGGAGATCACCCGCACGACGCCTGAACGCTCGCTTTTGCGGCCACTGCAACGGGTGGCCGGGCGGAATAATGCTGGCCGGATTACCATACGCCATCGTGGGGGCGGACATAAACGCCTCTATCGGGTTATAGATTTCAAGCGTGACAAGTTCGGTGTGCCGGGCCGCGTGGTTTCTATTGAGTATGATCCTAATCGCTCTGCACGGATTGCGTTGGTCGCCTATGCCGATGGCGAGAAGCGCTATATCCTGGCCCCATTGGGCCTGCAGGTGGGTGCGCAGGTGATGTCGGGGCCAGAGGCAGAGATCCGGGTGGGCAACGCATTGCCGTTGCGCAACATCCCCCTGGGCACCATGGTGCATAACATTGAGCTTTACCCTGGCCGGGGTGGCCAGTTGGTCCGTTCGGCTGGCACTCAAGCCCAGCTTATGGCCAGGGAAGGGGAATATGCGCTGGTGCGTCTGCCCAGCGGTGAGGTGCGGCGGGTACTGGCAAGCTGCATGGCCACGGTCGGCCAGGTGAGCAATCCCGACCATGCCAACATCAGCCTGGGTAAGGCGGGCCGCAAGCGCTGGCTGGGCTGGCGCCCGACGGTGCGTGGTTCGGCGATGGACCCCGACTCCCATCCGCACGGGGGTGGTGAGGGCCGTTCCCCGATCGGCATGCCTGGGCCTAAGACCCCTTGGGGCAAACCAGCCCTGGGTTACAAGACCCGCAAGAACAAGGCCACCGACAAGTATATTGTGCGCCGGCGCAGTAGCAAGTAGCAGGGAGAATAGTCTGTTATGTCTCGATCTCTGAAGAAGGGCCCGTTTGTAGACGCCAAGCTGCTGAAGAAGATTGAGGCCATGAACCGGACCGGCAAGAAGCAGGTGATCAAGACCTGGTCCCGGGCTTCGACAATCTTCCCGCAGATGGTTGGTCATACCATTGCCGTGCACGACGGCCGACGCCATGTGCCCATCTACATCACCGAGAACATGGTGGGCCACAAGCTGGGCGAGTTTGCCCCCACGCGGTTTTTCCGGGGGCACGTGAAGAGCGAGAGGAAGAGTTCACGGTAGTGCCTGCTGAGGCGGGTGATCGCAGAGCTTCCTGTGAGGGTGAGGTAGCGAGATGAAAGTGCGGGCAGTCAGCAGATATGTGGGTGTTTCACCCCAGAAGACGCGGCGGGTGATCGAGCAGGTGCGGGGCATGAACGCCGAGCAAGCGCTGGAAGTGCTGCGGTACATGACGCAGGCAGCCGCGCTGCCGGTAGCCAAGACCATTGCTTCAGCGCTGGCCAATGCTGAGGAGAACCTGGGGCTGGCCCGGGAGGACATGTATATTGCTTCGATCACCGCTGATGGGGCGCCGCTCAGGCGGTGGCGACGGTTTGGGGCACGCGGGCGTTTTAAGCCCATTATCCGACGCTCTTCGCATATCACCGTTGTCCTGGAAGAGCGCGAATAGGCATTTTTCGTATCTGGTTTTATAGATAGCAGGAGGCAGCTTTGGGCCGCAAAGTACACCCGATAGGTTTTCGTCTGGGCTTGATTGAGCAGCACCGATCGCGCTGGTATGCCGAGGGCCGCACATATACGAACTTGTTGGCCGAAGATCGGGCCATTCGCGAGTTGGTGGTTGCCAGGCTGCCCGATGCAGCCATTTCGAAGATCGAGATCGAACGCTTTCCACCCAATCAGGTGCGGGTTACCGTTCATTCGGCCAAGCCGGGGGTGGTAATCGGCCGCAAGGGCGCTATGGTCAACGAGCTTCGTGCTGAGTTGCAGAAGCTCACCAACAAACGTGTCAAGCTGGATATTGCCGAGATCGAGCGTCCAGAGCTGGATGCGTATCTGGTGGCGCAGAGTATCGCCGAACAGTTGGAGCGCCGCATTTCCCATAAGCGTGCCATGAAGCAGGCGGTCTTGCGTGCCTTGCGGGCAGGTGCTAAGGGGTGCATGATTCGCTGCGGCGGACGGCTGGCAGGTGCGGAGATGGCCCGGGTGGAAATGGTGCGTGAAGGCCGTGTACCACGCCATACGCTGCGGGCCCAGATTGACTATGCCCGCAGTGAGGCCTTGACCACCTATGGGCGTATTGGCATCAAGGTCTGGATCTACAAGGGCGACGTGCTGCCAGAGGTCTAGTCTTGAGCCAGCCCGGAGGGTATGTTGGCCGGCGACTAAACTGGAGAGTAGCTATTCAGCGGTGACTGGAAGTCACCCTTTTGGGGCCTGCGGCCAGTGGTCGGCCTTCGCCGACCTTTCTCATGATGCATATGTGAAGGATGTCGGCGGAGGCCGACACCCGGCACGAAGTGCCCAGGAGGGGCGATTTCAATCGGCCTGAATAGTTACACTGGAAAAAGGGCCATAAGGAGCAGGGCGTATGTTGATGCCAAAGCGCGTGAAGTATCGTAAAGTTCATCGGGGCCGTCGCAAAGGGGTGGCCAGCCGTGGCAACCAGATCGCGTTCGGCGACTATGGGTTGCAGGCTTTGGGGCCAGCCTGGGTTAGCAGCCGCCAGATCGAGGCCGCGCGTCGCGCCATCGTGCGCCATCTGCGCCGCGGCGGCAAGTTGTGGATCCGCGTGTTTCCCGATCATCCGGTGACGGCCAGGCCTGCGGAAACACGCATGGGTGGCGGTAAGGGCGCGGTGGAGTATTGGGTGGCCGTGGTGCGGCCTGGGCTGGTGCTGTTTGAAGTCGCTGGGGTGTCGGAGGAGGCTGCCCGCGAGGCGTTGCGGCTGGCTTCCCACAAGCTGCCTATACCGACCCAGTTCATCCGTCGCGAGGTTGAGGAGGTGGCCTGATGCGCACCAGCGAGATCCGTAGCCTCTCAGATGCTGAGATTGCACGGCGCCTGGATGAGGCTTATCAGGAGCAGCTTAACCTGCGCTTTCAACTTGGCACCGGTCAATTGCGCAATACAGCTCGCCTGGGTCAGGTGCGGCGGGAGATTGCCCGGCTGCGCACCATCCTGCGCGAGCGCCAGTTGGCTGCTGCACAGGAGGAATAGGCGATGCAAGAGCGGCGTAGACGATTGGTAGGCAAGGTCGTCAGTAATAAGATGGATAAGACTGTGGTGGTTGAAGTACAACGCACCCGACGGCATCGCCTGTATGGGAAGGTCATTCGCATCAGCAAACGTTATAAGGCGCATGACGAGCATAACGAATGCCTTGTGGGTGATGAGGTGCGTATTGTAGAAACTCGCCCCCTGAGCAGGGAGAAGCGCTGGCGCGTGGAGGCTATCCTCCAGCGCGGAGCCCAGATTGATACGAGCTTACTTGAGGCTGAATAGCGACGGGGGCGGTAATCTCAGGTGATAATGAAGGTGTCGCAATGATCCAGCAGGAAAGCAGGCTCGTAGTAGCCGACAACACAGGTGCTAAAGAGATCCTCTGCATCCGGGTGCTGGGGGGCTCCAAGCGGCGTTATGCACGTATTGGCGATATCATCATCGCCAGCGTAAAACGAGCCACACCAAATGGGGCTGTGAAACCCGGTGAGATTGTGCGGGCGGTGGTAGTGCGTACGAAGTATCCGTATGGCCGGGAGGATGGCTCTCACATCCGGTTCGATGATAATGCCGCGGTGCTCATTGATCAAAATAAGGCACCACGCGGCACGCGTATCTTTGGGCCGGTGGCGCGCGAATTGCGCGACCTGGGCTTTATGCGGATTGTCTCGTTGGCTCCAGAGGTGTTGTGAGGGGCTCTTGGCGTCGGCAGTGGCGGATTTTGACTGACGATATGCCAGGCACTTGGGCAAGGACCTGGCTACCGTATCAGTCAATTTCGGCCACCATCTCAGGTCAGAGCCGCTCTTACAAGCATACGGGGTGCCACGGCCAGGGAGAGGGGTGCAAATGGACATCAAAAAGGGCGATAAGGTACGCGTATTACAGGGCGACGACCGCGGTCAAGAGGGCGTGGTTCAGCGCGTAATCCGGGCCAAGTGGGGCAAGGGTCGGCGTGCCGGCCAACGCAACCCTGCCGGCGATCGCGTGGTAGTGCAGGGCATCAACCTGATCAAGAAGCATCAACGGCGCACGGGCGACATAAATACGCAATTCGGCATTATCGAGCGGGAGGCGTCTATCCATATCTCAAACGTGGCGCTGGTTTGCCCCAAGTGCAACAAGCCTACCCGGGTGGGGCATGTGGTGCACGCCGATGGCAGCCGCTCGCGCCTGTGCAAGAAGTGCGGAGAGATGATAGACATTTGAGGTTGTAGGACAGGCTGAAGCCTGTGCTACAGGACGAGCTAAAGCTCATCCTACAAGACGAGCTAAAGCTCATCCTACAGGACGAGCTAAAGCTCGCCCTACGGAGATACCTAAAAGCCTTGGGGGTGTGGATGGCAGTACCAAGACTGCTGCAGCGGTACCGACAGGAAGTGGTGCCGGCAATGCAGAAAGAGTTCGGTTACGCTAACGTTATGAGCGTGCCGCGCGTGGAGAAAGTCGTCATAAACATCGGGCTGGGAGAGGCGTTGCAGAACGCCAAAGCGTTGGATGCTGCCGCAAGCGATCTGGCGACCATCACCGGCCAGAAACCGGTGTTCACGAAAGCGAAGCGCTCTATCGCCGCCTTTAAGCTGCGGGAAGGCAACACCATTGGCGTGATGGTGACGCTGCGCCGGGAGCGCATGTGGAGCTTTCTGGATCGCCTGATGAACATCGCCTTGCCACGGCAACGCGACTTCCACGGCGTCTCACCCGATTCCTTCGATGGCCGCGGCAACTACAGCCTGGGCCTGCGCGAGCAGTTGGTCTTCCCGGAGATCAACTACGACAAGATTGACAAGGTGCGCGGGATGTCGGTGACCATCGTGACGACGGCGAAGACCGATGAGGAGGGCCGCCGATTACTGCAGTTGCTTGGGATGCCATTCCGTTCGCGCTGAGCTCAGATGTGGGGCCGCTGGGATAGGGTGTAAATCCGTCGGCAACAGGAGGAAACAGGTTGGCTAAGAAATGTATGGCGTGGCGTGAGAAGCGCCGCAAGTATGCTGTGCGCGTGCATAATCGTTGCAGTATCTGCGGGCGCCCGCACGGTTACATACGTCGGTTTGGCCTTTGCCGTATCTGCTTTCGCGATCAGGCTTTGAAGGGCAACCTGCCCGGCGTAGTCAAATCTAGCTGGTAAGCTGTATGCTAGCCCGGTTTCCCCGCAGGCGGGGCTCGCACGGGCAGGGGTTGCTGCCGCCTGGGGATCTCGGCCGGGCCGCCAAGAGCTGCCCATGCCATGTCGAGGCCTGGCGTAGTTGACTGGCGGCCTTCTTACAGGAGTGACAGGGTAATGGTTAGTGATCCAATTGCTGATATGCTGACCCGCATTCGGAACGGCATCATGGTACGGCAGAAACAGGTCGTGGTGCCGGGTTCGAAGATGAAGATCGCGATCGCGCGCATTCTCAAAGAAGAAGGTTTTATCCGGGACTTTGAGGTAACCAAGGACTTGCCCCAACCCCGTCTGCGCCTGGTCCTGAAATACGATCAGGACCGCAAACCGATCATTGCCGGGCTGAAGCGCGTCAGCAAACCGGGCCGGCGCGTATATGTCAAACGCACTGAGATCCCTTGGGTGATGAGTGGCCTGGGCATTGCCATCCTCAGCACGCCTCAGGGCATCATGACCGGGCACAAAGCGCGGCGGTTAGGGGTCGGTGGCGAGGTTTTGTGCTACGTCTGGTAGGGGTGAATTCCCGAGGAGGCAGGCAAGATGTCTCGTATCGGTAAGATGCCGGTGGAGCTGCCCCCGCGTGTCAGCGTGACGATTGGTCAGGGCAATCTGATCACGGTCAGTGGGCCGAAAGGGCAGTTGCAGTACCAGTTTCCGCCGGATATGCGTTTTGAGATGAAGGATGGGTGGATCCAGGTGTTCCGGCCTTCGGATGCCAAGATCCATCGGGCTTTGCATGGCCTGAGCCGGGCACTGCTCCAGAATATGGTGACCGGGGTCAGCAAGGGGTTTACCAGAGTTCTCGAAGTCGAAGGGGTTGGCTATCGGGCCAGCATGCTGGGCAAGAACCTGGTAGTGGTCGTGGGCTATTCCCATCCAGTGGAAATCGTGCCCCCTCCGGGGATCACCTTTGAGGTTGACAAGACCGGTCGGCAGATCACGGTGTCGGGGATTGACAAGCAGCTGGTGGGCCAGATCGCCGCGCATATTCGCGACCTGCGTCCGCCCGAGCCATACAAGGGCAAGGGTATACGTTACAGCGGAGAAGTTATCCGCCAGAAGGCGGGCAAGAGCGGCAAGGTGGGTGCCAAAGGCGGCAAGGGCGGTAAGGGCAAGTAGCCCGACAGGGCCAGATTGGGCTTTCATATCCAGGGAGGGGTTTCGGCCTGTGGAGCGGTCGGAACCCGGGGTCTAGACGTCCCGGCTGGTGAGGAGGATTGGAGTAATGGCTACTAATTCGAAGCAGGCGGCTCGCAAGCGCCGGCATGCACGCATTCGACAGCGTATTCATGGCACTGCCGAGCGCCCTCGCCTGAACGTGTTTCGCAGTCTGCAGCACATTTACGCGCAAGTGATTGACGATGACCTGGGACATACCCTGGTGTCGAGCTCAACCCTCGATCCAGAGTTGCGCGAGCAGCTTAAGGGGTTGACCAAGTCTCAGCAGGCGGCGCGCGTGGGGCGGGTCCTGGCAGAGCGGGCCCTGGCTAAAGGGCTGAAGAAGGTGGTATTTGATCGAGGTGGTTATCCTTATCATGGCCGGGTGAAGGCATTGGCCGAAGCAGCACGCGAGGGTGGGCTGGAATTCTAGGGCCCATCTGCCCGCGCGCGGGCATTTTATCCGGATAGAGCTTTGACGTCCGCACGACACAGGAGGACTGATGCCAGGCAAGAAGGATCGAGAACGCGAACAGGCCAGGGAGCGACGCCGACAGCGCGAGCAAGAGCCAGAGGAAGAACACGAGCAGCTTGACGAACGGGTTGTCCATATCACCAGGACGGCCAAGGTTTTGAAAGGCGGCCGACGGTTCAGCTTTCGGGCAGTAGTAGTAGTAGGCGACAACCACGGACAGGTTGGCATTGGGGTGGGCAAGGCGCGTGAGGTGCCCGATGCGGTGCGCAAAGCAACCGAGCGCGCCCGCAAGGTTATGCGCCGTATCCCGCTGGTGGGGACCACGATTCCTCATCCAGTGGTGGCCGACTTCAGCGCAGCCCGGGTGTTGCTCAGGCCAGCGTCCCCCGGTACCGGCGTCATCGCCGGCGGTGGTGTGCGTGCTGTGCTCGAGGCAGCCGGGATCCACGACATCCTGACCAAGTCTCAGGGCAGCTCGAACATCCTGAACGTGGTGGCGGCGACCTTCAAAGCCCTGACCATGCTCAAGGACCCGGTGGAAGAGGCCAAGCGCCGTGGCCGGCCGGTCGAAGCCCTGACCCCTTTCTGGTTGCGAGGAGGGCGTGATGTGGAGTAGGGAGAAGAGGTTGCGTGTCACCTATACCACCAGCGCCATCGGCGTGAAGAAAGACCAGAAAGATACAGTGGCTCGTCTGGGCCTACGCAGATTGGGCCAGAGCGTAGAACTGCCGGATACGCCGGTGGTGCGCGGCATGCTCCATAAAGTCCGCCATCTGGTGACAGTGGAAGAGGTAGACAACTAGGGAGGCGCGCCGGCAGATAATTGGTGGGTAACTATTCAGGCCGATTGAAATCGCTCCTCCTGGGCACTTCGTGCCGGGTGTCGGCCTCCGCCGACACCCCTCATGTATGCATCATGAGAAAGGTCGGCGAAGGCCGACCACTGGCCGCAGGCCCCACAAGGGTGACTTCCAGTCACCGCTGAATAGTTACGTTGGTGGTCGGCGGTCGTCATGGGGAAGGGATACGATGAAGCTACACGATTTACAACCGGCACCAGGTGCGCATAAGAAGCGCATCAGGGTGGGCCGCGGCATCTCTGCAGGCAGAGGGAAGACAGCCGGGCGTGGCACCAAAGGGCAAAATGCGCGCTCAGGCCGCGGGGTGCGGCCTTACTTTGAGGGCGGTCAATTGCCGTTGGTGCGCCGCCTGCCTCATGTGCGCGGCTTTACCAATATCTGGCGCATTGAGTATGCCACCGTCAACGTCGAACGCCTGAATCGGTTCGCGCCGCAGAGCGAGGTAACCCCTGAGGTCCTGGCCGCGGCCGGCCTGATCAAGTCCGCTGCAGTGCCGGTCAAAATCCTTGGTGAAGGCAAGCTGAAGCACGCGTTGAGTGTCAAGGCCCACAAGTTCTCCGCCACAGCGCGGGAGAAGATTTTGGCCGCTGGTGGCACTGTGGAGGAACTGGCGCTCGCATAAGGAGTGTGCGATGATCGAAGCCGTACGCAACGCTTTCAAGTTGCCGGACCTGCGCCGCAGGTTGTTGATCACCCTGGGCATCTTGGTGCTCTACCGCCTGGCTGCTCATATCCCTGTCCCAGGCGTTGATCGCCAGGCCCTGGCCCAGATCTTTGAGGCCAATCAGTTGCTGGGGCTGCTCAACCTGCTTTCGGGAGGAGCCCTGGACGATTTCTCGGTGATGGCGATGGGGGTGTATCCCTACATTACCGCCTCCATCATCATTCAGTTGCTGATCCCGATCATCCCGGCCTTGGAAGCGTTGAACAAAGAGGGCGAAGCCGGCCGCCAGAAACTCAATCAGTACATGAACTACCTGACCATCCCGCTGGCTGCGTTGCAAGCCTTTGGGCAGTCGAGCCTGCTGGCGCGGCCACTCACCGCGGGCGGTGCGCCTGTCCTGGCCGACTTCGGCTTCCGTGAGCATCCGCTGGGTACCCTGGCCATCATCTGTACCCTGACGGCCGGCACAATGCTGGCCATGTGGTTGGGCCAGTTGATCACCGAGCAGGGGATCGGGAACGGCATTTCGATCATCATCTTCGGCGGTATCATCTCGGGTATGCCGCAGAATATCCAGCGCACCGTTGTGCGCGGTGGCCTGGGCCAGTTGCTGATCTTTACTACGGTCACGGTGCTCACCGTGGTGGTGATCGTGATCGTGCAGGAGGCTCACCGCCGCATCCCCGTCCAGTATGGCAAGCGCGTGCGCGCCATGCGCGGTAATCGGCTGATGATGGTGGGCGGGCAGAGCACCCATGTGCCTATCCGGGTGAACTCGGCTGGCATGATCCCGCTGATCTTTGCCAGCAGCTTCCTGGTCTTCCCGAGCACGATTGCCAGCTATCTGGTGAACTCGTCGGCGACCTGGCTGGCTTCGATTGCCAATTTCGTATACCGGGCCTTCAGCCCCCAGTATTCGTGGTACTGGATCTTCTACTTCTTCCTGGTGATCGGGTTTACTTACTTCTACACTGATGTGGTGTTCCGGCAGCAGAACCTGGCCGAGACCCTGCAGCGCCAGGGCGGGTTCATCCCGGGCATCCGGCCAGGCCCGACCACCGAGAAGTATCTGAACAAGGTCCTGGGCCGCGTGACCCTGGTGGGGGCCCTGTTCCTGGGGGTGGTGGCCATCTTGCCCTGGGTGGTGCAGGTCCTCTTTGCTGGCGGTACGGCCAGCCTGGGGCGGAGCACTTTGCTCATCTCCAGCACGGGCCTGCTGATCGTGGTGGGCGTGGTGCTGGACACCATGAAACAACTTGAAGCCCAGTTGCTGATGCGCCATTACGAAGGATTTATCAGGCGCTGAGCGGGGCCGCGACTGTGGGCTGATCGGGCCACTGGCTGGGGGCGACATGAGGGCATCGGGGCAGCAGCCGTTTTATATCGTGATGTTGGGGGCGCCGGGAGCCGGCAAGGGCACTCAGGCCCGGATGTTGTCAGAGACGTTGGGGTTGCCCCAGGTCTCTTCGGGCGATATCTTTCGCGAGAACCTGAAAAACGAGACCCCTTTGGGCCTGCTGGCCCGGGGCTATATGGAGCGGGGCGCTTTGGTGCCTGACGATGTTACCATCGCCATGGTAATGGAGCGGCTGGCCCAGCCCGATTGCGCCGGGGGTGCCATTCTGGACGGTTTTCCCCGTACCCTGGCCCAGGCCGATGCTCTGGACAAGGCGCTGGCAGAGAAGAGCCAGCGGATCAGCCTGGTACCTTTGCTGGAAGTTGACGACGAGGTGGTGGTGAACAGGCTTGCCGGCCGACGGGTCTGCCGCGACTGTGGGGCGATGTACCATGTTGTGTTCTCGCCCCCCCGGGTGGAAGGGCGGTGCGACAAGTGCGGCGGTGAGCTCTACCGCCGGGCCGACGATGAACCCGAGACGGTGCGCAACCGCCTCTTCGTCTACTACAAACAGACGGCACCCCTGGTGGGATATTACTTTGCCCACCATGTCCTGCTGACCATCAACGGCGACCGGCCTATAGAGCAGGTTCAGGCTGATCTGCTGGCAGCGGTGCGGGCGACCCAGGTCTTGCCAGGGAGCTGATGATCATCTTGAAGTCGAAGGCCGAGATCGCCTTGATGCGAGAGGCCGGCCGGATTGTTGCTCGCGTGCTTGAAGCCATGCACGAGATGATCAGACCCGGCGTCACCACGGCAGAGCTGAATGCCCGGGCCGAGGAGATTATCCGCAGCCATGGCGCGGTGCCCGCTTTTCTGGGCTACCCTCATACCGGGCGCAATGACTTCCCGGCCAGCATCTGCGCTTCCATCAATGAGGAGCTGGTGCATGGCATTCCCAACCATAACCGCTGGCTGGAGCCCGGCGACATCATCAGCATAGATGTGGGTGCTATCTATCGCGGGTGGGTAGGGGATGCGGCCTGGACTTATCCGGTGGGCCAGGTGGATGAGCTAACCCGGCGCCTTCTGGAGGCCACCGAAGGCGCGTTGTGGGCTGGCATTGCTCAAGCCAGGGAAGGCAATCGTCTGATGGATATCTCCCGGGCGATCGAGGAGTATGTCACGGCACGAGGGTTTTCGGTGGTGCGGGAGTACACCGGCCACGGCGTGGGCCGGCGGATGCATGAGGAGCCGCAAATCCTCAACTATGTGCCACCAGGGGTCGGGCGAGGGCCTCGCCTGCGTTCGGGCATGACCCTGGCCATCGAGCCCATGGTCAACGCGGGGACGTGGCAAACCCGCGTGTTGGCCGATGGGTGGACAGTGGTGACGGCTGATGGGCAGCGCTCGGCCCATTTCGAGCATTCAATCGCCATCGTGGATGGCGAACCGCAGATATTGACGGTTCTGTAAGGTGGAGCGGTGGTCATTTTCGGGACGAGGAGGAACTAAATGAAAGTTCGCCCTTCTGTGAAGCGCATCTGCGCCAAGTGCAAGATCATCAGGCGTCGCGGGGTGGTGCGGGTGATCTGTTCCAACCCCAAACATAAGCAACGCCAAGGCTGAGGCCTGAGCAGGGGATGGCTGGGGTTGCGGCCCTCGCTATGACAGTGGGAGGAGTCAATGGCTCGTATTGCTGGTGTAGACCTGCCACGCGATAAGCGAACTGAGATCGGCCTGACCTATATTTATGGTATCGGCCTGTCGTCCAGTCGCGAGATCCTGCGCATGACGGGGATAGACCCCAATATCCGCGTGCGCGATCTGGACGAATCTCAGGTAGCCCGCTTGCGTGAGGTGATCGAACGGAACTATAAGGTAGAGGGTGACCTTCGCCGCGAAGTTGCCATGAATATCAAGCGCCTGCAGGAGATTGGGTGCTACCGCGGGTTGCGTCATCGCCGGAACCTGCCGGTACATGGGCAGCGTACGCGGACCAATGCCCGCACCAAGCGAGGCCCGCGGCGCACGGTGCCCGGGAAGAAGCGTGCCCGCAAGTAATTCGCGGCATGGCCGGACAGTCGTTTATGGGGCGACGGGCGGCCATCAGACGGACAATGATTTGAGGGAGAAGAAAAGGGATGCCAACAGCAACCACGGGAACTGGTCGGCGCCCACGGCGGGCTGGGCCACGGCGGGAAAAGCGCGTTGTGCCCCAGGGCCAGATTCATATTCAGTCTACATTCAACAACACCATCATCACGGTCACCGATCTGCAGGGCAACACCCTGGCCTGGAGCAGCACCGGCACGGTGGGGTTCAAGGGCTCGCGCAAGAGCACACCCTATGCAGCGCAGATGGCTGCCACCCAGGCTGCCAAGCAGGCTATGGACCTCGGCATGCGTGAGGCCGATGTGTTCATCAAGGGACCTGGCCCCGGCCGTGAGGCAGCGATCCGCTCTATCCAGGCCGCCGGGCTACGGGTGCGCTCCATCACCGATGTCACGCCGATCCCGCACAACGGGTGTCGGCCACCCAAGCGCCGACGGGTATAAGAGCCGTTGCTGAGGTAACAGACCAGATAAAAGGGCTGCTGAGCCCTCTGGGCAGCCCTGTTGTGGGGAGCTTGTGTTTCGCCTGGCAGGCGTGGGTAGAGCCTGGCGGTTTAAAGGCCGGGCGGGCTGCCAGACGGTAGGCTGGGAATGGTGTATCCAGGAGAGGGATGAAGGTCGCCAAGCCGTAAACCTCTCGGGGAAAGGTTTTGAGGAGGGTTCAATTGGCACGTCATACAAATCCGGTATGCAAGTTATGTCGTCGTGAGGGAATGAAGCTCTATCTGAAGGGCGAGCGCTGCTCTTCTCCCAAGTGCGCGTTTGAGAAGCGGGGCTATGCACCTGGCATGCATGGTAAGAAGGGGATGCTCAGGCGCAAGGTATCTGATTTTGGTTTGCAGTTGCGGGAGAAGCAGAAGGCGCGGCGTATTTATGGGGTGCAAGAACGCCAGTTTCGCCGCTACTTCCGTAATGCATTGCGCGTCAAGGGTATGACGGGCGCCATGCTCCTGGTGATGTTGGAGCGTCGCCTGGACAATGTCATTTATCGGCTGGGCTTTGCCGACTCGCGCGCTCAGGCGCGCCAGTTGGTGCGGCACGGCCACTTCCTGCTCAACGGGCACAACCACGACATCCCGTCGTATCTGGTAGAGGTTGGCGATGTGATCGAAGTGCGCCCAAGCAGCCGGGGCAATGGCTATTTCAAGGCCCTGGCCGAACGGCTGGGCGAGCGCCTGGTACCGGAATGGCTGGAGTTGGATACCACGCGCTGGATGGGACGGGTGCTCAGCATGCCGGACCGCCAGGCGATAGATGTAGCGCTGAACGAGCAACTGGTCGTTGAGTACTACAGCCGTTGATGGCCCCCTCTTGGATCGGGGGAGGAGGGTTGGAGCCTTGTTGAACTTTGTATGGCCTAAAATCGAACGTGATGCCAGCGCGCGCAATTATGGGCGTTTCATTATTGGCCCTTTGGAAAGCGGCTATGGCATCACTCTGGGTAATGCCCTGCGTCGTGTCTTGCTGTCGTCCCTTCCTGGCGCAGCAGTGACATCGGTGCGCATCAGCGGGGTGTACCATGAGTTTTCACCCATCCCGCATGTGCTCGAGGATACCACGGCCCTGTTGCTCAACCTCAAGCAGCTACGTTTGCGCTGTGAGGTGGACGAGCCGGTTCGTCTGCACGTCGAAGTGCGCAACGAGGGGCCGGTGACCGCCGGGGACCTGATCTGCCCGCCGGAGGTGCAGGTGGTCAACCCCGAGCTCTTGCTGCTGACCGCCGATTCCCCCGAGGTAGACCTTGACCTGGAGCTGACGGTAAGCCGTGGGCGGGGCTATTCCCCGGCCGAAGAACGGGGCAAACTGCCCCTGGGCGAAATCCCTGTGGATGCCATCTTCAGCCCCGTGCGCAAGGTTAACTACTCGGTGGGACGAGCCCGCATCGGCCAGCAGACGAAATACGACCGCCTGACCCTGGAGATCTGGACCGATGGCACCATCTCGCCAGAAGGGGCGTTGCGTGAGGCAGCGACAATCCTGATGCGCCATCTGGCCCTGATCGCTGGCGCGGAGATCTTGCCTCCAGAGAAGGTCGAGGAAGAAGCCCGCGCGGTGCCCAGCCGCATCTATGACGTGCCCATCGAGGAACTGGAGCTAAGCGTGCGCGCCTACAACTGCCTGAAGCGCGCCGGCATCTCGCGGGTGGGTGAGGTGCTGGACCGGCTGGACAAAGGAGAGGAGGAGATCCTGGCCATCCGCAATTTCGGCCGCAAGTCGCTGAATGAGCTGATAGCCCGGCTGGAGGCCAAGGGCTTCTTGGCTACCATACCCTATAAGCCTTCACGGGACACCGGCGCTGTGGCAGAGGGTGAGGAGACAGAGGAAGAAGTTGAGGTTGAACTGGCCCAGTGAAGGGGAGCTGACTGATGAGACATCGGGTTGCAGGATATAAACTGGGCCGCAACAGCGGCCAACGTCGGGCCTTGTGGCGAGGCCTGATCACCGAGCTATTCCGTCGCGATCGCATCATAACTACCGAAGCCAAGGCCCGTTCCATGCGAGGCCAGGCAGAACACCTGATCACGATTGCCAAGCGCGGCCTGGCCGCAGGTGGTAATCCCGTGCATGCGCGGCGCCTGGCTGCGCGCGTCATCACCGACCCACAGGTCACCAAGCGGTTATTCGACGAAATCGCGCCGCGGTTCGTGAACCGTCCCGGGGGCTATACCCGCATGATTAGGGTGGGGCCGCGCTTCGGCGACGGCGCTGAGATGGTGGTATTGGAACTGGTGGAGAAGTCAAGCGGCAGCGCGAGCTAAGGGC
>DAOTZS010000025.1:0-6949 GCA_034434335.1 Anaerolineae bacterium
ATGCCCGTGGCCCTCACCTCAACCCGATCTTGGCCATTGGACGTGTGCGGGTCAGGCCCAGCCGTTCAATCGGGGATGGTGCGTGCCCGACCGAACAGTTCTGTCTGCCCGGCTTATAGCTTGAATCTGAACCAGATAAGGAGCAAGTACACCAGATGGCCAGTGTAACCTACGAACATGTCTATAAGCGTTTTGGCGACGTGGTGGCAGTCAACGACCTCGATATCAAGATCCCCGACAAGGAGTTCCTGGTCTTCGTAGGCCCGTCAGGGTGTGGCAAGACCACCAGCCTGCGCCTCCTGGCCGGCCTGGAAGAGGTTACCGATGGGCGCATCTATATCGCTGATCGCCTGGTCAATGACGTGCCGCCCAAGGACCGCGATATCGCCATGGTGTTCCAGAGCTACGCGCTCTACCCCCACATGAGCGTGTATGACAACATGGCGTTTGGCCTCCGGTTGCGCAAGACCCCCAAGGCCGAGATAGATCGGCGGGTGAAGGAGGCTGCTGAGATCCTGGGCATCTCCCAACTGCTGGATCGCAAGCCGAAGCAGCTCTCCGGTGGTCAGCGCCAGCGCGTGGCGGTGGGCCGTGCCATCGTGCGTGACCCGGCGGTCTTCCTCTTCGACGAGCCCCTCTCCAACCTGGATGCCAAGTTGCGCGTGCAGACCCGGGCTGAGCTCAGCAAGCTGCATCAGCGGCTGGGCACCACCTTTATCTACGTGACCCATGACCAGGTAGAGGCCATGACCATGGCTTCGCGGATCGCGGTGATGAAGGACGGGATCTTGCAGCAGGTGGACTCGCCCCAGAACCTGTATGATCACCCGGGCAATGTCTTCGTGGCGGGCTTCATCGGCAGCCCCTCGATGAACTTCTTTGACACCACCCTGGTAGAGCAGGATGGCAAGCTCTACGTAGATGGGGGCACGTTCAAGCTGCCGGTGCCGGATAACAAGAAGCCACACTACATTGCTCACAAGGGCAAGAAGGTGATCTTTGGCATCCGGCCTGAGGACATCTATGCGGCCCAGTATGCTGCACCGGGCATCACCCCGGCTCCCATTAAGGCTGAGGTGGATGTCATCGAGTTGATGGGTAATGAGATCTTCCTCTACCTGTTGACGGGCAACAGGCAGTTCATCGCCCGGGTTGACCCGCGCACCCATGCCCGCCCTGGCGAGGTTATTGACCTGATCGTCAACATGGACAATATGCACCTGTTCGATCCGCAGACCGAGAAGACGTTGGATCCAATGCCCGAGTGAGGGCTGGTGGCCGGGGTGGCAGTGCCTCGGCTTTAGGGGGTTGCGACAGCAGGGAGGGGACTTCCCCTCCCTGCTGTCTGTTTCAGCCTGGGGAGCTATAGGCCGGTAGAAAAGGGAATGGCCGGGATGGAAGAGCAGGTGGAAACGGCCGAGGTAGTTGTGGTAGGGGCAGGACCGGCTGGGAGCGCGGTGGCCAGCTTACTGGCAGGTCGCGGATGGGATGTGCTGCTGCTCGACCGCGCAACGTTCCCGCGCGCTAAGACGTGCGGCGATGGGTTGACCCCGCGCGCGGTGGCTGCTTTGCAGCGCCTGGGGCTCCTGCCGGCGATGGCCAGCGGCCCCTCTCGGATCATCCAGGGGGCGCGGCTGGTGGCACCCGATGGCAGCGACTGGCATCTGCGCTTCGGCGACCACAGCCTGGGGCTGCCCCCTTTTGGGCTGACGATACCCCGCGCCGAACTCGACGACCTTCTGCGCCGACATGCCATGGCCCAGGGCGCGCGTTTTCGGGATGGGGTGCGGGTAACTGGCCCGCTGTGGCGCGCGGGGCGGGTGGCGGGCGTCGAGGGCGAGGCGCGGGAAGGCCCGGTGGCGGCCCGGGCGCGGTTGGTCATCCTGGCCACAGGGGCCCAGATCGGCCTGCTGCGTGCGTTCGGCTTGTTGAACCAGATGCCGGCCGGCATTAACGCTATCCGGGGCTACTTTGCCGGCGTGCCAGAGCTGGGCGATGAGTTCGAGTTCTATTTCGATCGCCAACTAACACCTGGTTATGGGTGGGTGTTCCCGCTGGCCGATGGCCGCGCCAATATTGGGCTGGGTGTATTGGCCCGCAATGGTGGCGCGGTGCCGAACCTGCGCCATGAGCTTGCCGCGTTCCTGGACCGCCACCCCAGGCTACGCGCGGCCCAGCCCCTGGACTTGCCCCGGGGCTATCCATTGCGGACCGATTTCCCGCGTTGCCGGCCGGCTGGCCCAGGGTTCCTGCTGGTGGGTGAAGCGTTGGGGCTGGTGAACCCGGTGACAGGAGAGGGGATTGACCTGGCTCTGGAGAGCGCCCAACTGGCGGCCGAGGTGGCAGATGCTGCGCTGCAACGGGGAGAGGCAGGAGCTGGCATCCTGAGGCTTTACGGTTGGCGTCTGTGGCGCCGCTATGGAGGCCTCTTCCGGGGCCTGCGCCTCTTGTTGCGCCTGGCTACCAGCCCGCGCGCGCTCAGCATCCTGATCCATCGGGCGCGGCAGCGGCCTTATCTGGCCCGCCTAATCGCGGGCATCAACCTGGGCGTCATTTCACCCTGGCTGGCTTTCGCCCCGCGCACCTGGTGGGATATCCTGCGCCGGTAGCTCGGAGGTGCCACCCCATAGGCCCCAATGGACGATCTGGGCCAGGGGCTTGCGGCTGTGGCTGCGCGCAATCGTCTTGACCGCCCGGCCCATCAGGCCCTCGCGCTCCGCAGGGTAACCCAGAGGGGTCAGTGCGACAACGCGGATATGGGGTGGCGCCCCAATGAGACTGCGCACCGTCTCCTCGTTGAAACCACCGATCCAGCAGGTGCCCAGCCCCAGCGCGGTGGCAGCCAGCACCAGGTGCTCCATGGCGATGGCCGTATCCACAGCCCAATACGGCAGGTCATCGTGCTTGCCGCTTTCCCGTGGGTCCGCACAGGCCACAATGACCACCGGTGCGCTACGCAGCCAACTGTTAATCGGGTAGCCATATACCCGTTGGGCTGCCAGGCGGTCGATGATCTGAGGATCGCGCACTACCACGAAGCGCCAACACTGGCCGTTGCGCCACGAAGGCGCGACCCGCGCCGCTTCCAGGCAACGTATGATGAGCTCATCGGGCACTGGATCGGGCCTGTAGGTGCGCACACTGTGCCGCGCGGCAATAACCTCGAAGAAATCCATCGCCTTCAGTCCTTCTTTGGCGGCTGGGGATACCTCGTTGTAAGAGCTACATCAAAAAGCCTACCCGGCTGATGCGCTGTGCATACCCTCAGCGGGCAAAGCGCGCTGTCGGCTTCATCCGGTACCGGACAGGGTTCCTTTTTCCTCTTCAATTTCGCTTACAATATCATCCAGGCTTTTCTTGGCAAACAGTGCATCTCGTTCTTCTACGTAGTTGCCAAAACCAGCAGTGAATTGCCTCAGAAAACGCACAGCGTTCACAACTCCTAACTCTTGATACAGCAAGCGGATGGCCTGTTGATTGATTTCTGCTAAAGGTTTCACCGTCACAGTCATTTTGCAATCTCCTGGACGAATTCCACGGGTGACATTACCTTCACCCGCAAATCCAACACATTCTTTGCTCTCCGCAACAAGCGGTCATCGCAAGTGCAAAAGTATTCTGCTCCGCCTGCTTCAGCCAGAGCCAAATGTAAAGCATCCATTGGCCGGAAGCCCAATTTGGTCAACTGTTTCGCTCTCTGTTTTGCTTCATTAGAAAGGCGCACCCTTTCTTTCGCTCGCGCCAGCACTGCTCTGGCGTGCTCTTTCCCGCCAGAGGTGCCTGGCACCTCAGAGTCGAAGCGCTCCAAATGCAAGCGCAAGCTCCGCAGGGGACGCACTCCCCAAAGGAAGGCACCCTCGCTGCGAACAGGCACAGGCCCGGAAGCCAGACCCGGCCAGGGGGACGAAGCCACGGCAGGCCAGAGAAGGAATTCACCCTATTCACGCCTGGCCCATGCTTGCTTCCCGCACAGCGGGGCGTCCCCTGCCAGGGGGCGTAGAGATCGGTATAGGGTGGTTTTTTTCCCCCCAGGGCAGGGAAGCTGATCTAACAGGCTAGCTTCAGCTCGCCTCTAGAGCGGGTACTGTCTCCGCCAGCGCCAGCGCCTCCCGGACCTCGGCGCTGGGTTTAGCGGCTTCTTCGGGTGTGACCTTGCGGATCTTGGCCGGGTCGGTCACCCGGTCAATGAACAGGACGCCGTTCAAGTGGTCGATCTCATGCTGGAGGATACGGGCCAGATAGCCGTAGGCGCGCACCTTTTGCGGCTTGCCGTATTCGTCCTGGCCTCGCACTACCACCATGGTGTGACGGGGCACGTCGCCCACATACCCGGGAATAGAGAGACAGCCTTCCTCACCCTCCTCGATCTCCCGGCTGGCCTTGACAATCTCCGGGTTGATGAAGACATAGAGTTGCGCCGGCTCGCCCTTCTCCTCGTCGGCCGGCAGCTCAACCACGATCACCCGCTGTGAGACGTCCACCTGAGGAGCTGCCAGCCCGACGCCGGGCGCAGCTCGCATGGTCTCGATCATGTCGTTAACCAACTGTCTGAGCGCGGGCCCAAACTCGGTGACCTTGTGCGCCTTGCGGCGCAGTGTTGGATGGCCGATAGTCACGATAGCGCGTAATGTCATGTTACTTGTTGGCTCCCACGGTAAACCGTCGGGCTCATTCAACAAAAGCCCTGCCGGCTATTTCTGAGCCCCGAAGGCCTCGGTCCCGAGGGGCTTTACAACTGAGCCCACTGCTAAAAGCGGCGGGCGGGAACGGAAAGCAACTAAAGCCACTACTGCGAAGCCCTCGTCGTGTGCCTCCCGGGTTGCCGAGCCCAAAGTGTAGGTGTCCCCAGGATTCGCCAGGGTCCAGCTTGTAACTCATCCCTGCCTCCTGACTCTCCCCTGGAGGAAGAGAGCAGGGGACAGAAGGGCTTGATGCCCGGCGGATTATACCAGCCAGAGAGTTAGACTGTCAAAACAGCCCTGCAGACGGCCTGCGCAGCGGCTCGATGTAAGTCACAACATGGAGGGATGGGTGAGAGGACATCCCTCGTATCCTCTGGGCTTGTGCGCTGCGCACACCTTATCGGGGCCGTTTTTTGACTCGTGCCCAGATGCGGACTAAAATGTTTGTTTGAGGCTCAGGTTGAAGCGGGATGACCTCAGCGAATAATATGAGTGAACCTTGTTCAGGTAGTAAGATGCCGGCCTGGGGCCGGCTTGGACAACCCAATAGATTGCCCCCGCGGCAATTCCCCGGCCAGGGCTCTGTGAAGGGCTTGCGCGCGCTCGCCATCCTTCAGGCGGCTGCAGCAGGCCGGCCGCGGCCCGGATAGAGCTCTGCACACCCTTGGCCCCCGGCGCCTCTGGGCGGCGGCCGGGAGCCCCGTGGGGGCTACCGGCTGTTCCCGGAATGCGGAAGCATCTGTGAGCAACACCGCCCGTGAGGTGCCATGGCCCGTACTCCCGTTATCTTTGGCCAATCACAACCTGCTGCGCGACGGTTTGGCAAGGCTGATGCAGCGATTATCATCGGCGTGGTAGTTCTGCTTTATGCCGGCGTGCGGCTGGCGCTGCGCGCGCCGGCCCAGGTGACCGGACCGGTGATCGCGCTGGCTCCGGCCAATCTGCCCCTTTACGCGGTCTTCTCCCTGAGCCGCATGCTGGGCGCCTACGCGCTTTCGCTGCTGTTTACCCTGGTCTATGGCTATGTGGCAGCCTACAATCACCGCGCCGAACAGGTGCTGTTACCCTTGCTGGATGTGCTCCAGAGTGTGCCTATCCTCTCCTTCTTGCCTGTCGTGCTGCTCAGCCTTAGCGCGGTCTTGCCTGAGAAGCTGGCTGTGGAGCTGGCGGCGGTGGTCCTGATCTTCACCAGCCAGGCCTGGAACCTGACCTTTGCCTGGTACCAGTCGCTGACCACGATCCCCAACGAGCTGCGTGAGGCAAGCAACATCTTCCGTTTTGGGCTCTGGATGCGCCTTAAGACGTTGGAGTTACCTTCTTGTGCACTCTTCTAACCTCAGCTCCCTGCTTGCGGGTTTGGTCCGGCCTCTGTGGAGCCGGGTGGATGGGTGGTTGCTGCGCCGTTTCCCTATGGCTCTGGAAAGCAAACCGCGGCAGGCCAGGCCGTGGGCCCTTTACGGCGCAGCCGCGGTTGTAGCACTGGCCATGGCCTATGGTGGCTATCGGGCTGGTGCCATGCTCGTGGCAACCCCTCTGCGCGACTGGGCTCTCATCGGCCTGGGTTTGCTGGCCACCCTCCTGCGTGTGGCGGTGGCTGTGGCCATTGCCTTGTGCTGGACGGTCCCGGTGGGGCTGGCCATCGGCATGAATGACCGGCTGGCACGCTGGCTGCAACCGATCGTGCAAATCCTGGCCTCAGTGCCCGCCACCGCGTTGTTCCCGGTGCTGCTGCTCTATCTGACCCGCTTACCAGGGGGGCTGAACGTAGCGGCTGTGCTCCTGATGCTCATGGGCACGCAGTGGTATCTGCTTTTCAATGTAATTGCCGGGGCCAATGCCATTCCGCAAGACTTGCGGTATACGGCTTCGCTGCTCCGCTTCAGCCGGTGGCAGCGCTGGCGCACCTTGTTCTTGCCAGCCCTTTTCCCTTACCTGGTGACCGGCGCCATTACCGCCAGCGGTGGCGCCTGGAATGCCAGCATTGTGGCCGAGCACGTGGAGTTTGGGGGCCGCACTTTACAGACGACTGGCATCGGCGCGCTGATCGCTGGCGCTACAGCTTCGGGCGACTATCACCTGTTGCTGGCCGCTACAGCGACCATGATACTGGCCGTCATGGTGATCAACCGCCTGGTCTGGCGCCGGCTCTATCGCCTGGCAGAAGAACGTTATCGGATGGAGTAGACGTATGCCGACAACTAATGGTTTGCTGTTGAAGCTCCAGCACGTGGGGCAGAGTTATGGCAGCGGGGTGCGGCGCTTCGTGG
>DAOTZS010000026.1:0-7182 GCA_034434335.1 Anaerolineae bacterium
GGCGAAGTCGTCCAGTTCTGCCTCGGTGAAGCCGTGGGCCTCGCCGATGGCATCAGCCATCAGGTTGTTGAAATCGAATCTGATCCGCATGGCGCCTTTCCATACCGGATCTACACGACGCACCATAGCAAACTTCTCCTTGAACTGTGGTGTTCCCACTATAGCATAAGTAGGGTTGGGCCGCGAAATCGCCCATGCAAAGATCAAGGGGTGTGTTCGCCGGCCAGAGCAGTCTCCCGGGCCCTGGGCAGCTATCAGATCCCTCGTGCGCGCCTGCCAGATGCCGCGCACGGTCGCCATGCCTGTCCGGGTGGCCTGCACCTTCCGTTGCGGTGCCGTGAGCACCACCTGGCCAAACGCCTCTATATGGCTTTGACTGCCCATCAGATCAGGCTATAATACGGCAACCCGGCTCCCCAAACTTCAGCGGCCATCTGTTATGTTGCAGGGAGGCAACCACATGGAAGACCTGACCAACCATTTCATTGAGCTGATCCGCCGGGCCGCCACCGACCTGCCGGCCGATGTCGAGGCGGCCTTGCGCCGGGCCCGTGAGCAAGAAGAGGCAGGCTCGGCTGCCCAGAACACCCTCGACGCCATCCTGGAGAATGTCCGCCTCTCCCGCGAACGCTCCACCCCCATCTGCCAGGACACTGGCACGCCCATCTTCTACATCTACTACCCGGCCGGCTGGTCTACCCTGGCCCTCAAGCGTCAGATCCGGGCTGCCGTGGCCGAGGCTACGGCGCGCTCGTATCTGCGCCCCAACTCGGTGGATTCCCTGACAGGCAAGAACCTGGGCAACAACCTGGGGGAGGAGTTCCCCACCCTGCACTTCGAAGAGTGGGAAGAGGACTACCTCAAAGTAGACCTGATGCTGAAAGGGGGCGGCTGCGAGAATGTGGGCGCGCAATACAGCCTGCCCGACACCCGCCTCGGTGCAGACCGCGATCTGGAAGGGGTACGCCGCGCGGTACTTGATGCCGTCTATCAGGCCCAAGGGATGGGATGCGCGCCTGGCATCATCGGTGTGGCCATCGGCGGCGACCGGGGAACAGGCTACATCAAGTCGAAGGAGCAATTCTTCCGCCCGCTCGACGACCAGCACCCCAACCCCAAACTGGCTGCCCTGGAGAAGCGGCTTACTGAGGAGGCCAATCAACTTGGCATTGGGCCCATGGGCTTCGGCGGCAAAACCACGGTGTTGACGGTGAAGATAGACTCGCTGGAACGCCTGCCCGCCAGCTACTTCGTCACCGCGTCGTACATGTGCTGGGCCGACCGGCGCCGCACCCTTATCTATCGCCACGGTGAGGTAACAATTCAGTAGTCACAAGGAGCCATAGCCATGCCCGTTGTAGACCTGCATATTCCTATCAGCGAGGAAGCGATCCGGGCCGTGCACGTAGGGGATCAGGTGCGCCTGCACGGCATCGTGGTCACCGCGCGCGATGCGGCCCACAAGTACATGGTTGATAACTTCATCCGCCCCCAGAGCATCCCAGATAGCGAGCAGGCCCTGTATGGCGAGCTCCAACGCCTCTTGCGGGGAGGTGCGATCTATCACTGCGGGCCGGTGGTGAGCCAGGACGCGACGGGGCGCTGGCACTTCGTCTCGGCCGGCCCGACAACCAGTATCCGTGAGGAGCCTTACGAGGCGGATGTCATCGCCCATTTTGGGTTGCGGGCAGTGATCGGCAAGGGGGGCATGGGCCCCAAGACCCTGGCTGCCTGCCGCGACCATGGGGCGGTTTACCTGCACGCTGTGGGCGGCGCCGCCACCCTGATTGCCAGCTCGGTGGCGGAAGTAGTGGCTGTTTACAAAAAGGAGGAGCTGGGCGTCCCCGAGGCATTTTGGGTGATCCGGGTGGCCGGCTTCCCGGCTGTGGTCACCATGGATGCCCACGGCCAGAGCCTGCACGAGCAAATCGCGGCAGCCTCGCGGCAAAAGCTGGCCGAGCTGATGTGAGGCATGCCGGGGCTGCCCCGGCCCAGGTAGTGCGGAGCTACGCCGCGTAACCTCTGACAGGGGGAAATCATCAGAGGAGGCACGATCGTGCCTGAACACAGCGAGAGCGAACTGGTGGCCGCCCTGAAGGCCGGCGACCCCCACGCCTTCACTGAGCTGGTGGAACGCCACTCGGGCACGGTCTATAACCTGGCCCTGCGCCTGTTGAACAACCCGCAGGAAGCGGAAGAGGTGCTCCAGGAGACGTTCCTTAGCGCCTTCCGGGCCCTGGACCGCTTTGAGGGCCGCAGCAAGCTGAGCACATGGCTCTATCGCATTGCCTACAACACAGCCCTGATGCGGTTGAGAAAGCATTCGGTACCGCTCACTTCCATTGACGAACCGCTGGCAACCGATGAGGGGCAGGCCCTGCCACGCCAGTTGGTGGACTGGTCCACCCTGCCTGATGAGATCCTGCTCGGCAGTGAACTGCGCAACGTCCTGGCCGAAGGGGTGGCAGCTCTGCCCGAGACATTGCGCAGCGTGTTTGTGCTGCGGGATATCGAAGGGCTCTCAACGGCCGAGACGGCTGCCATCCTCGACCTGACGGAGACGAACGTCAAAGTCAGGCTGCATCGGGCGCGGCTGGCGTTGCGGGAACACCTCACGGCCTATTTCACATCAGCCGGGGCCGTGGGCCGGCGAGGGGGCGAGGATGCCCATGGGGAGGATGGGTCCCGTGCCGTGTGATGAGATATTAGCCGCGCTGTCTGAATACCTGGATGGAGAACTGGACGAACAGCTCTGTGCGGAGATCGAACGCCATATGGCCGCCTGCGGCAACTGCCGCATCATGGTGGACACCCTGCGCAAGACCATCCTGCTCTATCGCACCTATGGCCATGAGGAGCTGCCGGAAGGGGCCCGGGAGCGGCTTTACGCTATTCTGCCTCTGAAGCGCGCGGCCTGAGGCTCTCTGGACCGGTAGGCGTGCGCAGCGAAAGCAATGGCTTGCGCCGAAGTAACTATTCGGCGGTGACTGGAAGGGCCACGCCGAGGGCTCGCCCGAGGCGTCACCCTTTTGGGGCCTGCGGCCAGTGGTCGGCTTTCGCCGACCCTTCTCATGATGCATACATGAGGGGTGTCGGCGGAGGCCGACACCCCCTCGGGCCGAGCCCTTCGGGGCGAGGGCTGGCACGAAGTGCCCAGGATGGGCGATTTCAATCGGCCTGAATAGTTACGCGCCGAATAGCCGTACAAGCCCCTTGGGGGACGGATTTGCCAAATCGCCAGCCCACGGTTATAATTAGATCAGTATCGGGCGGTTAGCTCAGTTGGCTAGAGCGCAGCGTTGACATCGCTGAGGTCACAAGTTCAAGTCTTGTACCGCCCACACGAAAGTAGCCGGGGCTGATGGGGTGTATCAGCCGCGGTCTTTTTGTTTTGCACTTTAGGCGAAGCGATCCCGCCCCGGGCACAAGCCAGGCCGGAGAGCGCACCTCTACACCTCGAGGACCTGTCCCGGAACGATCAGGCCACCCTATCAGTCCTTCCAGCCAGCACATTTCGCTATGCTCCGTGTGAGGCTGAACCGCGAACTGATGGCTGCCTGTTTCCACCTCAGCAAGAAAGGCACACCATGGACCATCTAGCCAGCACGATAAGACGTCATCCTGTGACCGCGTCTTACATCCTGGCCTTTGTGCTTTCCTGGCTGGGGTGGTTTCCGCAGGCGTTGTACGGCCGCGGTCTTTTCCCCTTTGATCATCCATTGCTCAGCCTCTTGGGGGGCGTGGGACCAACGCTGGCGGCGATTATCGTCACCCTGGTAAGCAAGGAAGGGGATGGCATTCGCAAACTGTTTGGGCCGCTGTTTGCCCTCCGTGCTTCCTTTTGGTGGTTTGCGTTTGCGTTCGGCTTTTGGATTTCGGTGATCATTGACCCCTACGGACGGATCACGGCGGCTGCCGTCACCCCTGGCGGGGACAAAACCGGCCAGGTCGTCATCGCCGATGTGCCCCTGGGCTCGGGCGATTCCGTCGCCGTCCGCCTGGGCGACTGGACCGGCTGGCTTGCCCTGGCGGGGATGGCATTCTTTATTGTCTACGATCCGGTGACAAAGGCGAGAGCGAGACGAAAATAAAGGCATCTCTATGAGAGTCACTATAGCTCAACTGAACCCCACAGTTGGAGATTACACGGGCAATCTGGACAGGATCAGACAGTTGCTGGCACGCTGTGCTGACGAGGCACCCGATCTGGTGATCCTGCCGGAACTGTTCCTTTGCGGATATCCTCCCCGCGACCTGCTTGAGCGCCACTGGTTCATCCAGCAAAGCCTGGAAGCCGTAGATCAATTGCGGGCGCTGTCGCAGCGCTATCCGGAGACAGGTATCCTGGTCGGCGCGCCCCTGCCAACGGGCCGGCCAACCGGTAAGGGGCTCTATAACGCCGCCCTCCTGATCTGCAATGGGGAAGTGGTGTTTCAGCAGAACAAGTCACTGCTGCCTACTTACGATGTGTTCGACGAGGCGCGCTACTTTGACCCCGCGGATCAGGTGGCTGTGGTGCCCTTCCGGGGCGAAATGCTGGGGATCAGCATCTGCGAAGATGCCTGGAACGACCCCGAACTGTGGCTGCGCGTCCCCTACGATGCCGACCCGATTGCCAGCCTGGCTGCTGCCGGAGCCACCCTGCTCATCAACATCTCGGCTTCCCCCTTCTGGGTTGGCAAGGACACAATCCGTTATCGGCTGCTGAGCAACCATGCGCGCAGACATTGCCTCCCCTTCATCTTTGTCAACCAGGTGGGCGCCAATGACGAGCTGATCTTCGACGGCCGCAGCCTGGTGGTAAACGGCTCAGGCCAGCCCGTCGTCATCTTCCCCTCCTTCCGCGAAGAGGTCCAGACAGTGGATACCCAGGCTATGAGCCCCTTGCCGGCCTACACGCCCGAGCCCAGGCTGGAGTCTATCTACCAGGCGCTCGTGCTGGGTATCCGGGACTACACGCGCAAAACAGGCTTCCGCCAGGTAGTGCTGGGGCTCTCCGGTGGCATTGACTCGTCCCTTGCCTGCTGTCTGGCCGTGGACGCGCTGGGCCCAGAGAATGTCTTGGGGGTATCCATGCCATCCCCTTACTCCTCCGCAGGGAGCATAGAGGATGCCCGCCAGTTGGCACAGAACCTGGGCATCCGCTTCCTGGTCATCCCGATCACGGACATCTTCAACGCCTATCTTGACACCCTGACCCCCCGCTTTGAAGGCCGGCCCCCCGACGTGACCGAGGAGAACATCCAATCCCGCATCCGCGGCAACATCCTCATGGCGCTCTCGAACAAGTTCGGCTATCTGGTGCTGACCACCGGCAACAAGAGCGAGCTGGCCGTGGGCTACTGCACCCTGTACGGCGACATGAGCGGCGGCCTGGCCGTCATTGCCGACCTGCCGAAGACGGTCGTGTACGAGCTGGCCCGCTACGTTAACCGGGAGAGGGAGATCATCCCCCAGGCGTGCCTGACCAAACCGCCCTCGGCCGAGCTGCGGCCGAACCAGACCGATCAGGACACCCTGCCTCCCTACAACATCCTGGATGGTATCTTGCAACTTTACATTGACGAAGGGAAATCGCTGGCGGAGATTGTGGCCCAGGGGTATGAGCAGGAGACAGTGGCCTGGGTATTGCGGGCTGTGGACCGCAATGAGTACAAGCGGTGGCAGGCCCCACCGGGCCTGAAAGTGACGTCCAAAGCCTTTGGCATGGGCCGGCGCATGCCCGTAGCGGCGCGCTACAGTGCCTGAAACCACCATCCACCCGCCGTTTGTTGGGAGCGGATGGCTGTAGAGCGAGCTTTAGCTCGCCCATTGGCATCAACGGTTACAGCACCCGTCCGCCGTTCTCCCAGCCCCTGTTTCCGAGGGCGGGGAGGAGTGGAGATGGTAGCCGCAGGCTGCGTGGGGGTACCCTGGCCTCCACCCCGAGAGACCAGCTAACTAGTCTCCTTAACTCGACGTCATTGGGGGCGAGCTAAAGCTCGCCCTACGGGCTGGCCGCTTTCAACAGAGAGTAGTCGGCCAGGGTGTCCACATCCTGCAGGACCTCCGGCGTGGGCCACTCTACCCAGGCGGCCGATGCCGCATAAGCCTCGACGATCGGCCGCGCGCCAATGTCCCCCTCCAGGCTGGCAAAGGCCGGGAAGGTGCGGCGGTCGAAAAGCACGGGATTGCCTCGGCGTCCCCCATGGCGAGGGGCCACCACTGGCGCCAGGGTCTCACGATAACGCTGGATCAGGGCTGAAAGCAAGGCTGGCGACACGCCCGGCTGATCCGCCAGCAGGAAGACAGCCGCCGAAATATGCCCCGATGCCCCGGCCATCATCGCTGGCGCTGCCAGCCCCTCGCGTGGAAAGGAGGCAGAGTGAGCGACGAGGGCCTGCAATCCGGCCCGCACGCTGCGGCTCTGGCCCTGGGCCCAGTCGGCGACCTCGACTACCCGTAAGCGGCCCTCGGCCAGCCCTGCCTGTAGCGCGTGCCGTTCTGCCACTGGACCATCTATTGCCATCGCCCCGGCCACGAGCGCCTGCCGTACCCGCTCCGCCTGCGCGCCAACGGTCACCACTACGCGGCTGATGTCTGGACAACGCAGGGCCTGGGCTGCCACGTATGCCACCAGGGGCATGCCCTGCCACGGCATAACCTGCTTCGGCGCGCCAAAGCGCCGGGCCTCCCCCGCCGCGAGCACGATCGCGCCAACCCGGCCCCACACTTCGCGCACGGGATCGGCTTCCAAGGCCGCGCCGAGGACCACGCCCTCCACCCGTGAGTGGGCCAGCAACAGCTTCGCAATCTCCTGCGCCGGCGCCATGGTCTCGTCGGTGACCTTGTTCAAGAAAGGCACCAGGCGGGCCATCTCGGGCAGCCCCTTCGCCCCCCCAGCGGGATGGGCCAGCACCCTCGCCACCATGGCCGGGGTGACCGCCTCTCCCAGGCTGGCCTCGACCAGCGCCGCCACCCGCTCCGGCCGATGGACATGACCGGAGTCAAGGGGCTGCCCCAGCACGTCCAGCCCCACTACTGGCACTACGAGGGTGGCAGAAGCCGGTATGACCGGCTCGTGGGCTGCGGGCGCCTTGAAGGGCAGCCGCCGCGAACCGTCGGCCTCCACCAGCAGCACATCTGCAATCCCCTGGGCAGCCAGGCGATCTACCAGCTCTGCATCCACCCCTTGCAGCTTCT
>DAOTZS010000027.1:0-14260 GCA_034434335.1 Anaerolineae bacterium
CCCAACGGGCTGGCATGTCGTCAGGCCGCGCCGATTGTACAATAGAACCAGGAGGGTGGCAAAACATGAGGTCTAAAGAGTTTTGCTGGCGCGCAGCCCTCTCGCGATGCTCACGCCAGGCAAAAAGCGCGCCCCTGGTGATTGCACTTGCCGGCCGCCGTGGTATAATGAGGTACAGGACGGATGCGATAAAGCCCTTGCGGCTTACATGGGGCCCCTCCACAGCACGCTCAGACGACACCCTGGCGGGAGCTATCAGGCCTGAGGACCCATGGGCAATCCAAATAAGCTTACTGGAATGTAACTATTCAGTGGTGACTGGATGCTTACATGAAAGGTGTCGGCGGAAGCCGACACCCGGCACGAAGTGCCCAGAAGGGGCGATTTCAATCGGCCTGAATAGTTATCCTGGAATTAAGGTGACAAGCGCTTTTGCACTCCTACAGTGCTGTCATCTGGAGAACTGGCCGCGGAGGAGTCCCATGGACAGTGTTAAGATTGTGGCAGACAGTGGTTGTGACCTGCCGGCCGACCTGGTGGCCCGGTATGATATCACCATCGTTCCGGTCCTGGTCCGCTTTGGCCAGGAAGTGATTTCGGATGATAAGCTAACCTCGGATCAGTTTTGGGAGCGGGTGAAGCAGACAGCTCAAGCCCCGGCCACTTCATCGCCAGCGCCGATTTCCTTCCAAAAGGTTTTCCAGCGCCTGGTGGAGGCCGGCCATGATGTGGTCTGCCTGACCCTTCCCAGCAAGTATAGCGGCACATTTAATGCTGCCTGGCTGGCGGCCCAGGAATTCGGTGAGCGGGTGCGGGTGGTGGATACCGGTTCTTTCTCCCTGGGGATGGGCCTACAGGTGTTGCAGGCTGCCCGAGAGGCGCTGGCTGGCCGCGGTGCCGAGTTCATCGAGAAGATGATCGAGAACCTGCGTACGCGCACCTCCATTATCTTTGTCCTCGATACCCTGGAATGGGTGCGTCGCGGTGGCCGGCTGGCAGGCATCATGCCATTGATCGAACGAGTGGCCAGGGCACTCCAGGTCAAGCCGGTGATTGAGATGTGCAATGGTGAGTTTCGCCTGGTAGCCATTACCCGTTCGCCACGCGCGGCTCTGCAGCGCCTGGAAGAGGAGATACGCGCGCGGGTGCCTGTGGAAGCCGCGGCCGCGGCATATACCCGTGGCCGCGAGATAGCGGCGGAGTTCGTCGCCCACCTGGCCACCATCCTTAATTTGCCAGCGGGGGATATCCTTGTCACGGAGGCGGGGCCTGCTTTTGCTGCCCACGCTGGCCCGAACGCCCTGGGCGCCGTAGTGATTCGACGACAGTGAGTGATCGGGCCTGACGGCCTGCTGTATCAATAAGGATAGTGGCGAAAACGGGCCACTACAGTGAACGTGCCCGGCACGCGCAGTGGTCCAAATTCGCCACTACCCAACAAGGTATGGACTTTGCCGGAGCTGCCAAATGTCCAGAAACGCAACGATGCGTATAGCTGTTTTGTCAGACTTACACGGCAACCTGCTGGCCCTGGAAGCCGTCCTGGCCGACCTGAGACGCCGTGGCCCCTTCGACCAGATAGTTGTAGCGGGAGACCTGGTCTGGTCTGGGCCCTGGCCGGCCGAGGTGGTGGATCGGGTACGGGCCCTGAATGCCGTAGTGATCCAGGGCAACACCGATGCCTTCTTCTGCCGGACGGCAGATAACCCACCTGCAGGCAAGCAAGAAGAGCGCTTTGCAGCACACCTGACCTGGATGCGAGAGCGGCTGGGGCCTGAACGTGTGCGCTACCTGGCCAGCCTGCCCTTCTCTCACCGTATCTCTCCTGCTCCCGGAGGAGATCTGCTGGTCGTGCATGCCAACCCTACCGACTATGACCGGCCTATCTCGCCCCACATCAGTGATGCCGAATTAGATGAGCTGCTTCTGGTTGCAGGCCACGAACCCGACTGGAGAGCGCTGGCGTTTGGCCACCTCCACATCCCCTTCATCCGGCGCTGGCGCGGCCGCTTGTTGGTGAATGTGGCCAGTGTGGGACTCCCTCTGGATGGCGATCCCAGGGCGGCCTATGCCATTCTGACGTGGGATGGCGCGCTGTGGCAGGCCGAGCATTATCGCGTGGACTATGAGGTGCCGGTGGTGGCGTATCACATGCGCCATTCAGGGATGCCGCGTGGGGCTCACTTCGCCGAACGCCTGATGGCAGCCCGCTCTGGCCCCGGCATGCCGGCTGCGATGTTGATGGCCCAATAGCATCTTCCGGCGGCCAGCCTGACCCCGGCGGGCTGCGAGGATTGGGAAGTCAAAGGCCAGATTCTTGCGCTCATTCGGCTTTGACTAAAGCCCTGCTGAGGGATTAGAGCAAGGTTTCTGGGAACTGCCTGGATGCGGGAAGTGAAGAAAGTGTGGTATCGCCTCATGACATAAGGTAACTATTCAGCGGTGACTGGAAGTTGCCCTTTTTGGGCCTGCGGCCAGTGGTCGGTCTTCGCCGACCTTTCTCATGATGCACATATGAAGGGTGTCGGCGGAGGCCGACACCCGGCACGAAGTGCCCAGAAGGGGCGATTTCAATCGGCCTGAATAGTTACGACATAAGTATCTGTTAGCCAGCGCGATGAGTGGCGTGTGTTCGTTCCGCAGATAGGAGAACCATGACTCATTCCACAGTTGCAGATTTGACGGTTGATGAGTTTAAGAAGCTCATCCGCGAAGTGGTTATTCAAACATTAGCGGAGGTGTTTGGTGATCCTGATGAAGGGCTGGAGTTAAATGACGAGTTCAGACTTGAACTCCAGCGCGCTCTAGCCGCAGATGAAGCGGGGAGCAAGATAATACCAGCACACGAAGTTGCGGCAAGACTCGGCCTGACTTGGTAACATTATGTTCCAAGTAGATTTTACTCCTGTGGCGGAGGCTGATCTGGCGCGTTTGGATAAGCCCATCGCACAGCGTGTCTGAAAAGGATACGTTGGCTAGCAGAGAACTTTGGAGCCATAACACCCGAAGCTTTGACAGGGCCGTGGCAAGGGGTGTTCAAACTGCGCGTCGGTGATTATCGAGTGCTGTATACCTGCGACAGAGAGAAACAGAGGATCATTGTGCGCTTTATTAGGCATCGTCGTGAGGTTTACAAGCAAGGCGCTGGCTAACCTGTGGTTGCATGTGACACCGCTCCACAGCGCAGGTGAAGCGTGTGCCAGTAGATGGCTTCTTGCGAAAACTGTATGAGGAATATGCGTAGTGATACGGACACTATGGATTATCGAGGGTGAACAACAGATTCCCGGCTTTGTGGCCACATATCCGACTGTGCGTACTTTGGTACCGGTGTAAATCGCTGGCGTATGGCTGGCCCAACGAGCGGTTGAGGCTGGCAGTTGTCTTCAGCACTGCAGCAAAACCATGTAGCATTGGCGGTTGATGACGGGTTGACCGGGTAGCCGGCCGTCTTCTGGGTGTGGGATCGGGATGCGTAAGAGATGACAGGCAGATGGTATACGGGCTCGGGGGATGATGGGTATACGGGGCTCCTGGGCCACGGGCGGGTGCCGAAATACGCGGCCCGCCCCGAAGCCTATGGGTGCGTGGACGAAGCTTCGGCGGCCCTGGGCCTGGCCCGCGCTCAGGCCCACCAGGGCCCATTGGGTGACCTCCTGGTGACCGTGCAGCGCGATCTCCACCTGCTGATGGCTGACTTGGCCACCCCACCTGAGGCAGCTACGCGGCCTCCCTGGTTAGGAATCGAACGGGTGGCCTGGCTTGAGCAGGTAATCGCGGAAATGGGCTGCCAGGTAGAGATGCCAGCCGGCTTTGTGGTGCCAGGAGATAGCCTCAGCGGTGCAACCCTTGATCTTGCTCGCACGGTAGTGCGTCGCGCCGAGCGTTTGGTGGCGCGGCTGGCCCACGCTGGTGAGTTGCGAGACGACACACCGCTCAGATACCTCAACCGCCTCTCCTCCCTCCTCTTCATCCTGGCCCGGCTGGAAGATAAAGCAGCAGGGGTTCAGAAGCCTACTCTGGCCACAGAATCGTAAGGGGCATGGCGGCCGGGGATGAGCTGCCAGGTGAGAGCCTCAGCTTTGCAGCAAGGAGAAAGACTATGCTATTGGGCGCACACATGTCCGTATCGGGTGGGGTCAGCACGGCGTTCGAGCGCGCGCGTTCCATCGGCATCAACACCATGCAGATCTTCACCAAGAACCAGAACCGCTGGGTCCAGAAACCTACCCCTCCAGAGGAGATCGAACGCTGGTTCAAGTTGCAGGCAGAAACGGGCGTAGCACCCGTGGTATCCCATGCCGCTTATCTTATTAACCTCGGCTCTCCTGAGGATGGGCTGTGGGAGAAATCGGTAAACGCCTTTATTGACGAACTGACCCGCGCCGAGCAGCTTGGCATCCTCGGCGTGGTGCTCCATCCAGGTGCTCACATGGAAGCTGGCGAGGAGGTGGGCATCGCGCGCATCATTGCCGGCCTGGACCGCGCCCACGCTGCCACGCCGGGCTACCGCACCCTGACCATACTCGAGACCACCGCTGGCCAGGGGTCGGTGTTAGGCTACCGCTTCGAGCAGTTGCGCGCCATGCTGGAGGGGGTGAAGGAGCCAGAGAGGATTGGTTTCTGCTTCGACACCTGCCATGTATTTGCCGCGGGCTACGACATCCGCTCACCACAAGCCTACGAGGCGACCATGGCCGAATTCGACCGTGTCTTAGGGCTGGAGCGGCTCAAATGCTTTCATTTCAACGATAGCAGGAAGGGCCTTGGCTCGCGCATAGACCGGCATGACCATATTGGCAGCGGCGTTTTGGGCCTGGCCGCCTTCGGCTTCATCCTCAACGACCCGCGCTTTGTCCACGTGCCCAAGATCCTCGAGACCCCCAAGAGCGAGGACATGCACGAGGACGTGGAGAACCTGCGGGTGCTGCGTAAGCTGATCCAGCCGTAGGGAGATCGCTGAACTCAGTCCTCGGCCGTGCCACCACCAGGGGACGATTGGAGCTGCGCCGCCAGGGCTGCGGGCTCAGTGACGGGAAGCCGACACGTGTAGTTCCGGCACACATAGGCTGTGGCGCGGCCATTTACCAGTCCCCGGCCGGCTAGGAGGGGGATGCGGGCCTGAGCGGCCTGGTCGTCAGGGGCACAGGAGACCAGCACGCTATTGGGCAGGTAGTGGCGCCTTACCTCCGCCAGCAAACCGCGCGTGTCCGTAGCCTCAGGATGCCCGATGATGGCCACCTCTAGCCCGGGGTTGAGGTAGCGATCAAGCGCGCACAGCAAGCGGCCGAAGGCGGCCGGCTGGGCTGCCATCCCCTCTGCCATGAGTTCTAACGGCTCACGCGCGTATTCCACGTAGTCAGGACGCCCCAACAGGGTGGCCAGATGCAGGAACAGGTCGGCGGCCAGGGAGTTGCCTGCCGGCACGGCGTTGTCAATGAAATCCTTGCGCCGGACGACCAGGCGTTCATGGTCGGCGCTGGTCTGGAAGAAGCCGCCGGCGTCGGGATCGTGGAAGTAAGCGGTGATGGTGTGGGCCAGGGCATCTGCTGTTTCCAGCCAGCGCAGGTCGAAGGTGGCCTGGTACAGCTCTACCAACGCCAATCCCACCGCGGCGTGATCCTCCAAATACCCTCTTAGCTGGGCCCGGCCGGCTGTCCAGGAGCGATACAGGCGCAGAGCCCCGTCGGTGGAGCCTGCCATCCGGGTCAGGACGAAATCGGCGGCCTTTGCGGCGGCCCGCAGGTAATCTTCCCGGCCCAGCACGGCCCCGGCTTCCGCCAGGGCCTGGATCATCAGCCCATTCCATTCGGCCAGCACCTTTTCGTCCCGACCGGGAGGCACCCGCCGGGCCCGGGCAGCATAGAGCACCCGCCGGCCCCTCTCCACTGCGGCAGCCAACCGCTCGGCTGAAACCCCAAGGTCTGCGGCCAGGGCTGGAAGCTCCCGCGCCACGTGCAGGATAGTGGCACCTGTACCCCCTTCCCGGAAGTTGCCCTGTGGGGTGACCCCGAAGTAGGCGCACAACAGCCGGCCATCCTCCTTCCCCAACAGTTCCAGCACTTCCTCCGGCCGCCACAAGAAAAACTTGCCTTCTACCCCTTCGCTATCGGCATCCTGAGAGCTGTAGAAGGCACCCTCGGGCGAAGTCATCTCGCGCAAGACATAATCCAGCGTCTCCTCAGCTACGGTGCGGTATAGAGCCTCACCCGTCACCTGCCAGGCATGGAGATAAGTGCGGGCCAGTTGCGCGTTATCGTAGAGCATCTTCTCAAAGTGGGGCACCAACCAGCGGGCATCTGTGCTGTAGCGATGGAAGCCACCCCCGAGCTGATCGTAGATGCCGCCCCGTGCCATCCTGGTCAGGGTGAAGGTCAGGGCGTGCAGGGCTTGTTTCTCTCCTGTGCGCAGGTGGTGATGGAGAAGGAAGTCCAGGTTCATGGGCTGGGGGAACTTGGGCGCGTCGCCAAATCCACCCTCCTGCGGATCGAAACTGCTCAGCAGGGCCCGGGCTGCCCGGTCCAGCAGCGCATTATCGAGCACCGTGCCCGCCGGGCGGATCAGCGCGCTGCGCTGGAGGGCTTCGGCCAGGCGTGCGCCGGCAGCTTCCAGCTCGTGACGGCGCTCCCGCCAGGCTTCGGCTACGGCCAGTAGAACCTGTCGGAAGCCTGGCATACCGTAACGCGGGGTGGCAGGGAAGTAAGTTCCGCCGTAAAAGGGCCGGCCGTCGGGGGTCAGAAACACGGTCATAGGCCAGCCACCCCGGCCGGTGAGGGCCTGTACTGCCTCCATGTAGATGGCATCAATGTCGGGACGCTCTTCGCGGTCCACCTTGATGTTGATGAAATGTTCGTTCATCACGGCAGCCGTTTCCGGGTCCTCGAAGGACTCGTGGGCCATCACATGGCACCAGTGGCAGGCGGAATAGCCCACGCTGAGCAGGATGGGCTTATCCTCGGCCTGGGCGCGGGCCAGGGCCTCCGGACCCCAGGGATACCAGTCCACGGGGTTGTAGGCGTGTTGCAGCAGGTAGGGGCTGGTCTCGTGGATCAGGCGGTTGGGTTGGGGCATAGAGTCCTCTCGTCAGTAATCCCTCCGCAGGCCGCTACTCCTCGTGGCCGTTGCGCCGGAAATAGGCCTCGGTCTGCAGGGCCACCAGGTCGGGAGGCCGGCCACGGCCGACCACATCGTGGGCATACTCGCTGAGCGCCTGCATCTGGGCGCGCGTGGCGAAGAGGCGCACCTCGCGTGGGTCTCGCTTCTCATCTTCTGCCAGGGCTTCCTGGGCCACCAGCAGGATACGGTCCCGATTGGCATCGTAGCCCAGGCCCATGGCACCCACCCGGAAAAGCGGGTCCACCGGCTCTTTGATCATCATGACGGCTTCGTCTATGACCAGGTCCTCGTGGCGGGCCAGGCCGAACTCCTTCTCCAGCTTCTCGACCATCTCATCAATGGCATCGGCCAGCGCCAGCACCTGTTCCTTCTCACAGAGCAGCGTAATGCGTTCCAGCCCGCGCTCAGCCTGGATGAAGAAAGTGCGGTGGCCGGGCTCGCCGATGGCGCCCGCCGTAATGTGGGTAACGGGGTCGAACTCAACAACAGGATGTGCCATAAACTCACTCCAGGGTAGTGGTCCGCTGCCGGGCTCTCATACAGAGGGCCCAGGATGTTCAGCGGCCGGACGGCGTGTACACAAATGGCTTATCCGCCAGGTAATCGGCCAGGGTGCCGGCGCGGCGATCGCGCTCGGAAAGCAGCGGCTCGTTCACAGGCCAGGCGATGTTGAGGGTGGGGTCGTTCCAGATGATGCCACGTTCGTGAGCAGGGCTATAGAACGCGCTGGCTTTATATAGCACTTCCGCCACCTCGCTGAGCACACAGAAGCCGTGGGCGAATCCGACCGGGATATAGAGCTGGCGAAAGTTCTCGGCGCTTAGCTCCACTCCCACCCACTGGCCGAAGGTGGGCGATCCAACCCGGATATCCACGGCCACATCCCAGATCGCACCGCGCACCACGCGCACCAGCTTGGCCTGGGCGGCCGGAGGTAGCTGGAAGTGAAGGCCGCGCAAGGTGCCACGCACCGAACGGGAGTGATTATCCTGGACGAAGAGAGTATCAATGCCATGCTCTTGAAAGCGTGCCCAATTGTAGCTTTCGAAAAAGAAGCCGCGCGCATCGGTGAAGACGCGCGGTGTGATAATCAATACCCCAGGGAGCTTTGTGGTTTCGACCTGCATTTGCATCCCCAGCCTGCAGCGAGAGTTCGGCAGCTTCGCTGTCCGGCCAGAAAAACGTGTGCATGTGCAGTGGCAACTGCGTACATTGCCCGCCCAAAATGCCTAAGGTAGAGGTTCGTCGAACCTCTTCGCACTCGCGTTGCGCTGGCTGACGGCCTGCGCATCACCTGCGGCGAGCCGAGCGCAGCGAGGCGAAGCCGTCAGGTAGATGCGCGTATTGGACCGCATAATGAAAACACCTACACCCGAAACCTGGGCTTATACTTTACCCCAGGAAGCGACACAACGCTATACCACGCCTGCTCAAGATCACTGACTGTCTTAACTAACTCTTGGGCTGTGCTGCCTGGATATGCCAGAATGTGGTTTATCTGTTGAAGTAACCTGATGGCAGATTTGGAAACCTGGCAGCCGTATCCAAAACTCTCTTTCCTGTGTTTGCATTGCTATCTAGAAGGGATGCGGCCCAACTACAGTTTAGCACGCATAAAGAGCGAGAACAAACTCCAGGTTGATCTCTTGCCCTGCCGTCAGCCTGTGCCCCGCAGGGGTACTCGTGCCCCGCAGGGGTACTCGTGCCCCGCAGAGGGTACTCGTGCCCCGCAGGGGGTACTCGTGCCCCGCAGGGGGTACTTGTGCCGCTACGGGGTAACTGTGCCTCCAGGGGGCAATTTGCGGGCCAGGCGCGCCAGGCGATGCTGCAATTCGGCCTGGGCTGCGCTGCGCGCGGGCCCTGGCGGCCAACCCTCTACCATCTTCCATGCCCGCGCCGCCCAGCCGTGGGCGGCAGCCAGGTCTCCCGTCTGCCACTCGTGATACTTGGCGAGCTCCACATAAGGGGTCAGCCCGGGGTCAGGGGTGCTGCGGATCAACTCCTCCCACACCTCGGCTGCTGCTTCCAGCCGGCCCAGGCGCTTGAGCAGATGTCCCAGGTGACTGAGGACCCGCACCCGGTCGGCCCCGCCGAGCTCGCCCGCCAGCGCAGCTCGACATGCCTCTACCCCCGCCTCGGCCCACCCCAGCGCCTCATAGCAGCGCGCCAGGCTGAGGCACTCAAGGGGATGAGAGCGCCCTATTTCTGCCTTCAGGTTGGGGAGGCGGAAGAGGCGAGCCATGCGGGCCGCCAGCAGCGGCATGGCACAGACATCGGCCAGGTTATGATAGAAGACGCGCACCAACAGATCGCTGACCAGGCCGGTGCGGCAGTAGTCCCGGTACACCTCGGGGATGAGCCAGCTTGGCACATCCTCGGCGCTGCGTTGCAGGCCCAGCACCTGCTGTTCCAGGCTCGCCAGCCGACATGAAGCCAGCCTGACACGCCAGATACGCCGCGCGGGTGGCAGCAGGTCCAGGTGGGGCGCACCGGCCAGCGGCATCGGCATACACGCCAGGGTAAAGCGGTTCTGGAGCAGGGGCAGGTCGAACGCCCGGCCGTTGAAGGTCACCAGCCCGGTACAGGGCCCCAGTGCCTCCTCCACCAGATGCAGTTGGCCGCGCTCTTCTGCCGGGTTGCGCATGAAGAACTGACGGACCACGAACGCCGGGCCGGAAACCAGCTCTTCGGCTCCGCACCCTGCACGCGCATCGCGAAGCTCGTACGTGCCGATGCCAATCATGAAGGTATAAGTGCTGGTATCGGTGGCCAGGCTGGTGGTCTCCGTGTCTATGAACGCGGCACGGGCCGGCTCCAGCGCCTTCAGCGCCGGGTCCTGGGCCAGCGCGGCCAGCACATCCGGCTCGACAGTGAGCAGTTCCGCCAGGTCGGGCCGTTCGGCCAGGGGAAAGCGGACTGTGCGCACCCAGGCCGGTCCGAAGGGGGTCTCCACTGCCTGGCCAGGCAAAGGAGTGCGTTCGGCCGGTGGCACGACAGGTGAGACACGTATCAGGCCACGTGCCCCACGCTGCAACCCAAGCTCACGCAACCGGGTCAGGCGTTCCAGGCGTTGCTGCAGAGCCTCTTTTCCTTCCATACCGCAATGCTAAGAGGAACGCTGCTCAGAAAGCCCGGAATGCTCAGCCGCTGCTCCAGTCCATGCCGGCCCCCCATCCAGGTTCGCGCCATACGTCAAGGCGTACACTTCCTTCCCCTCCGCGTCCATCCGATAAATGGCCCACAGGCCGCGGACCCTGTCCGAGCTGAACAGCAGCATCTTCGGCCCGGCCCAGCGCGGGTCCCGGTTCCCCACCCGCACATCATCCGAAATCGGCACCGGGTCCCCTCCTTCGACCGATACCGACCATAGCCCCAACGGCCCCAGGCGGTTGCTCACGAACACGATCTGCTGGCCATCGGGCGACCAATCAGGCCGGGTATCGAGCCAGTCCCCGCTTGTAAGTTGCCGCAGGCCACTGCCGTCTGCGTTCATGATGTACAGGTTTGAGGCCCCCCCGCGGTTAGAGCTGAACACCAGTTGCCTGCCATCAGGGGACCAGGCCGGCGTCATGTCGTCCGCGGGGTGCTGGGTGAGGTTTACCACCTGTGTGCCGGCCAGGTCTGTAACGTACACCTCGAAATTGCCATCGCGATTGGTGTAGAAAACGATGACCTGGCCGTCGGGCGACCAGCGGGGCGAGAGGTGATCAGCAGCCACAAACGGCAGCAGGGGGCGCTGCTCGCTGCCATCGGCATTCATCAGGTAGAGCTGGACATCCAGCGGGTCCGCGCGGCCGCTGACAAAGGCGATCTGCCGGCCGTCGGGGGACCAGTCCGGTTCGATGTCGCGTTC
Organism: Anaerolineae bacterium; assembly: GCA_034434335.1. Lineage (GTDB taxonomy): Bacteria > Chloroflexota > Anaerolineae > CG2-30-64-16 > CG2-30-64-16 > DAOTZS01. The sequence goes on from DAOTZS010000027.1 coordinate 10,970, forward strand.
GGGGTCAGTGGTCAGTTGTCGCAGATCTGTGCCGTTATCGCGCATCACCCAGATGTCCAGGTTGCCACCCCGGTCGGAATGGAAAGCCACCAGGCCCCTGGGCTCCAGGCTCAGGGGGGTGGGCGAGGTGGCTGGCAAGGGGGAGGTAAAGAGCTCAGGAGAAAGGAAGGGGGTGGGGGTCGGCACCTCTCTCCCCTCCCGAGACAGGATTACGGCTACCACGGCTGCCACGATGAGAATCACGACGAGAGCGGCGATCAATATCGGACGCCGCGGCCTGCTTAGCTCAACTGGGGACATACGACCTCCCACGGCTTCCCGGCAATAGTCATGTTTGAACTGCTCCAGCGATTCCGACAGCTATGCGGCCACGTTATGTGGGCTACCCTTTCCGGGCTGTGCGGTGGCTGCTATTGTAAGTCAGAGGCAGAAAAAGGGCAAGGCCCTGTCAACGACAGGGCCTTGCCAGCTTGCGACCCGCTACTGAGTGCAAGCGAGGATAGCTCAGCGTTTACTGCTGGGCGTAGGCATTGTAAGCATCGGTGTCCACAGCCGGCTCGATGATGTTAGACGAACCGAGCACCGGGATGTTGGAGGTGATGGAGACACCGCCGCGATAGTTGTCGCCCAGGGCAGCGAACAGGGCATTGGGGTCAGGCGTATTGGTGCCGGCCGCGTAGCGGGTGTTATAGCCATGGCTCGACTTGGCCGGGATGGAATCGGTGAAGCTATAGAGCTCCGTGCCGTTGGTGGCATACCACTTGACGGTCACGTTAGCCGCCTGCGTCTCTGACGGGTTATAGACCAGCAGTGCCGTGAACTTGATCCAGTTGGACCCGCTTACCTGGCGGTAGACGGCCGGGAAGTAGAGGGCCATGCCGCCTGCCCCATCTCCCGAGTAGGTGGTGCCGGCCAGGAAGCCTTCCACGGTTTGGCCGTTGTAGACCCCTGCCAGGGGTTGGGTAGAAGTGATGCGCAGGGCACCATTGCGGTCGTCGCCCAGGGCTGCAAAGAGGGCAGCCGGATCGGGCGTGTCGGCGTTGTAGCGGGTGTTATAGCCATGAGATGCCAAGGGCGGGATGGTATCGGTGAAGGTGTGCAGCGTATTGCCGTCGCGGTCCATCCATGTCGCGGTCACGTTAGCAGTGCTGCTGCCCAGGTTCTGGATCACCGCACCACCAAACTGCTTCCAGGCCGAGCCAGCCACGCGGCGCTTGATGTCCGGGAAGTAGAGGCTGGTGTAACCGGTCGAGGCGCAGTTGTCAATGCTGCTGTAATCAGGCCAGTGCGTGGTTACCACGGCGGCGATCTTCTTACCGCCCTGGGCCACAACCTTGACGCTGCCGATCCAGCCATCGCCGGGTGGGTTGACAATCGGCAGAGAGGGCACCTTGCCGCCCGGGGTGCTCAGGTCATAGGAGCGCTGAGCACTCTGGGGGATGGTGTCGGTGATGGGGTTGCCTGAATAGCCGGTGCCATTGCGATCGTAGTAGTAGATCTCAATGGTGGCGGTGCCGGTGTCGGTGTTCTGGACGGTGAGCACGCTGTACTGCTTGCCGGGCCGCTGATACAGGGCCGCGCAATACATGGTAGTGGCCCCCGCTGGCACACCGGAGTAGGTGCCCGAGACCTTGCCATCAGCCGAGCTGCCGCCGGTCCAGGTCACCCGGGCCACGGAGGCGATCTCCGCCGTGGACGAGAGGACCATTGAACCCACCCAGCCTTCACCCAGGCCAGAGTCAGCGGCCAGGAAGTCCACCGTGCCCTTGCCAGGCACAGTCTTGGGGATGGTGCGCTCCACCGTGCCGGCCTGGTTGACATACTCGGCAGTAACCGTGGCCGAACTGGTGGTGGTGTTCATCACTGCCACATCGGCTGTGCCGGTGCCGGGGTTGAAATCCGGACCTGCAGCTACGACGGTGGTAGCCAACAGAGCGGCCACCAAAACAAGACTTGCGAGTTTCAGACCAAACTTCATAAGGTTGCCTCCTTCTGGTAGTTGGTAGATAGACATTGGTAAGCAAATAGTTTTCTCTGCTTTGACCAGCTTCACTATAAGTTGGTATAGCCAGGAAGTCAATACCACACTTGGAGTATTATGGGGTATGGGTGTTCGGTTCATGCCAGGGGCAGGGTCACGCGCACAGTCGTCCCCTGGGCGGGGATACTTTCGATGGCCAGCTCGCCCCCGTGCAGCTCGGCCAGGCGCCGCGCCAGCGTCAGGCCCAGTCCCTGGCCTTGCTGCTCATACCGCTTGCGTTCGAACTGCACATAAGCACCCACATCAGCAATCTGCTGCGGGGTCATGCCTCTGCCCTGATCGCTGATAACGATTCTCAACGTACCATCCTTCTTGCGGCTACTGACCCGCACTGGTGTCCCGGCTTGCGAGAACTTGAAAGCGTTCTCGATCAACTCTTCCAGCATGAAGGTGAAATATGATTCGCTGATCTGGACAGGTGCCCCTTCCAGTTCCAGGACCAGGTCGCTTGCACGGTTTGCCTCCTGCGCCTTACGCCGCGCGGCCTCCTCGATGAGCGCTTCCGGGGCCGTGACACGGCCACCGCGTAATGCCTCCACCTGCCCTGGATCCCTGGCGGTCAACTCTAATTCGGCATATAGCACGAACTTCTGGACCAGCCGATACAGGCGCTGGCCGGCGTGGTGGATGCTCTCGGCGATCTCGCGGATATCTTCTGGCTGAAGGGAAGCATAATCTTCAAGCAGGACAGACGAAAAGCCCAGGATGCCAGTGAGGGGTGTGCGCAGTTCGTGTGGCAACATGATGGCCATACTCTGGCGCAGCTCATCCATTTTGGCCTGAAAGTGGCGGGCCATCGCGGCACGTTTAGCCAGACGAGTGCTGATGGCATGAAGCACTTCCTCCCGTGTGAACGGCTTGGTGAGGTAGTCGTCGGCGCCCAAGGCCATACCGGCGCGCAGGTCGGCCGGGGTGGCTTTGGCGGTAAGGAAGATGAAGGGGATGAGGGCCGTGACCGGGTCCTGGTGTAGCTCTCGATAGACACCGTAGCCATCCAGTTCGGGCATCAGGATGTCGGAGAGGATCAGGTCGGGCAGGTGTTGTCGGGCCATTTCGACGCCGATGCGCCCGTTGGCCGCGCTGATGACTTCGTAGCCCTCTGCTTCCAGAAGGGCGGCCAAGTTTTCCCGGATGAACTCTTCGTCTTCGATGACAAGGATCGTGGTCATACATCCTCCCGTAGCTTATGTCGCAATTGTACTGCGAGCTTCAGCTCGCACTGCCACATGTACCGCGAGCTTCAGCTCGTG
>DAOTZS010000028.1:0-14242 GCA_034434335.1 Anaerolineae bacterium
GCTGGAGGTGCCGCGGTTTCGCACCACGATGCGGATCGTGCTGGATTGGTTCACGTCTGGGATGAGCGGGGTGACGCTGATCTCGGCTGTGAGGTCTACGCCAGCCTGCGGAACGCGCAATAGCGAGCGCCCATCTTCTGGCGTTGCGACGCTGTGACGCAGATCGCGCGCCAGAGATGTCTGTTCGCCGTCTGAAAACAGCGCCAGCAAGCCAGCTGTGATGATCAGACTGGCGATTACTCCTGCCCACACGTGTTTCATCCGTGATTCATCCTTCTGGGCAACCGCGGGGCGACCACAAGGGTCGTCCCTACGGGATCAACGGCAGGGCGACCACAAGGCTCGCCCCTACGGGATCAACGGCATGAACATCTTGTGGCCGCCGACGATGACGATGGCCGGCTGGGCCTGCATGCTGGCACGGTCCTGGGCGTAAAAGACCACGCGGTAGGAGCCAGTCTCGGTGAAGCCGTTAGGATATACAGCCCGATAGGTGCCTGGCGACCCCGCGACGGGATCCAGGCGTACGGTGGGCACCCCCAGGTTCAGGGTGGTCTCGGTCGGCTCCACAAACGAAGGAGCATAGATGGCCGCCCACACAAGCTGCACCGGCTCTCCGCCCTGCGCCACCTGGGCGCTCAGGGTACCGGTGGTACCGGTCACGGCCACACTCGCCCCCACGAGCTGGGGCGGCGTAGCACCAAAGAAATGGGCCACATAGCGAGCCTGGGCAATGGTCCCGTCCGCGCTGTTGAAGGTGGCGTCACCGTTGTCGTCCATCCAGGGGCTCTGGCTGGTGCCCGAGGCGAGCACTGCTGCCCTGGCCTGTTCGAAGCACGTCTTGAGGGTGTTGGAAGCTGCCAGGCATGAGAAGAAGGCATCGGAGAAATAGGCGCCCTGAGCCGAGGCGTAGGCATTGTTGTTCCGGTCGGTGGAGGTGATCACCACCCGGCCGGCCCTGGTCACCGACCCGGCGCCGGCCTGGCGATCAATGAAGGAGCCGGAGTGACAGGCCTCGATGATGATGTTGATCTCATCCACGCCGGAAGCAGCTTCAAGGGCCGAGAGCCAGGCATCGAGATCATCGGGCACGGTCTGGCCACCCGCGCCGCAGCCGGAGGTGCAGAAGGCCTCGATCAGCCCGTGGTCCATCAGGTACAGATGCAGTGGCCGGCCAGGGCCCACGCGCGAGACCGCCCACGACTGGATAGCAGTCTGCAGCTCAGCGGGACTGGCCGGCGCATCCACCTCTGAGGCGCCATCGCCATCCGGGTCCTGGGCACTCGGCGCCAGGTAGTAGATGTGGTCGTCGTCAAAGCCGGCGCCCTGGAAAAAGCGATAGGCGCGGTTCACCGCATAGTCAATGTTGGTCTGCAGGCCAAAGGTCTCGTTGTGGCCGGCAACCAGGATGACCGCGCCGAGGGATTGGCCCAGGCGATGGACCGTCAGGGAGGTGCTGCCGGAGTTGTTAGCCGTGTCGTAAGCGGTGATGGTGATCTGATTGTCGCCAGGGCGCAGAGAGATGCCTTCCACCAGGAAGGTGTCAGATGCGCCCTGCAGGCTGTAGTCCCACCCTTCCACGCCGTTGCTGGTGTTGCGCACCCGCACGCGGGAGAGGTTGTTGCCGGGATCGGTGGCAATCCCGCTGAAGGTGAGGCTGCTCAGGGTGGTAGTGTATTCGGCCGAGGTGGTCGGCTGCTGAAGCGTGACGGTCGGCTGCGTGGTGTCGGTGGGTTGCTGGGTGGTGCAGAAGATCTCCGGCGAGCGGGTGCTCTCGTTGCCCGAGAAATCCTCAGCGGTCACGCTCATGTAGTAGCGTTTGTGGGGGGTCAGCCCGGTCAGCTCCTGATAGGTGTTCTCGATCCCTTCGACATCCCTCGTCCCGCCCTCGGTGCCGGCTTCATCGCGGTAGTAGATGCGGTAGAGAACCACATCGCGTTCGCTGCTCTGCTGCCACTGCATGCTGAGGGTGGTTTCGTTGAGGGAAGCGCAGCGCAGGTTGCCAGGCCGCGCCGGAGGCGTGGTGTCCACTGTTACCGAGAGGTCGTAGTTGGTATCGGGGCCGAAGATACTGGGGTCATGCTGCTGTAGCTTGAGGTAATAGGTACCGGCGGTCTCGATGTCCCACTCCAGGCGCACGGTCTGGCCGAAGGCGTTGTCGTCGCTGCCCAGCGGCACGTCATCGCAGGCATCGTAGAGGAAGAGGACCGGGTCGGAGCGGGCGCCAGGGTTGGTGGTCTGGATGATGTAGGTCTTATGGGCGGCGGCGGTGAACTTGATCCAATCCCGGTCGCCGGCGACGTGGAAGGTGTGGGTTTGCACCGTGCCGTCGGTTGAGATGGGCCTGGCGTTGGCACAGGTATCGTCGTTCTCGTAAGGATCGCCGGGCACGCCCGATGTGGGTGTCGCCGTACGGGTAGCTGTGCTGGTCGCGGTAGGAGTTGCCGTCTGGGTAGGCGTGCTGCTGGCAGTCGGTGTGTTGCTCGCGGTGGGAGTGGCGGTGCGGGTAGGTGTGTTGCTCGCAGTAGGGGTGGCCGTGGGGCTTGCCGTGGCGGTCGCAGTCGGGGTATGAGTAGGCGTAGCCGTAGGTGTGGCAGTATTTGTGGGGGTTGGGGTGCGTGTAGGGGTTGGAGTAACCAACTGCACCCCGGCCCAGAAGCCTGCCTCAATCCGGGCGTTGCTACTCGCCATGGTGCCGCCGACCATCTGGCCCAGGGTATTTTGCACAACGTAAACGGTCGAGCCTTGCTGGCCACCTCCGCCGGCCAACAGGCTCCAGCGCAGGTCGAAGTTGGGCGATACCTGCGCCCATACCACCCCGGCCAGGGCCATGGCCCCCAGCGCAACCAGAGCCAGGACGACGATTTGGCGCCTCATACTCGGCTCCCTTCTCGGCCGTCAAAGGCAGCTACTCATGGTGCCTCGCTGATGGTGTATGTAATCAGCGCCCCCTTGATGCGCAGGTTGCTGTCCCAGGCAGCGGAATAGGCATATACGAGGTAGCTCCCGGTTGTGTTATTGATGGGATTGCCGCTGATGGTAGTGGTAGACTTGCTGCCATAGCCTGAGATGCCCGCTGAAGTGACCTCCGCCATGATAAAGTAGCTGCTACTCACCCCTTCCCGGTCAAGGTAGACGGTCATGTCGCTGGCTGAGTTGTCGTAGAAGAAGACCTTAAACTCCGTCACCACAGCACCTTGGGGCAGATGAACCGGTGCCACCAACGCGCCGCTGCCCGAAACGATATAGGCTCCGCCGTTGCCGTAGGTGTTGAAGTAGTCCACGTTGCTGCCGGGTACAAAGCCTGCGCTACCGATCATGAAATACTGGGTGCGCGGGGCCGAGTAGGCAATCCTGGGCACGGTCAGCACACCGGTCATCGTATCGCCGGAAGCATTGACGAAACGGGCATCAGATTCGCCTTCGGTGAAGTAGCGGTCGTCATGGGTGTGAGAAGCAGAGGCAAAAGCGCTGGCATTCTGGCCACCCAGCAGGTCGGCGTTGGTGGCCTGCTGGGCGTGCAAGGCATAGGCTACGTGTGCGATGCGCTGGCGCGGGGCTGCTTCAGGATCAGAACCTACCGTGACCCCCAGCCACAACTGCCGGCCGTTAAAAATGGGCGGGTCCAGTGGCCTGGTATCCCCCAGCAAGACAGTGAAGAGGCCGTTAGCCGACACCGTCACATCCTTCGTCTCGGACCAAAGAGGCGTACCCCTGCTCTCTACCTCGTAGATGCTGAAGGTCATCTGATAACGGCCCTCTGGTTTGGGGTTGCCGGTGGCGGGGTCGAGCAGCCGGCCTTGATAGTGAAGCACTGGAGCCACATCGGCAACTCCCTCGACGGTGACCGGCCCCTGCAACAGGGGTCCGGCCCTGGCACCGCTGCTGAACGTCATGAGGATCCCCAGCATCAGGCCGGTGAGCGCCAAAGCCAGCCCTTTTTCTGCCAACTTGCGTGTCTTCATCTTTGCCTCCGGTTCTTTCGCCTCAGAAAGGAACAAACAGGTTGCGGGGGAACAACTATGTCATCTGAATGGCCTCTTGCTGTACTTTCCGGATTGATCCCCCACCCCCTACACTTGGGCTTTCCCCCGCTCTCCCCGGCGAGGGGAGAGCGGAGGAAAGGGGGTGAGAGGGATCACGCACTGGCTGCAAAATGCCAGAATCCAGCTTAACACGCCATTAGAAGGGGGTAGAGGAAGGCTGTGCGTTGCTACTGAACAGTTGTGGCAGTCTACCCTGATCTAAAGTCACTATAACACAGAACAACCGCGCATGCAAATGCGCACGTTGGGTAGCCGACGGCACTGCCGTCGGCTACCCAACGGCAGTGCCGTCGGCTACCCAACCACCTGCCAGCCATGCACGCCCAGCCGTGCGGTCAGCTCCTGCTGCAGCTCGCGGCAGAGGCGCGTCCGGTTGTTGGGGAATTCAAGTTGATAACGCGCGCTGCTGTTGGCCTCGATGATGATCTCGAAGCGATCCTCTCCTTCGAAGCGGGATAGGAGGGCCACCAGCTCGGCCAGGCGCCGGCGGTCAGCGTCGAGGCTGTCGGTGCGGTGGAAGGTCAGGCGCAGGAGGCGTGGTTTGGGGGTGCTGGCCGGCGGAGCAGCCGAGGCCTGGCCTGGGTCTGCGTGGGCTGCCTGGGGGTGAGACGCGGGGGCCGCTTGCTGCGCTTCCTCCAGGGCAGGCTCGGGTTGGGGTTCAGGCCTGACGGCAGGCAGGCGATGAGCAGGGCGAGGGGCCGGCTCTTCATCGGGCTCCAGCCACTCCGGAGCCTCAGCGGCGAACGGGTTTTCCTCGGCCAGATAGGCCAGCTCATCATCTTCGCTGTCAGAAGATGGGGTGGGGTGGCCAGCCGCTGGCGGTCTGGAAGAGAGCGCTGGAGAGGCACCGGCCTGGCGATAGCGATAGGCCACCGAGGTGGTGTCCTCTATGACATGTGCTCCTTCCACATAGTCCTGCACCGAGTCGGCCAGGATGCTGGCGCGGCCGTTGCGTACGTCCACTTTTCCCCGCACGATCACGATCTTGTCCAGGGCCCACAGCGCGCGGGTGTCGCGGTAGAGGCGGGGGAAAACAGTAACCTCGACCGAACCCTGCAGGTCTTCCAGGCGCACGAAGGCCATGGGCTCGCCTTTCTTGGTGATGATCTGCCGCACGTCGGTGATCATGCCGGCCACCACGACGGGGGTCTTGGCCAGCTCTTCGGTGATCTCAACGCTGCTATGGGTGACGATGTTCATCAGGTCCACGGTCATTTTTTGGAGGGGGTGGCTGGAGACATATACGCCCACCAGCTCCTTCTCCCACTCCAGGGCCTCTTTGGTGGTAACCCGCGCGGCCGTGGGCCTGCCTTTGTCAGCAGGGGAGCCAGCCAGGAGGTCCTCTCCGCTGAGGGCAGTGCCACCGAAGAGGGTGAGCTGGCCGATCTCGCGCGCCGCGTGAGCCTGGGCGCTGGCGGCCATGATGCGGTCTATGGCGGCCAGGAGCTGGCCACGCTCGCCGAAGTCGTCCAGCGCGCCGACCTTGATCAGGCACTCCAGGCCGCGTCGGTTCACCTGGCGCAGGTCCACCCGTTCGGCGAAGTCGGCCAGGGAACGGAAGGGGCGATCCCCGCGCGCCTGCAGGATGGCCTCCACAGGCCCCTCGCCCACGTTCTTGATGGCGTCCAACCCCATGCGGATGGCTGAGCCTGGGGGCACGGGGAAGGGGAACGCTGTGGCCTGGCGAGGTGGTACGCGCCCGGCCGGCAACTGCTCGATGGTAAAGCCTTTGGCGCTGACGTTGACATTGGGCGGCAGCACCTCAATCCCCATGCGCCGGCATTCGGCGATCAGCAGGCCCACTTTCTCGGTATTGTGCCGCTCAATGGTCAGCAGGGCGGTCATGTATTCCACGGGGTAGTGGGCCTTGAGGAAGCCGGTCTGGGCCACGATCACCGCGTAGTCGGCCGCGTGGGCCCGGTTGAACCCGTAGCGGGCGAAGCCCATCAGCGCATCCCAGATCGCGTCCGCTTCCTGCCGGGTCAGCCCCGACTTCTTGCGCGCGCCTTCGGCGAAAATCTCCCGGTGCTCGTCCAGCACCTTCTTGGCCTTCTTGCTGATGCCGCGGCGCACCAGGTCAGCTTCGCTGGGTGAGTAGCCGGCCACATCGGTGAGGATCTGGATCACCTGCTCCTGATAGATGCACACCCCCATTGTCTCAGCCAGGATTGGCTCCAGGATGGGGTGGACGTAGTGCGGTTCGCGCTCGCCATGGAGGACAGCGATATAGTCGGGGATGAACTCCATGGGGCCAGGGCGGTAGAGGGAGATAGTGGCGACGATATGCTCGAACTCGCGGGGCCGCAGCTCCATCAGCACGCGGCGCATCCCCTGGCCTTCGACCTGGAACACCCCCATGACGTCCCCGCTGCTGAGCAGTTCGTAGATCTTGGGGTCATCCAGCGGCAGGGTTTCCAGGGTGTACTCGACCCCATGGCGCTCCTTGATGAGGCGGGTGGCTTCGCGGATCAGGGTGAGGGTGGCCAGGCCCAGGAAATCGATCTTGAGCAGGCCAATGGATTCCAGGACGGGATATTCATATTGGGTGATCGTCTCGGTGATGGCCGATTTGGGTGGCCGCATCAGGGGGGTGTAATTGGTCAGCGGCTTGTCGGCCACGATGACGGCCGCAGCGTGGATCGAGGCATGCCGCGCCACCCCTTCCAGGTTGCTGGCCGTGTCCAGGAGTTGCCGGATATGCTCCTGGGTATCGTAGAGTTCGCGCAGTTCGGCCGAGTAGAATTCATGCTCGGGGTCCAGCACGTCTTTGATAGTCACCGGCTTGCCTGGGATGGCCGGGATCATCTTGGCTATGCGATCCACTTCGGAGAGGGGCACATCCATGGCCCGTCCCACGTCGCGCACAGCCGCGCGCGCTTTCATGCGGCCAAAGGTGATAATTTGGGCCACCTGGTCGGGGCCGAAGCGCTCCACCGTGTAGCGGATCAACTCATCCCGCTGGTCATCGGGGAAATCCAGGTCGAAGTCGGGCATGGTGACCCGGCCGGGGTTGAGGAAGCGCTCGAAGATCAGCTTGTTGCGCAACGGATCCAGGTTGGTGATCCCGATGGCATAGGCCACAATGGAGCCGGCGCCCGAGCCGCGCACGTTCCACCAGATACCGCGGCGCCTGGCATACATACACAGGTCCCACACGATCAGGTAGTAGACGTCGAAGCCCATCTCGTGGATGATCTTCAGCTCATGTTCCAGGCGGCCACGCACTTCGGGATCGTCGGCGCGTGCCCCATACCTGCGGCGTAGTCCTTCCTCGGCCAGGTGACGCAGGTAGGTCTCATAGGTGTAGCCCGGGGGAATGGGGATATCGGGCAGGTGGTAGCTCGTATCCTCCGGATCTACATCGCACATTTCAGCGATCTTGAGGGTGTTGGTAAAGGCGCTCTCGGGCAGGTCGGCCAGGGGCAGGAAGGTGGCCCGCATCTGCTCACCGCTTTTCAGGAAGTAGGTGCTGCCCATGCGCATGCGGTCGGCCTGCTTGATCAGCGATGAGGTCTGCACGCAGAGCAGGATATCGTGCGGGCCGGCATCCTCGGCGTTTACGTAGTGCACGTCGTTGGTAACGATGATGGGGAGCTGGTAACGTCGCGCCCAGGCGAAGAGCTGCTTGTTGACCTGGGTCAGTTCAGGGATGTCGTGTTCCTGGAACTCGATGTACCAGCGGTCGGGGCCGAAGACTTCGCGATACCAGTGGAGGCGTTCCAGCGCTTTCTCCTCTTGCCCGTTGCGCAGCAGGGTGGGCAGCTCGGCGGCCAGGCAGCCTGAGGTGCAGATCAGCCCTTCGCTGTGGGCAGCCAGGTAGTCGGCATCCACCCGTGGGCGGTAGTAGTAACCGCGTAGCTGGGCGTCGGTGCAGATCTGCAGCAGGTTGCGGTAGCCGGTCATGTTTTGGGCCAGGAGCAGGAGGTGATGGCGCCCCTTGTCCAATTCGGGGTCGCGGCCCTCCATTGGCCGGCCGTGCTGGGTCAGGTAGGCCTCGACACCGATAATGGGTTTGATCCCTTCTTTGCGCGCCGCGCGCACGAACTCGATGACGCCGTGCATCACGCCGTGGTCGGTGATGGCCAGCGCCGGCTGGCCCAGCTCAGCAGCGCGGCGGGTCAACTGGCTGATGCGACCGAGGCCGTCGAGCAAGGAGTATTCGCTGTGGACGTGCAGGTGGACGAAATCGTCTGAGCGGCCGGGTGCCATGGACGTACCCTCCAGAAAAAGACCACCATCATTATACCAGAGGACCAATGGCGGGGCAATTGGCAGCGAGAGTCATGTGGCTCATTCTCCAGCCTGCCCGGCTTCGTCCCCTCCGGCCTGGCCGGGGAGCAGGAGAAAAGAGGGTTTTGCGGCGGCCGAAGGCCGCCGCAAAACCCTCCATTCAATCCCTCCTCTCCCTTGGCCGCAGGCCTAAAAAGGTGACTTTCAGTCACCGCCCGAATGTTACAAATAAGCCTTGACGCAGCACTGGTAGCCCAACCTGCTGCCGGCGTTGACTTTCGCGCCTGAACGGGGTAAAATGCAGGCAACCTTGACCTGGAGAGGATCTCATGCCTGACAAACTGCCCTTTACCTGGAACCCGTCGGACGTGATTGAGGTCTCCAATATCAGCAACGAAAACATCCTGTTGGAGTTGAAGAGCGGCCTGCTGCGCCTGGACGCCGGCCGCACATTGCGGCTTACCACTTCAGCCCTGGCGCAGCCCCAGGTCGCGGCGCTGGTTGATGCCGGCAAGCTCAAGGTAAAGCCGTATCGGTGGCGTTAGGAGGCTTGAGCCCAGGCCGGCCATGAGGTGATTAGAATGCCAAAGCCCAAACTTGTGCTGATTGATGGCCACAGCCTGGCCTTTCGCGCCTTCCACGCCCTGCCCCTGAACCTGACCGCACCCAACGGCGAGCTGACCAACGCCGTCTTCGGCTTCACATCCATGCTGCTGAACGTCCTGCGCGATCAGAAGCCGGACTATGTGGCAGTGGCGTTCGATGTGGGTAAGACCTTCCGCCATGAGCTCTACCCGGACTATAAGGGGCACCGGGAGCGCATGCCAGATGAGTTGAGCACTCAGATAGAGCGCATCAAACAGGTGGTGGAAGCCTTCAACATACCCATTTTCACCAAAGATGGGTTCGAGGCGGACGACGTCCTGGCGACTCTGGCGCAGCAGGCCAGGGAGCAGGGGGTAGAGACCATCATTGTGACCGGCGACCGCGACATCCTGCAGGTAGTGGATGAGAACATCAGCGTGCTCACCTCGGGCCGGCAGTTCTCCGACACGATCATCTACACCCCAGAGACGGTGCAAGAGAAGTACGGCCTCAGCCCCGACCAACTGCTAGACCTCAAGGCCCTGGTGGGGGACAAGTCGGACAATATCCCCGGGGTGCGCGGGGTGGGGGAGAAGGGCGCCACCGCCCTGCTGCAGAAGTATGGCACACTGGATAAGGTTTATGCCCACCTCAATGAGATCACACCCGAACGTGTCCGTCGGGCCCTGGAGGAAGGACGCGGCGACGCGGAGATCAGCAAGCAGTTGGGCAAGATCATTACCAACGTGCCGATCCAGCTCGATCTGGAGGCCTGCCGCACGCGCGCTTATGACCGCTCCAGGGTGATATCGTTGTTCCAGGAGCTGGCTTTTCGCTCGCTGGTGGATCGGCTGCCGCCCCCCGCCAGGGAAGCTGAGCCCGCGCCGGCCGGCCCTGAGGAGCCGGCCCCCGCGGCAGCAGAAGCCGAGGCGGAACAGATGGCGCTCTTCCCCGCCACGGCGGTGGCCGAAGCTGCCCCGGCCATCGTGCTGCCGGCGCCAAAGGTGCCTGTGTCGCCCATCGTGGTCACTGACGCGGCCACCCTGGCCCAGGTGGCCGAGAAGCTGGCCGCCGCGCCGCAGATCGCCTTCGATACCGAGACCACCGGCACCGACCCGCAACTGGCCGAGCTGGTAGGGCTGGCGGTGGCGTGGCAGGGGCAACCGCCCGCAGCGGCCTACATCCCTCTGTGCCACCCCGATGTAACCGGGCTGCCCTGGGAGGCGGTGCGGGAAGCGCTCCGGCCGGCCTTTGCCAATCCCAAGAGCACTAAAGTGGCCCATAATGCCACCTACGATTTGGGGCTGTTGAACCGCTACGGCCTGGATGTAGCCGGCGAGCTGGTGGACACCATGGTCGCTGCCTGGCTGATTGACCCCGGCAACCGCGCCCTGGGGTTGAAAGACCTGGTGTGGACCCGGCTCAAGGTCGAGATGACCCCCATCAGCGAGCTGATCGGCACCGGCAAAGAGCAGATCACCATGGACCGCGTGCCGGCTGCTCAGGCCGCTCCCTACGCCGCAGCCGACGCGGCCATGACCCTCAACCTGGCAGCCGCCCTGTTGCCCGAGCTGGAGGAGAAGGGGCTGAGCAAGCTCTTTCGGGAGATCGAGATGCCGCTGGTGCCGGTGCTGGTAGCCATGGAGGCCGCCGGGATCAAACTGGATGTGCCCTACCTGCGCCAGATGTCGGTGGAGCTGTCGGCCAGGCTGCGCGCGCTGGAGCGGGAGATCCAGGACATCGTAGGTTACCCCTTCAACGTGAACTCGACCCAGCAGCTCTCGGATGTCCTCTTCGGCAAGCTGGGCCTGCCCACCGAAGGACTCAAGAAAACCAAGGCCGGCACCTACTCTACGGCCGCCGATGTCCTGGAAGGGCTGCGCGGCAAACACGAGATTGTGGACCTGATCCTGGAGCAGCGCCAGCTCAGCAAGCTGTTGAGCACCTATGTAGACGCCCTGCCGGGCATGGTCAACCCCCGCACCGGCCGGCTGCACACTTCCTTCAACCAGACCGGGGCCGAAACGGGGCGCCTCAGCTCGGCCAACCCGAACCTGCAGAACATCCCGGTGCGCACAGAAGTGGGCCGCGAAATCCGCCGCGCCTTCGTGGCCGAAGATGGCTGGCTGCTCCTCTCGGCCGACTATTCTCAGGTCGAGCTGCGCATCCTGGCGCACATCTCAGAGGACGAGTATCTGTTGGCCGCCTTTGCCCGCGGAGAAGATATCCACGCCAGCGCGGCCGCCAAGGTTTACGGGATACCGATCAGCCAGGTGACCAAAGAGCAACGAGCCGTCGCCAAGATGATGAACTTCGCCACCTCCTATGGGGTGAGCGCGTATGGCCTGGCACAGCGCACAGGGCTCAGCCGCGCCGAAGCCGAGCAGTTCATGGAGCGCTATTTCGCCACCTACCCCGGTGTGAAGCGCTACCTGGATGCCTCCCGCGCTCTGGCGCGTAAGCAGGGCTATGTGGAGACGTTGCTCGGCCGGCGGCGCTACTTCCCCGTGCTGAAGACCACCGCCACAGGAAGCCAGGCTTATACCATCCGCCAGGCCGCCGAGCGCGCGGCGATCAACCACCCCATCCAGGGCACCGCGGCCGATATCATCAAGATCGCCATGGTGCGGCTGTTCCAGGCCCTGCGGGAGGGAGGCTATCGGGCGCGTATGGTGCTGCAGGTGCACGACGAGCTGGTGCTCGAGGTGCCGGCCGAGGAACTGACCCCCGTGGCGGCGCTGGTGCGGAGTAAAATGGAGGGTGCCTACGAACTGAAGGCCCGGCTGAAGGTAGACATGGAGGCCGGCCCCAACTGGTATGAGATGCAGCCAGTCGGGTGACAAGAACCCGAGTTTCCGGAGTTCAAGATCGTGATTCGCGACGACATCGCTGAACTGGTGCGACAAGGGATATACAATGCACAACGGGCGGCCGCGCTGCCGCCTTTTGAGGTGCCGGCGATCGAGGTTGGCCGACCAAAAGAAGCGCGGCATGGAGACTACACCACCGCCGTGGCCATGCAACTAGCTCGCCAGGCACGCATGGCGCCGCTGGCCATCGCGCAGGCCATTATCGGCCACCTGCCGGCCTCGGAGGCGGTGGCACAAGCCGAGGCCGTCGCGCCGGGGTTTATCAATTTCCGCCTGAGCGACGCCTGGCTGGCAGGCCAGGTGGCCGCCATCGAGGCAGCCGGCGAGCATTTCGGCGCGATTGACCTGGGGCACGGCCGCACCTGCCAGGTGGAGTTCATCAGCGCCAACCCCACCGGCCCTCTCCACATGGGCTCGGCCCGCAATGCTGTCTTGGGCGACACCCTGGCCAACATCCTGGCCGCGGCCGGATGGAGGGTCCAGCGGGAGTACTATATCAACGATGCAGGCACGCAGATGCGCACCTTTGCCGAGACCCTCTACTGCCGCTACCGGCAGGCCCTGGGCCATCAGGTCTCGCTGGAGCCCCACCATTACCAGGGAGCCTACATGGTCGACCTGGCGCGGGAAGTGGTGGCCGAGCATGGTGACCGTTTCCTGGCCTTGCCTGAAGAGGAAGCCATAGCCGCGCTCAACGCCATTGGGCTGGAGAAGATCCTGGCCGGCATCCGGCGTTCGGCGGAGAGGTTGGGCATCCACTTCGACCGCTGGTTCTCGGAAACCAGCCTTTATCAGGATGGCACCTTCGACCGCGTCATGGCGCAGTTGCGGCAGGCAGGGCTCACCTGCGTCAGGGATGGCGCGGAGTGGCTGCTGACCAGCGCTCTCGGCTCGGATCGCGATGAGGTGCTGATCCGCTCTGATGGCCGGCCGGGTTACTATGCTTCCGACGTGGCCTATCACTACGATAAGTTCATCCTGCGCGGCTTCGACCGCGTGATTAACGTCTGGGCGGTAGACCACCAAAACCAGGCCCGACGCATGCCGTACATGATGAAGGCGTTGGGCCTTGACCCTGCCCGCCTGGACATCGTGCTGTACGACCTGGTGCGGCTATATCGGGATGGGCAAGAGGTCAAGCTCTCCAAGCGCTCGGGCGACATCATCACCGTGGACGAAGTCCTGGAAGAGGTGGGGGCCGATGCCGTACGCTTTCTGCTGCTGACGCGCTCCAACAACGCGGTGATGGACTTTGACCTGAACCTGGCGGTGCAGCAGAATGATGAGAACCCGGTGTACTATGTGCAGTACGCGCACGCCCGGATGGCCAGTATCTTGCGTGTGGCGGCCGAGCGCGGCTTTGCAAAGGAGCGCTGGGCTGAAGGTGACCTCTCCCTGCTGAGACACCCGGCCGAGATGGCGTTGCTGCGCAAGATGAGCGAATTACCTGAGGTGATCGAGCGGGCCGCTCTGCAGCTTGCGCCTCACCATCTTGCCTTCTATGCCATGGAGCTGGCCACCATCTTCCATGCCTTTTACCGGGATTGCCGGGTGGTGTCGTCGGACCCTGCCGACGCAGAGCTGAGCTGTGCCCGCTTGCGGCTGGTGGCAGCCACGAAGGCCGTCTTCGCCCGCGTGCTGGGCCTGATGGGGGTGACGGCACCGGAGAGCATGTGAACCTGAGGGCTGCCTGATGGAGCCCACTTCCGCCAGAGGAACTATTCAGGCCGATTGAAATCGCCCTCCCTGGGCACTTCGTGCCAGGTGTCGGCCTCCGCCGACACCCTTCATGCCTTTTGAGAGTACTTGGTGCCTTTGTGTCTTGGTGGTTATTGCTTGCCCCGACTTTTTACCGCCCCCGGTTGGGGGTGAGGGCCTTGGGCGGCAATTTTAGTAACCGCAAAAAGTGTAAACCCATTTTCCGGGCGAATTGAACCATCCCGATACCCTCAAAGGGAAACAGATGCAGCGCAGAGCGACGGTCTTATTGGCGTCGAGCATGTTGTTGCTGGCCATGCTGGCGTGTGGCGGTTTTCAATTGCGCGGCACTCCCACCCCTCGCCCTTCGCCAGCTCTGATCATCAGGGCCACACAGCGAGCGCCCAGCCAGGCCGCAACGGTTGTGGCCCCCACACCATCTCCCACGGCCGCTGAGATCCCCAATCCCACCCCTACTCAGGTGCCAGGGCTGGGGCCGGGCAAGATGGCGCGCGTGACGGCGACCGGCGGCCTCAACGTGCGCGATGCCCCCGCTGCCTCGGGCAACCGGATAGGTAAGCTAGACCCTGGTGCCATTGTGAAGGTCATTGGCGGACCGGCTCAGGCCGACAGCTACACCTGGTGGCAGATTGACGACGGCGCCGGCCTGATGGGGTGGGTGGCAGCGGGCCCTGCCGATGAGCCGTGGCTGGTGGAGGACGTGGGGACACCTGCCGCGGGCGGTGGCCGGCTGGTCAGTCGGCCGGTGCGGTTGGGCGACCGGGTGCAGGTCACCACCGAACAGGGCAAGGT
>DAOTZS010000029.1:0-16044 GCA_034434335.1 Anaerolineae bacterium
CGCTCAAGCGGGCCATCCAGCAACACGTACAGGACCCGCTGGCCCTGGCGCTGTTGGAAGGGAAGTTTCAACGCGGGGACACGGTGGTGGCCGATGTGGAGAACGGCCGGCTCGTGTTCGCCAAAGAGGTAGTTGGAGAAGTAGTGTGAGGGAAGAGAGGGCGAGAATTGAAATTTTGCGGCGGCCTTCGGCCGCCGCAAAATTTCAATTTCCCTAGCGCGGGGAGCTCGTTGGAGACCTGGTCGGCACGAAGAAACGCCTGGCGTTGGCCAGGGTGTTGGGCAGCTCGGTCCAGAAGCTCTTCTTGGAGACCTTTTCCCACACCCGCCTGGGGCGGTAAAGATAAAAACGCCGGTAGGCCTCTTTCCACTTGCGCACCACCAGGTCGGGATCGTAGCCCGGCATGGTGAAGCGGGCGTGGTCGGAATGGATGGCGTAATCATGCCATTCATGCGCGAAGATATTCCCGTGCCTGGTGATAAGCTCATACATCTCGGTGCCGGGGTAAGGGGTGGCCAGCATGAAGTTGGCCAGGTCGGGGTCCAGCTCCAGCGCCAGCCGGATGGTCTTCTCCATGGTCTCCTCGGTTTCGTAGGGCATGCCGAAGATGAAGAAGCCCATCGTTTGTAGGCCTGCTTCGCGCGCCCAGCGGAAAGCGTTGCGCACCTGCTCCAAAGTCTGCGCTTTCCGGATGACGTTGCGCAGGATGTATGGGTCACCGCTCTCCACGCCAAAGCCCACCCTCTTGCAGCCGGCCTGCTTCATGAGCTGAAACAGCTCGGGGTCGGTGTGGTTCACCTTCATGCCATGTACGGTCACCCAGGGCACGGTGTTCAGCCCCTCGCGGATCAGCGCCCTACACAGCTCTTTGGCCCGATCCAGCCTCAGGTTCCAGATGTCGTCGGTCACACCGATCTCGGTGGCGCGCAAGTCGCGGACCAGCCAGCGCCATTCGCCAATGACGTTTTCCACCGAGCGCGGCCGCCAGGTGTCGCCAGTGACAGGCTTGGAGCAGTAGGTGCACTTGTAGGGGCAGCCGCGGCTGGTCATGATGGTGTAAGCCCGGGCCTTCTTATCCAGCCCGTCGGTGAGGGGCTGAAGGTTGGTATAGCGGTTGATCTTGTACAGGTCATGAGCCGGATAGGGGATGGCATCGAGGTCAGGGATTAGCCTGGCGGGCGGGTTGGCAACAATTTGGCCGTTGCGGCGCCAGTAAAGGCCGTGGACGGTCTCCAGCGGCCTCCGGCCCTCGAGAGCATCCACGAACTCGATGATGCTCTCCTCGGCCTCACCCTTGATCACGTAATCCACCTCTGGGTGCTCTGGGCTGAGGGACTCTTCGGGCATCAGGGTCAGATGGGGGCCGCCCAGCACCGTGATCAGCCCCAGCCGTTTACCTTCCCGGGCCATTTGCCAGGCATCGGGGATCAGGGGCGTGACCGCGCTTATCCCCAGCAGCTCATAGCCGCCGCGGCGTACCACTTCTTCCAGGGGCTCATCCTCGACCGCCGCGTCGTAGATGCCTACCTGGTGGCCGGCCTCTCGCAGCACGGCCGCCAGGTAACCCAGGCCCAGGGGGATATGCTTGCGCTCGTTCCATAGCGCCGATTCAGGGCTGGCCAATAGGACGCGCATAAGATATGCCTCTCTAGCAAGTCACGCCACGAGCAATAAGACAGTAACTATACCTACCGCCCCTCCAATTTCGCCGCGTTGTAGTTCCCGTACGATCGGAACGGCCCTGGTTTCCACCACGCCCACTCGACGCAGGTATTGCAGGGGGCTACCCCTTCCAGCCGGTTCTGCACGTGCAGCCGGCGCAGTTCCTGCATCTTGGGGCCGTTCCAGTTCTCTAACACCCTGACGACGCCGTCTGGCGAGCGTACGTTCCCCAGATCGTAGAGCAGGTTGAAGTCGCGGTCGCACATGGCGATGCTCCCGTCCCAGTAGATGTGGGTGTGATACCAGAGGTTGGGGCAGGGGTAACGCGGGGGAAGGGACGTCTTCTCGTCGGGACGCAGTGCGTTGATATCGGTGACCTGGCCGGCCCAGGAGTCAAAAGGTTTGACGTTGATGCGGTCCACCCCTGGCAACTTCCAGGCTTCCACAAACTGCTTTATCTCCCCCGCTGTCTTCTCCATCTCGATGATCTGCAGGCTGACAAAAGGCTGGCTATAGCCGCCAGCCTGCTTCAGCTCAAGGAAACGCCGGATGTTGGCGTTGGTCCTTTCATAGTCGGCGTTGACCCGGACCGATTCATAGGTTTCGGGGCGGAAGCCGTCGAGACAGAGATAGATGGCGCCCAGGCCGGCATCCAGGATGCGCCTGGCGCGTTCTTCGTTCAGCAGGGTGGCGTTGGTGCTGATCTCGCTGTATAGCCCCCGGCCGCGGCAGTATGCGATCATGTCAAACAGCCGTGGGTGCAGGAGTGGCTCGCCCCAGATATGCAACGTGGTGGCCTGAACCCAGGGCGCCATCTGGTCTACAATGGCCTTGAACAGCTCGAAGTCCATATAGCCTTTCTTGCGGACCTGTTCCTTGCGGCCGGTTGGGCACATGATGCAGCTCAGGTTGCAGATGTTGGTGGACTCAATGTAGAGCCGCGAGGGCGGGGGCACCAGCCGCGTCTGGCCAGTTTCATAGGCCAGCCATTTGATCGGCTCAAGCAGGCGGTTGCGCTGCCAGCGGGTAGCGCGCTCAAGCCTGGCGAGGAAGGAAGGCCGGCCGTTGACAGGTTGTTCAGTTGGGGAAATAGCGGATTGGTTCATGCCCATGCCTGCACTTCGTCTTTGGGCTGTAACGCGCGGAAGCGCGGGAACAGGCCCAGGTTGAGCACGGCCCGGGCAATGGTGCGCACCGGTTTGATCTGGGCCGCCTGCCAGGCACGCTTCCCCAGCGTGGGGCCGAAATAACGCACGAATTTGCGTTGCTCCTTGGCCTCCAGGAAGCGCTGCCGCGCGTAGATCGCCATCTTGCTCAGCACCTCATCGCTCACCTCGGAGACGTTCATGAAGGGCGCGATCTCACTCAGATAAGAGTTGTAGTAGTAGCTCTTGGTGAAGTCGGCCGTGTAGACCGTGTCTGGGTTCTTGTGCACCAGCTCTTCCCACAGCTCGGTACCAGGGAAGGGGGTGGCGATAGAGAACATGGCCTCGCTGAGCGGAAGGCTGGCCGCGAACTCGATGGTCTGTCGCATCGTTTCTTCCGTGTCGCCGGGAAGGCCGAGGATGAAGTATCCCTTGCTGAGGATGCCGGCCTCTTCGGTCCACTCCACTGCCTGGCGCACCTGCTCCAGGTTGATGTGCTTGGCCGTGCGCCTCAGGACCTCCGGGTTGCCCGACTCGATGCCGAAGTGGATCTGCCGACACCCTGCCCGGTACATTTTCTTCAGCAGATCGGGGTTCACCCGGTCTACCCGGGCCAGGCAGCGCCAGCGGATGTCGAGGTCCTGGGCGATGAAGTAATCCAGGATCGCCTCCAGCCGTTTGACGTTGATCGTGAACAAATCATCCATGAAGTAGAAGTTGCGGATGCCGTAGCGTTCGATCAGGTGGCGCAGCTCGGCCACGATGTTTTCGGGACTGCGCTGACGATAGGTGCGGCCCACAATCCCCTTGAAGCAGAAAGAGCACTTGTAGGGGCAACCACGGCTGGTGAGCACGGTGAGCATCTGCTGGCCGTCGGGTGCGTAGAGGGGATATGCCTTCAGGTCGAAGAGGTGCCGCGCGGGGAAGGGCAACACGTCCAGATCGGGGATCAGCTCCCGTTCGCCGCCGTTGACGATGTGGCCGTCCTCCTTGTACCACAGGCCCTTGTTGTTGCCCCAGCGGGTGTCCCCGGCTGCCAGTTGGCGCAGCCAATCGCGGAAGATCATCTCCCCTTCGCCGTAGGCCAGGAAGTCAATGTGTGGGTTTTGCAGGGTCAGCTCGGGCAGGGTGGTGGCATGTGGGCCGCCAATGATGATCGGCACGCCCAGGGCCTCCTTGAGCAGGGCAGCCGCATCCTCGACGCTTTTGTACGAGGTCGTCATGGAGGTAAAGGCGACAACGTCTGGCCGCCAGGCAACGATCTCCTTGACCTCGTCCTCGACCGGCGTCTTGGGGCGCAGGCCCATATCGAAAATGGCCACCTCGTGCCCTTCCTGTTCTGCGATCGCCGCCAGGTAACCCAGGCCCAGGGAAGGGTAGGAGTTGACCATTTGATGCCACTTGGGGCCAATGAGTGCAACGCGCATAGGTTTCTCCGCACTATAGCGACGCCTCAACTGCCCGCCGCAGTTCCGTCTTCTCTTTGCGTGGGAAGATGGTGCGATAAGCGATACGGACGTTGCGGCCGATGTTCAACCAGAAGTCCTTGCGCCGGATAGCGCGCGCGATGTAGGCTGGCCGCCAGTAGAACTGCCGGTAGGCTTTGCGGTACATCTCCTCCATCAGCTCGGCGGTCAGGTCGCCCAGTTCATAACGCGCTTTGGTGTCGAAAAAGACGTAGTCCTCCCAATCCTGTACCAGGAAGCGGCCGGCGGCTTTAACCTGTTCATACACTGCCGTGCCGGGATAGGGGGTCATCATGCTGAAGTTGGCGATCATGGGGTCGAGCTCAATGGCGAAGTCAATCGTCTTCTGCATGGACTCGCGCGTGTCGCCGGGCAGGCCAATGATGAAGAAGCCAATGGTCTCAATGCCGGCCGCTTTGGCATTTCTGAATGCCTGGCGGATAGTGTCGTGGTCCAGGTGCTTGTCAATTTTGACGATCATCTTCTCGTCCCCGGTCTCCACGCCGAAGGCAGTGCGCTTGAGGCCGGCCTGCTTGAGCTTGACCAGCAGCTCATAGTCTACCAGGTTGGCGCGGATGCCGTTGACAAAGATCCAGGGCACGTGGTTCAGGCGGTTGGCGATTAACAGGTCGGCCAGTTCATGCAGCCGCTGTTTGCGGATATTGGCGCTGTCGTCCAACACCCCGATCTCCAGCGCGCCCAGGTCATGTACCAGGTGCCGCCACTCCTCGAGCACGTTTTCCGGTGAGCGAGCCCGCCATTTGATGGGCATGATGCTCTGCGAGCAGAAGGTGCAACGATAGGGGCAGCCGCGACTGGTCAGGATCGAGAAGCTGCGTTCGCCCGGCACCGCGTCGGTGGCCGGCTGCAGGTTCGTGTACCGGTTCATCTTAAACAGGTGATAGGCCGGCCAGGGCAGGCTGTCCAGGTCTTCGATCACCTTGCCAGCCGGGTTGCGGTGGAGCTGGCCATCGCTGGTCTTGTAGCTGACGCTGAGCACGTTACGGAAGAGATCGCGCTCGGGGTCCATCAGGCCGCGCGTGGTAAATTCGGGCTGATCGCGCAAGTAGTCTTCCACCAGGTTGCTGATCTGTAGCCAGGGGCCTTCCCCTTCTCCTCGCACCACCAGGTCCACCGCCGGCTGGCGCAGCGACTCGAAGTCCAGGTCTTCGGAAACGACGCTAGGGTGCGGGCCGCCCAGAACAATGGGGACATCCAGCTCCTGTTTGATAGCAGCAGCCGTACGCCAAGCCTGTTTGACCTGGGGTGTGTTGGCCGTGATGCCGACCAGGTGGGGCTTGAATTCGTGCAGGAAATCAGCCAGCGGCTGGTCCTCAACGTCGGCGTCGTAAATGCGCACCTCGTCCCCGCGCTGCTCCGACACAGCCGCCAGATAGGCCAGGCCCAGATGGGGTGTGGTGCGGGTATCAATGGGCAGACGGAATTTGGGATTGATAAGAACAACTCGCACAAGAGCCTCCGAGATCAGCCTAATATTCTGACAAGGCTCATTTGACAGGAGTTACGCCCTTTAGGGCGTATCGCCCCATCCCCCTGCCTCCTTCCCCGCAAGGCTGGGAAGGAGGATCGGGATTATAGGGTATTCTGGGCGGCTTCGCCGCCCAGAATACCCTTTTCAAAGTATTCCCCCCCGTCCCCGATTGGGGGCGAGGGCCAGGGGGTGGGGGTACAGCGTAGTGCAACTGCGTAACTGCTGTCATTTGAGGGTTGGCCTGCCGTAGGGCAGAGGCAGGACTTCCCAACTTGTTGAGAGCCCCGCCTGGACTACCTGCCCAGGCGCGCCCATCAAATCAAGATTGACACTGTATTAGCTTTTTATCCTCATGAAATGCCTTGCTATCCTGAATAGCTCGAGCGGCCCTGCCTTGATAGGGTGGACACGGGTGTAGATGGCATACCCCTTGTGCAGCTTGTGCAGCCACCACAACAGGCCATCCACCAGCCGGTTGTGTGGCAGGCGGATCAGCCGGCGGATGAGCGGCTCCAGCCACGGCCATTCGACACCCAGGGCGAAGAGGCGCTGCAGATGCTCGCGCTGGCGCTTGTCGCTTTCCTCGAACGCCAGGATCGTATGGTCCCAGGCGATCTCCCCGATATCGTCGAAGGAGCCTGCCAGCAGGCCCTGCTCCTGGGTAAACCTGCCCAGCTCCGTGCCAGGATAGGGCTGGAAAAGGAGCGCATAAGCGTAGCTGATCTGGGCCTCGGCATTGAGGCGCATGGTGGCCAGATCATCCTCCAGGGTGCTGGTGGGCAGCCCCAGGATGTTGGAACCCGTAATGTGCATGCCGGCAGCTCGCACCATTCGTCCGGCCTGGATGATCTCCTCGCGAGACATACGCCGCTTCAGCAACTCTACTCGGATGCGGTCGTTGGCGGTCTCGATCCCCATGCTGACCGTATGACAGCCAGCGCGCTTCAGGAGGGTCACCTTGCGGGGGTCTTTGACCAACAGGTTGGCCCGCACATTGCAGAAAAACGGCAGCCCCACCTGTTTCGGCCACTTATCGGCCAGCTCCTCGAGCCATTCGGTGTGGATGATGAACAGGTCATCCAGGAAGACCACCTGTTCCAGGGGCCAGCGTGCTCGTACCTCGTTGACCTCAGCGATGACGTCGTCCACCGTCCGCTGGTAGCCGCGCCGCGCCCCTTTGTAGATCTCGTAGTAGGCGTGGTTGAAGCAATAAGTGCAGTTGTAGGGGCAGCCACGTGAACTCATGAAGTGCTTGATGCGGCTCGCGGCCAGGCTGGGGTGCTTATCGTAGATCAGGGCGCGGTCGCCATGGGGCAGGGCCGAAAGGTCCTGGATCAGGGGGCGCACCGGGTTCTTGACAATTTCGTACCCATTATCCATGCCCAGGCCCGAAACATAACGCGGCCGGCCCCCCACGTCCACCACTTTGAACCACCAGTTGCGGATGTCGGGCCGGAAACTGTCGGCGGCCAGGGCATCTGCCAGGTCCACGATGGCTCCCTCCCCCTCGCCGATGCAGACCCCATCTACCCCCGGCTCGCTGATCATTTCGGGGAAGAAGGTGGGGTGCGGGCCGCCAAAGGCCGAGAAGACCGGAGGCTTGCCCTGCGAGGCATAGAGCGGGTCCAGCGCGGCACGAATGCGTCGGTTGAGGGCGAAATAGCCCCGCTGTGAGCCGGTCATCACGCTGTAGCCCAAGATAGCTGGCTGGTAGTCCACAGCAAACTGAACCGGGTCCTCCAGGTCGGCCACCGTCAGCGCCACCTGATGGCCGGCCTGCTTGAGCACCGCGGCCATGGACATAATGCCTTGCGGCTCGTAACTCAGCTCCTGGGCGACAAAGAGGACCCGCACCCCCTTCTCTCCCGATATGGTACTGCGCCTGGGGCTGGACATGACCCGCATCCCACCTCGCTAGCCCTTGATCACAGCCAGCGGCTCCAGGCGGGCCACCAGCCGTGCCAGGCCAGCTGCCTGCACGATCTTGACCACCCGGTCCACGTCCTTATAGGCATCCGGCGCCTCCTCGGCCAGGCCGCGCAGGCTGCCGGCGCGCACGGTGATGCCGCGGCGGGCCAGCTCCTCCTGCAACTGCTGGCCGCGCACCTCGTGCTTAGCCTCGGTGCGGCTCATGACCCGGCCGGCGCCGTGGCAGCAGGAGCCAAACGTACGCGTCATATTCTCGGTAGTGCCCACCAGGATGTACGACGCTGTGCCCATGCTGCCAGGCACGAGCACCGGCTGGCCCACCGAGCGATAATCTTCGGGCACATCGGGGTGGCCTGGGCCGAAAGCCCGGGTGGCACCCTTACGGTGCACACACAGGCGCACCGGCTTGCCCTCTACCTGGTGCACTTCGATCTTGGCCATGTTGTGGGCCACATCGTAAAGCAGGGTCAGGTCCCAGTCTCGCACCTTGCCGGCCAGCACCTCCTCGAACGCCGCGCGTGCGTGGTGGGTAAGCACCTGGCGGTTTGCCCAGGCGTAGTTAGCCGCGCAGTTCATGGCTGCCAGATAGTTCTGCCCTTCAGGTGAATCCAGGGGCGCGCAGACCAGTTGCTTGTCGGGCAGGTTGAAGCCAAAGCGCTTGCTGGCGCGTTGGAACTCCTGGATATAGTCGGTGGCCACCTGATGGCCCAGGCCGCGGCTGCCGCAGTGGATCTGCACAGCAGCCTGCCCACGGCGCAACCCGAAGACCTCCGCGGCCTGGGGGTCGTAGATCTCGGCGACGACGTCAATCTCAGCGAAGTGGTTGCCCGAACCCAACGTGCCCACCTGCTCCAGGCCACGCTGCTTGGCAGCCTTGCTCACCGCAGCAGGGTCGGCGCCGGCCATACATCCCCCATCCTCAGTATGGGCCACATCCTCGGGCCGGGCATACCCCTCGCGCAGGGCCCACTTGCTGCCCTCGGCCAGGATCGCATCGAGCTCCGTCTTGTTCACGTGCAGATGGCCCTTCACCCCCACCCCGCTCGGCAGATGGCGGTAAAGGGCCTCGGTGAGCTGGTCAATGTAGGGCCGGATCTCCTCAGCGTCGAGCGCGGTGGTCAGCACCCGCACACCGCAGTTGATGTCGTAGCCGACCCCTCCTGGCGAGATAATACCGTTGGGCAACCTGGTAGCTGCCACGCCTCCTATGGGGAAGCCGTAACCCTGGTGGATGTCCGGCATCGCCATGGCCTGGCCAACCACGCCGGATAGCGTGGCCGTATTGACCAACTGCTCCAGCGAGCGATCTTCCAGCGCCGCGGCCAGGAAGCCCTCGTCGGCATAGAAGTGCGCAGGCACGCGCATATCTGGCCGAAACGACTGCGGCACCTCCCACTGATACTCTCCGATCTGGCGTAGGTCGTGACGAGTGACCGGTTTCATAGGGACCTCCCCTCCTTCAAATCAACGACAGCTACTACATCCTCCTCCACAACCCAACATCACATTGGGGTTCTCGATATGAAAACCACTTCCCGCCGGATCTTCCACATAATCAATACTTGATCCGGCCATCCAGAGCAGGCTCTGCGGGTCTATTACGACTCGCATCCCATGCTGCTCGAAGACAGTATCCGTCTCGTGCAGGTTATTGTCGAAGGCCATGCCATATTGCAGGCCACCACATCCCACGCCACTGACAAATACGCGCAGGGCATGGGTCTCCCTGACCCCCTTTTCATCCATCAGTTCCAACAGCTTTTCTGCTGCGGCCTGGGTGAAGGTCAATGCCATCTCTTCCGTTTCTGTTGTTGTGCTCACGATGTGTCTCCTCGCTTAGATTGATGGTAACTATTCAGGCCGATTGAAATCGCCCTCCCTGGGCACTTTGTGCCAGGTGTCGGCCTCCGCCGACGCCCTTCATGTGTGCATTGCCAGAGGGCTTGGCGGAGGCCGACCACCGGCCGCAGGCCCGAAAAGGGTGACGCCTCGGGCGAGCCCTCGGCGTGGCCCTTCCAGTCACCGCCTGATTAGTTACGATTGATGAAACTATCCTGAGAAACCGAAGTCCTCCTCAGCCTCAACCCCCGATCTGGCTCATTTCACGGGACGTGGCAATCTCTTGGGCCTGCAAGCGATGGCCCCAAGGCTTACGATACGCCGCCTCGGCCATCAACCGGCGCAGGGTGGCGAAATCGGCCCCGGCTCGCAATGGAGTTATCAAGTCTACCTCATCATCGCGTAACAGGCAAAGACGCAGCTTGCCATCTGCGGTCAGGCGGAGGCGCGTACATCCCTCACAGAAGGGCGCGGTCACGCTGCTGATAAAGCCTATCTGCCCCACAGCATTGGCCAGGCGAAAAGGCCGGGCCGGGTCATGGCCGTTATGGCCCGGCACAGGGCTCAGGGGGCCCAGGGCAGCCTCAATCCTGGCCCGTGTCTCCGCCGACGGCACAACGTGGTGAAGTTGGAAGTCGGGCGTATGGCCCAGCGGCATCAGCTCAATGAAGCGGATATCCCACGGATTGGAGAGGGTCAGGCGGGCCAACTCTACCACATCCTCTTCGTTGAAGCCGCGTGCCACCACACAGTTGATCTTAACCGGCTTCAGGCCGGCTGCCTCGGCCGCCTCGAGGCCTCGCCAGACATCATCCAGGTTCCCCCAGCGGGTGAGCTGCCGAAACTTGAGCGGGTCCAGGGTATCAATGCTGATATTGACCTGGTCCAGGCCGGCTTCGGCCAGGGGCCGGGCCAGCTCAGCCAGCCGGATGCCGTTGGTTGTCATGGCCAGGCGCTGAATACCGGGGATGGTGCGCAATTGGCGCACCAGCTCGACCACGCCACGGCGCACCGTCGGTTCACCGCCAGTCAGCCGTACCTTGTCCACGCCCAGGCTGGCTGCTACACGTACCAGGGTCAGGATCTCCTCGTCCTGGAGCAAAGTGGCAGGGGGGCGGAAGGTGATGTCCTCCGGCATGCAATAGAGGCAGCGCAAATTACAGGCATCGGTGAGCGATACCCGCAGGTAGTGCAGACGCCGGCCGTAGGAATCGTACATGACGCTGGGCTGACCCCCGGAGTTCATAGTGGCCATAAGAGATCCTTGCATAAGGTTGGCAAAGGAAGAGACCCGCCCAGGGCTGGCAGGGCTGAGTTATTCCGCGGACCCTCAGAGGAAAACCAGCTACACTCTGAGGCGGCCCCATTGGCCTCACATCAAGCCGATGCGGCCGGGGCCGCATCCTCTTCGGCCCGGGGCTCCGCTGGCGAAGCCTGGACCTCGATCACATAGACACAGTGGGGCGCGCCATCCAACACTCGCGACTCGACCCTGGTGGCACCTGGAATAAGCTTCTGCATCATAGCCTGATCCATCATGCATAGTTCAGGATGGTCATCGGCGACCCCTGTGTATGGGCAGTTGCAGGCATGCAGTTCGTAACGGCCGTTGTGCAACTCCCAACGTGCGCTATAGCCCTTGGCTCGCAGGAAATCAGTTACCACATCCAGTCGCTCCTCAATCGACTGGGCAGGACTGATGGCCGGGGCTTCGCGCGAGGTCCTTTCCGCCAGGCGTAGTAACAGTTCACGCAGTTCGACCGGCGACAGGAGTTTCTTCAGCTCGTCAAGGAGGCCGGCCACCAGGGCATCGTGTCGTTGCGGGAACAGTTTGGCTGCCTGCGGTGTCAAAGCATAGACCAGGCTGGGACGGCCAGCCTTTTCGCGGCGCCGCAGGCCGGCCAGTTCTACCAGGTCCTCGCCGACCAGGATGTCCAGATGGTGACGGACCGAGACTTGAGCCATACCCAGTTGCTCGGCCAACTCGGCCACGGTAGCCGTCCCACTCTCTTTGAGGATTTCCGTAATACGACGTCGAACGGGCTGCACCTGGCTAACCTCTCCCGGTATTTCGCCCAGACAGGGCCTGATCACACCTATTTGTCACTTCCGCCTTCCCTCATCCGCGCAGCGGAGGATAAAGGGTTGGAGGGCCTTCCGGGCAGCTTTGCCACCCGCCTTCCCTTCTTCGGGAGAGATGATAACATAGCCCGGGAGCATTGTCAATTACTATGAACTTGTTGATAAGAATATGGTGTGAGGGCTCAAGAGGCCAGATTGATCCCTGATAAGTTGATAGCCCGCGGGAAGTAGCCCCGGCCCGCGCGGCGCACACAGGCAGCACTTTTCATAAAGGACCTTAAGAAAATCGCGCCGCATCTAACTTTAAGAGGATACCCGGTGCCAAGGGGGCCTGCCTGCAGACTGTGTTCGGTTTATGGGGCCGCACAACCGGTTGTGTAGCACAAATGTGCGCTTCGCGGCGATTCTACATAAGTCATCGTCCGCGTGCCAGTTCCCTGCCAAGTGAGGGCTATTCCAGGGGGGTAAGTGCTGCTAGAATAGGATATGATGAAATTGACTATGGTCATACGTCTAAATATACTTACTACAGTTTTTGGTCCCACCCCAGGGGATCCTGGCTCTCACCGCGGGCCAGGACGGCTACAATCCACCTGATCGTGTTTGTTCCGGCGTGTATGGTTTGCCGAGGCTTATCTACATCTGTTTCTTGCACGGTGGATTACGACGGCTTTTTTTCTCCTTGTGCCCTGACTGGATATTCGCAGGGTGTCTCTATGCCGCGTCCGACGCCAGGGCAGACGACAAACGGTTCGTAGTTGGCCACGCAGCGATATAGTGGAGTGATGCTATCATGTACATGTGTGACATGACTACCTCCCTTCGACCACAGGACGCCTGGGAAATCGCGCGCAGCCAATTGCGTCTGCAAATGAGCAAAGGGACTTACGAGACATGGGTGCGGGACACCGTATACCTGGCCCATGAGGATGGAGCCTTCGTGATCGGGGTGGCCAATGCTTATGCCAGGGACTGGTTATCGCAGCGGCTGAGACCTTTGATCAAACGTACTCTGGCCAGCATCGTTGGACATGCCGTTGATGTAACTTTCGTGGTCCATCCAGTTGGCTCAGATAGCGAACCCCCGGCACCCGGTGGCCCCTTGCTTGAGCTGGAACCAGGCGTGGATGACCCCGTGGCAGAGGTGCCGGGCAACGAAGGTGAACCTCTAGACCCCCGTTATACTTTTGAGAATTTCATCGTGGGGCCATCTAACCGGATGGCTCATGCCGTGGCTCTCTCGGTTTCCGAGAACCCAGGCAGAGCCTATAACCCGCTCTTCATCTACGGGGACACAGGGTTGGGCAAAACCCATCTCCTTCAGGCTATTGGCCAGAAACTTCTACAAGCTGGCCGCCGCGTGCTCTATGTCAGCTCTGAGTCGTTTACCATCGAGCTGATCAGTGCGATCCGGACGCAGTCTACCGACCGCTTCCGGGCGAAGTACCGCACTATTGACATCCTTCTCCTGGACGACGTGCACTTCATTGCCGGCAAAGAGCAGACGCAAGAGGAGTTCTTCCACACCTTCAATGCCTTGCATTCTGCCAACCGGCAGATAGTGTTGACCAGCGATCGGCCGCCGCAGGCCATCCCCACCCTGGAGGATCGCCTGCGTTCGCGCTTCGCCTGGGGCATGATTGCCGACATCCAACCACCAAACCTGGAGACCCGCATTGCTATCCTGCAAGCCAAGGCCGCTTCACTGGGCCACACCGTGCCCGATGCCGTGTTGACGTTGATCGCCCAACGAGCTCATCGCAACATCCGCGATCTCGAAGGCGCGCTGACGAAGGTGTTGGCCCACGCCGAGCTTTCCCACCGACCCCTGAGCGTGGCTCTGGCCGAGGATGCGCTGGCCTATCTGGCCCCGGTCCAGAGCCGGCCTTCCCTGGAGACCATCCTTGAGACCGCGGCGCGGTATTTCGGCACCGACGTGACCGAACTCACCGGCCGCGGGCGCAGTGCGCGGCTGGCCCTCCAGCGCCAAATCGTCATGTATCTGATGCGCGAGGAGACCGGCGCTTCGCTGCCGCAGATCGGCCAGGTGCTGGGCGGCCGTGACCACACGACCGTCCTGCACGGTTGTGAGAAGATTGCCACCGAGATAGAAATCAACCCGGAGCTAAACCGCCAAGTCACCGAGCTGCGCAATCGCCTGTACGAACCGGCTCGCGTCCGGTAACTGCTCGCTTCCTCCCCTTGCGCGTGGCTGCCCCCGCTCAGCGGGGGCAGCCACGCGCAAGGGGTTCGCCGCGAGCACTTCGTCGCTCATAAAAACCCCGATTTGTGGATAAGTGGCATTCTTTCTGTGGATAAGTCGGCCCTGCTGTGGATAACTCGCTGCGGAGAGGTCACAGGTTGGGGTAATACTCCAGGCACCCCCAACTGGTAGAGGCTAACAAATAAATGCTATAAATTTGGTTGTGGATAACCCGGCGAGAGTGCTCTGTCACCAGATGCGTTGCGGCCCATCCCAGCCATGCAGTAACTATTCAGGCCGATCGAAATCGCCCCTCCTGGGCACTTCGTGCCGGGTGTCGGCGGAGACCGACCACTGGCCGCAGGCCCAAAAGGGGTGACCCTTGGGCGAGCCCTCGGCGTGGCCCTTCCGGTCACCGCTGAATAGTTACGGCATGCATTGGTTGCTCTCCTCCTACCCGGGCAGGAACGCCGCGAAGACCTGATTGCCCAGCAAGCAGCCCTGGCGGGTCAGGCGCACACGATCGGGCAGCCGCTCGAGCAACCCCCGCCCTACCAGGTCGCGGATCTCGTCGCCAAAAACCTCTTCCAGCTCGCAGCCGAAGCGGCTGCGAAAGCGCTCATCTGTCACCCCCTCCTGCACCAGCCGCAACCCTAACATCATCACTTCGCCCATGGCCAGCCGGCGATCAATCACCTCGCCATCTGCCACTGGTGACTGGCCTGTCTCCACGCGGCAGATATACTCCTCAACGCTGGCCACGTTCCACCACCGCTGTCCCACTCTGGATGTATCTCCCTCGGTCATGTAGCTATGCGCGCCTGCCCCAAAACCCAAATACGGCTCGGCATGCCAGTAAGTCAGGTTATGGCGACAAACAAAAGGCGAAGGCTCATCCAGCCTCATGCCCCGCGCCCAGTTGGAGATTTCATAGTGTTCGTAGCCGGCCGCGGCCAGGGTTGCACACCCCACCTCATAGAGCTGAGCTGCCAGGTCGTCATCGGGGCTGGCTTCCAGGCCCTGACTGACGCGGGTGGCCAGAGGAGTGCCTGGCTCGACAGTCAGGCTGTAGAGGGAAAGATGCTCGGGGCAGAGGGCCAGGGCTTGGGAGAGGGTACGCGCCCAAATGCGCGGATCCTGATGGGGCAGGCCAAAGATCAAGTCCAGGTTGATGTTGTCAAAGCCCGCACGCCGGCCGGCGTGAAAAGCTGCCCTGGCCTCGGCAGCACTATGGATGCGTCCCAGCCAACGCAGCTCATCGTCATCGAAGCTCTGTACTCCCAGGCTTAGCCGATTGACCCCCAGGTTGCGCAGCCCGCTGAAACTATGCTGATCAACGGTGCCAGGGTTAGCTTCGCACGTGATCTCGGCATCACCGGCCAGGTCAAAGGCGCTACGACATGCATCCAGCACCTGGGCCAGCAAGGTCAGCGGCAAGACGGTAGGGGTGCCCCCTCCGATAAAGAGAGTGGTGGCCCGGGGCCGGCCATACCGGGCGCCGGCACGCCGGATTTCCGCGGTCAGCGCCGCACAATAGGGCTCGTATAATGCCTCCAGCCCGACGTAGCTGTTGAAGTCACAGTAAGGGCAGCGAGCCACACAGAAGGGGATATGAATGTATAATGCAGGCATAACAACCGGGAGAGGACAACCCCTTGCAGGGCACGGCCGATGACACATCCCACCGGTCCAGGCGCCGGCCTCTTCATCACCTCCGGTTTTCAAAACGGAATCCGTGCCCCCGCATGGTCACCAGATACTGGTGTTCTGGGTCCAGTTCGGCCAGCCGCTCGCGCAGGCGCCTTACCAGCGCATCAATAGACTGCTCAGAAACTGCTCCCTCCACTGCATCTGACCACACGGCCCGCACGATCTCATCGCGGCTGACCACGCCAGGGGTGCTATACACCAGCTCTAGCAGGCGGTATTGTTGCGCCGAAAGGGGGGGTTCCAGGAGACGGTTGTTGATCCATACCTGATGGGTAGCTTTATCCAGCCGCAAGCCTTTCTTGCCGGGCTCTTCGAAGATCAGCGGCGCGGTGGCTCCGGCGTCAACAAAAGCGAGCTTGTAGCGCAGAGCGATCTGGATCTCATCGCCGTCGCGCAGGGGCTGCGGGCCGATTAGCTCGCGGCCGTTGAGGTGCGTGCCGTTCTTACTGCCCAGGTCTTCGATCTCGTAATGGTCTCCACACCACAGGATACGCGCGTGCAGCCGTGAGACCTGGC
>DAOTZS010000030.1:0-5911 GCA_034434335.1 Anaerolineae bacterium
GCGACCGACCCGCAGACCCCCAGCACGCTCTATGCCGGGACAGAGGGCGGGGTGTTCAAGAGCACGAACGGCGGCGCGACCTGGAGCGCGGTCAACACCGGCCTGATCAACACCTATGTTCGGGCCCTGGCAATCGACCCGCAGACCCCCAGCACGCTCTATGCCGGGACAAGGGGCGGCGGCGTCTTCAAGAGCACGGATGGCGGCGCGCACTGGAGCGCGGCCAACACCGGGTTGACCAATCTCCAGACCAATCTCCGGGTTTTGGCTCTGGCGACCGACCCGCAGACCCCCAGCACGCTCTATGCCGGGACAGAGGGCGGGGTGTTCAAGAGCACGAACGGCGGCGCGCACTGGAGCGCGGCCAACACCGGCCTGATCAACACCTATGTTCGGGCCCTGGCGATTGACCCGCAGACCCCGAACACGCTCTATGCCGGGACAGACGGCGGCGGGGTGTTTGATATGGAGCAGGTAACCCTTCCCTATCGCATACTCTTGCCCCTTGCCCTGCGTGGTCGGTAGATGCGGCCGAACGGCGCACGGTAACTATTCAGCGGTGACTGGCACGCCGGGGGCTCGCCCGAGGCGTCACCCTTTTTGGGCCTGCGGCCAGTGGTCGGCCTTCGCCAACCTCTCTCACGATGCTTACATGAAAGGTGTCGGCGGAGGCCGACACCCGGCACGAAGTGCCCAGGAGGGGCGATTTCAATCGGCCTGAATAGTTACGGCGCACAAAGAGTCGTGCGCGATTACGGAAGCGAACGTTCAGGGCCGGCGCGGGCTAACCCCATTTGGAGCCGACGCCCACCCTTGCGCTTCAAACCACTGTGCTTTGCCCGCCAAGGGTCAGTGATTCGGGCGGGTCTCGCCAGTGAGGACGGGTGGGCGCGGCTCACATCTTCCTTCATCGCGCCTGTGGGCCCAGCCAACGCCTCTTCAGTTCGGCCAGCGTGCCATCCCTGGTTAGATCGGCCAGGGCCTGGTTGACAGCAGCCAGGAGCCTGGGCGCATTGGCGGGCACGACGATCACGTAAGGGTTACTGTAAAGCGGCTCGCCGACTATGACCAGCTCTCCCGCCTGATCAAAAAGGGCCAGGCTCACTGCATCCACCGTCGCGGCGTCCGCTTCGCCCGCGATCACCGCGGCCAGCGCGGCATCCGGCGACTCCCGCAATAATAGCTCCAGTTTGCCGTTCAAGCGCCGCTGCAAGGCCCGCGCCTGGGCGTCCCCCTCACTCCCCCACTCGGCCGCCACCCGTCGGCCAGCCAGGTCATCAGTGCTGCGAATTGGGCTGCCCTGCGGCACCGCCAACACGACCCCCGCCTCCACGTATGGCTGCGAGAAGGAGACCTCCCTGGCCCGATACGGGAAGACCGGCAGCCCTGAGACGGCACTGTCTACCCGATGGGCAGCCACCGCATCCACGAGCTGATCAAAGCCCACCCCAACGATCTCGGCCCGGACACCCCACCGATCGGCAATCGCCCGCACCAGCTCCACATCCAGGCCGACAGGCTGGCCGGTGGCCGGGTCGAGCTCTTCAAAAGGTGGGAAGCTGGGGTCCATCCCCACACGCCAGACCCCGCTCCGCTGGATCCGTGCCCAGACCACGTCGCGGCCAACCCCAAGGCCTCGCCCCAACCCCCACAACACTAAAAGCAGGGCGATACCTACAACTGGAAAGAGCCATACCCAACGTTTACGCCAGTAGTGAAACGGCCGTTTGATCCGGACCCTAGACAACACAGACATGCCCTGCTACCTCACTGCCCTGACTTGTTCGCCCCCTGGGTATACTCCTGTACGGCCCAGTAGATCGGCTTGGGCTGAAAATCCACATCTACAAAAGTGTAATAGTCCTGATAAGTGCCGGTGGGACGAGGGTAGCGGAAAGCCCACAGGCATACAGCATCCATCCAGGGCCAATCGTGCAATGCTTTTTCATAGGCCCGCACTGTATAGGCAGCCCGCTGGGCAGGTCGGACCGCCTTAGTCCAACGCGGGTGATCGTTCCACCCGCCTTCGGTGATGATGATGTGCTTGGCGCCATCGCCATTGCGCACCATCACCTCTCGCAAAAGCTCAACCCGGCTGAAGTTGACGGCGTCAGGGTTGGGCGGTTCATCAGGCCCAAAGGTCCACCCGTAGCTGTGGGCAGCCAGGATATCGAAATAGGGTGCCGCACCCGCATCGTACATCCCCTGCAGGAAGTCCAGGTCATTCCATCCCCACTGGCTCCCTGGCGGTGCCAGGGTCGGGGCCAAAGCGCCCCCCAATACCTGGACCTGGGGATCGGCCGCCTTGGCGGCCATGTAGGCCCGGCGGAGTAGTTCGGTATAGGCTGCCGGATGCACTGGCCGGTAGCCCCACTCCTGGCTCAGGTTAGGTTCATTCCAGATCACCACGTACCTTACCCGACCACGAAAGTGCTCGACGAAGGCCGCCACGAAACGGGCAAAGGCATCATAGCCACTTTCGTCCAGGTAAAGGGGTGAGGTGCGCGGCGGCCTGGCCCACTCAGGCACATAGCCCAGCCGGGCGATCACGGTTATCCCCTGGTTCACGGCGTGATCTACCACCAGGTCGGCATGGCTCCAATTGTACATCCCCGGTGCGGGCTCGTGCGCGGCCCAGAGGAAATACTCCACGGCCCAGGAGGCACCCATCTCGCGCACCATTTGGAAAGTGCGCTGGATCTTCCAGGGCTCGACCTCATCGGTGAGCCGGGTATGCACACCCACTTTCGGGTTGAGGGAAATCACGTGCTGGGGCGGGCCAAACTCAACCCAGGGACGATAGGATCGGTTCAACAACAAAGGGCCAAGAACCAGAACCCATAGGAGGAGAAGCCTGGCCTGCCAGGCAGGCACTTTGCGTAGGCCACAGTTCTCTGTTACAATGTCAGGGCAGGAACGATTCATCCGCCTGGAGGTCTCCCTTGTCTCTGCAAAGCTGGCGCGATCTGGCGGTTGCCTTGCTGGCCTTCGAAACTCTGATCCTCAGCCTGATCCCGTTGGCATTGCTCTACCTGGCTGTGCGCGGGGTAATATGGAGCATCAGACAGGTGCACTTTCACGCACCACGGGTACAGGAGTTCTTTCGCAAGATGGCAAGGACTACCGATCAGATTGGTCAGCGTGTCGTGGCTCCATTGATCAGCGCCAGGGCGGGCATGGCCGGAGTGCGGCGCTGGCTCTCAGTCATCTCTTCCATAGATCGCATCAAAGAAAGGGTATAAACGTGTCTTCGCGAAGTAAGGCTGCCGCCATCGTGATCGGTGGTGTGGTTGGGGCAGTGGTTGGGGCTACCATGGCCTGGGCCTACGTCAAAAGCCGGGAGGCCAAAGCGGGCAAGCCAGGAGGACAGACAGGCTCTCAGGTGCGGCTGAAAGCCGGCTTGCCTGATTATGTCAAAATCGGGATCTCGCTGTTGAACGTTATCCGCCAGACTGCTGAGTTGTTCAAGCCCGTCTGACCGCTGCCGATCATGACTTCTCTGAGGGAACTTCTGGTCTTTCTTCCTGCGCAGGTGGTTGCTCATCAGCCGGCGGGCGATCTGACGTGGCCTGTGCTTCTTCTACGGTAGAGGGGTGTTCTGCCACTGCTTCGGGACCGGCTGGAGCGCCAGGGCCAGCCTCACCAATGAGTGGCTGTGCCTGCTCTCTGGATGCAGGAAGCTCCAGCGTGACGGCGGGTCGTTCGGGCAAGATGGGAGGCCGTTCTACCACTTCCAGGTCGGGCCACGTCTCGGCCAGGGTGCGCCGGCTGCTGTAAAGGGCCGGCAGGTAACGGGCGAAGAGATCTACCGGCATCCGGCTGCGCACCGGTTCCGCGCTGCTTTGCCACAAGGTGCGCAGCTGATCCCGGTCGAGCTCTGCGGTTAACAACCCCTCTGATCCACCCGTCCCCATCTCCACCAACACACCGCTGTAACGCGGGGTCATCTCCAGGGGAGCGTAGATGCCCGACTTGCCCACGAAACTCTCCCCCAGGCTCTCATCGGCCGCCAGGTAGTTCCTCCCCACCAGAAAACTTGTCAGCCCAAAACACTGGTTCTCCTGAGCACGGGCAATCATTGCCTGGCGCACGTGGGCAGCCAGGGCTTCACCGGAGGTGGCCGCCAGGGCCACCAGGATTTCGGCACCCTGATAGGCCAGAATACGGCCTGCCTCTGGATAGAGCGCTTCCTCGCCCAGCAAAATACCAATGCGGGCCAGCGGCGTAGTAACTACTGTCCAGGCGTCGCCGGCCACAGCCAGCCCCTTGTCCTCTGGGCCAAGGGTCAGCTTATTGTGTCGGCCGAGCACCGTGCCATCGGGGCCAAAGACCACCGCCTGGTGGCGCAGGACGCCGTTGGCATCTGGGAGATAGGCACTCCCTGCCACAATGATAAGCTGATAGGCCTCGGCCAGCTCGCTGAAGGTGGTCTCGTAGGCCCTCAAAAGGCTGCCAGGGTCCGTCTCGAGGAGTTGGATGAAAGCCTTGCGGAAGTTGGCTCCCAGGAGGGCGGCTGTGCCGCCT
The DNA here is from genome assembly GCA_034434335.1 of Anaerolineae bacterium. GTDB lineage: Bacteria > Chloroflexota > Anaerolineae > CG2-30-64-16 > CG2-30-64-16 > DAOTZS01. The sequence goes on from DAOTZS010000030.1 coordinate 4,525, forward strand.
GCCACTGCGCTGCGCGTGCGGCGCCAGAGACCTCGTCCCTGGCGCCTGTCTGTAGCCTGCCTGAGCAGGTTAATGCGGAAACCCTCAACCAGGGGTGTGGCAGCCATCACCCCGGCCAGGCCAGGAAAGGCGATCAATTGTGCGCCCTTGGCCCTCGCCATATACAGGAAGCGCTTTAGCTCTTTTCGATAGCTGTCCAGCGAGTCGAACAGCCGCATCTGTTGCTGTGCGCTGGCGACGATCAGTTTTCTCATACAGCTTGCCTTTCTATCCTGCTCCACCACAACAGCTCTCGGGCCACGTCGTCTCAGCGCTGTTGTCGGGCTGAGTGCCAGGGCAGAGCGACCCTGCCCTTACACTGGCTCGATTCTACCACAGGGCGCGGCTGGCCACAACTCACCCTGCCCACCTTCAGCGCAAAGCCATCAGGGATACAGAAGGTACCCACACGCTCTAACTATTCAGCGGTGGCTGGAAGGGCCACGCCGAGGGCTCGCCCTCGGCGTGGCCCTTTTGGGGCCTGCGGCCAGTGGTCGGCCTTCGCCGACCTCTCTGGTGATGCGCACCCGAGGGGTGTCGGCCTCCGCCGACACCCCTCGGGCCGAGCCCTTCGGGGCGAGGCCTGGCACGAAGTGCTCAGGGAGGGCGATTTCAATCAGCCTGAATAGTTACCCCGTGGTTTTGCCTGGAGGCTACCAGGGGCGTATAATCCCATCGCCTGCCTGAAGGGCAGCTACCAGAGTGAGGTACTCCAGAGGAGTTGGTGTGAGCAACGCGGCCTATTCAGCCAAGACAGGGCTGACAACCGAACAGGAGCTACGAGAGGAATTTGTGCGCATCGGCCGGCTGATGCACAGCCGCAATTATGTGACCGCCACCGACGGCAATATTTCAGCGCGCCTGGATAAGGACCGTTTCCTGGTTACCCCAAGCGGGCTAAGCAAAGGCTTCATGACCCCAGACCAGATGGTGGTGATTGACTGGGAAGCAAAGCCGGTCGGCAACGAGGCGGCACAGGCTGGCCACCTGCTCCCCAGCTCCGAGATCCTTCTGCACCTGGAGGCCTACCGTCAGCGCCCAGAGATAGGCGCGGTCATCCACGCGCACCCGCCGCACGCCGTCGCCTTGACTATTGCTGGCATTCCCATCGCAGCCTGTGTGCTGCCAGAGGTGATCGTTACCCTGGGCATGATTCCCACCACCGAGTATGCAACGCCGGCCAGCCCCGAAGGCGCAGTTGTTATTCGCGAGCCCATCCGGCTTTGGGACGCGGTTATGCTGCAACGCCATGGCAGCGTAACGGTCGGCCTCACCCCGTTCGATGCCTACCTCAAATTAGAGAAGCTGGAGAACGCCGCGGAGATCACATATAAGCTGATGCTGTTAG
>DAOTZS010000031.1:0-21730 GCA_034434335.1 Anaerolineae bacterium
TCCAGTTCCGCGATGGACGTGATGCCCAGTTCCTTCCAGAAGAGGGCCGCCTTGCGGGGGCCGACGTCTGGCACCTGGAGCATCTCTACCACCCCGTCCGGCACCTGCGCGCGCAGTTTCTCGTAGGCCTCCAGGCGGCCCGTCCGCATCAGTTCGTCTATCTTACCTGCCAGCGTCTTGCCAATGCCGGGGATGGTGTCCAATTCACCCACGCGCCAGAGTTCCTCCAGGGAGCGACTCAGCGCGGCGATGTTCTCGGCGGCGCGGCGGTAGGCTATAACCCGGTGAGGGTTCTCCCCCTGGATGTCCAGGATATCGGCCATGCGGGCGAAAATGGCGGCAATCTGACGATTCTCCATTTCCCACCTCCGGACCTCCGCACAGGCTCAGCCTCCTTCTGGAGTGGCAGTGACCTCAGGAGTGGGAGTGAAAGTGGGTACCGCCGTGGGCGGGGGAGGGCACCCCTCTGGCCCGCTCTTGCCCAGCTCGGCCAGCGGCTTACTTTCAAACAACTGAGCCAGTTCCGCGTTTAGCCGCTCGCGGTCCTTAATGAGCAGCACCCATCCCCCCTGCTCCGTCACATAGTTCTCCCACACCTGCGAGCTGAACACCACCCCATGCACTTCTTCCGGCTTCAATGAAGCACCCAACTTGGCCAGCTTGACCACGTCGAGCAGGGACAGATCTGTTGTGAAGGTGTCGTTGAGGGCCTTCCACAGCTCGGGAATGCGCGGGATGACATCCAATTGCAAAGCCCGATCGCGAATGGCCCAGACGAGCTGCTGTTGCCGGCGTGCCCGGCCGAAGTCGGAAGAGACATAGCGATAGGTGGCAAACTTCTTGGCCGCTTCCCCATCCAGGAAGACCTCGCCTGCCGGCAGGTTCCAGTCGGCCAGCCCATTGGGTGAGGTATCGTCCGGCACCCGTTCGTACAGCGGGCACTCCAGCGTCACCGTGATCCCCCCCAAGGCATCTACCAGCCGCACCAGCCCGTTCATCTTGATGCGGACGTAATGGTGGGTCGGGATGCCCAGGGTCTCGCTCAGCACCCGGCTCACCAGGGCCGGGCCGCCACCGGGATACTTGGTAGATTCCCCATAGTAATCGGCCTGGTTGATCCGACTCTTGCCCAGCCCTGGAACATCCACATACAGATCCCGGGGGATACTTACCACCCCTACCCGGCCGGCCTCGTGGTCCACCGCCACCACCATGATCGTGTCTGTGCGCCAGCTTGGGTCCGGATCCCCTTCTCGATGGTCGGTCCCCAGGACAAGGATGTTGTCGGTGGTCTCCAGCGGCATGGGTGTGCGGCTGGGGGTAGGGCTGACCGAAGGGGTGGTGGTCGGCGATGGCCGGGGTGTGTGCGTCGGTATCGGTGTCGGTGTCGCCGTGACCGGTATAGAAGGCGGGGGAGTAGCAGTGACCACCACCCGCACGGGCGTCAATGGCAAGGAAACCGGAGCCACGGGCGTTGAGCTGCTATGGCAGCCGGCCAACAGGCTCAGTGCAGGTATGGCGATAAACCAGAAATAACGTTTGAACAAGGTGCGTTCCTGTAGGGGCCACCCATGGTGGGCGGCCATGTAGGAGCCACCACAGCGCGGCCACCAGAGCCGCCCCTACGCGGCGATCTTGTAACCAATTTTGCGCAGGAATTCCTTGCGCCAGGCGATTTGTGCGGCGTCTTCGATCCCCTTGGTATGAACGCCATCAATGACACCCAGGACGCCTCGGCCCTGTTCCGTCTCGGCCAGGATCACCTGGACGGGATTGGCGCTGGCACAATAGATGTTCGCCACTTCGGGGACCATCTTGATAGCATTAAGGACATTGATGGGGTAGGCATCGCGCAGGAAGAGGATGAAGACGTGCCCCGCGGCCAATGCCAGGGCGTTGCGCTCGGCCAGGGCCTTGAGGCCATCATCGGTGCCACTGGAGCGCACCAGGGCCGCCCCAGACGATTCACAAAAGGCCAGCCCAAACTTGGCACCAGGAACGGACGTCACAACTGCTTCGTGGATGTCCTCAACGGTTTTGATGAAGTGGCTCTGCCCCAGGATGAAGTTCAAGCCATCCGGGTTTTCGATCTGGACTAGCCTGAGTTGAAATGGAACTTCGCTCATCTCTACCTCCGCTATGAACTTGTCATGATGTCTGGCGGGCCAGCCGTGCCAACGCCTGACGGCGCAACAAATCCAGGGTGCGCAGGGTAATCCAGCGCCGTGCCAGAAAACCATCGCCGCCATACGGGTAATGGCGGGCCTCCGTGCTATCCGGCGTTGCCAGCACAACCCAGGTATGCCCGGCTTCTTCTGCATAGACATCGCCATGCACAGCCGGATCGCTGAGCACCGCCAGGCCCCAGCCGCCTTCATACGTGTCAATCAGGCGCGCGGCCGCGGCTGCGGCCGTCATCTGGCTTATCCACCCAAAGGCTTCCAACTGCGCTGGCGATATGTCCAGTAAGGCGCTGAGGGCAGCCGGGCTGTCCACTACGTGGGCCGCTACCAGGACCTGTTGGCCTTCGGGCGTGCTGCGCAGCAGGCGAGCCACATCGCCCCCTGTGGCGCTCTCCACCAATGCCAGGCGCACCCGAGCCTGCGCCAGCAACCTGCCGGTGACCACCTCCAGTTCCTCATGATCTGTGGCAAAGATGGCATCATCACCGATGCGGGCCCGGACCTGAGCCTCCATTTCGGCGATCATCTGGTCGGCCTCGGCCTCAGTGGCGGCGCGGGCGGTAATGCGAATGTCCACGGTGCCCAGATGGGCTGCCAGGCCGACAGTAGGGTTAGCCGAGCGCATTAAGGTGTCAATCCGCTCATCAATCCAGCTTTCCCCCAGCCCCACCGTGCGGAGCACCCTGGCCTTGATCACCGCGCGTTCCGTGCCCATGCGCTGTCGCAGGTAGGGGAGCACGGTATCCTGCATCAGGCGCTCCATCTCGCGGGGGACACCTGGCAGGGCGATAATGGTGCCCTGTTCGGTTTCCAGGATGAAGCCCGGGGCCGTGCCCACCGGATTGGGGATCGGGATCGAGCCAGCAGGCAAATAGGCCTGCCGGCGGTTATTCTCCCGCACCTCACGGCCCCAGCGCTGGAAGATGGCCTCGATCTGCGCCAGGCACTCCGGGTAGAGAACTAATGGCCTGCCGGTAGCCCGTGCCACCGCGTCGCGGGTAACGTCGTCTACCGTGGGCCCCAGCCCGCCAGTGGTGATGATCACGTCAGAACGCGCCAGAGCCTGCTGCAGGACCAGGGCCATGCGCTCGACGTTGTCCCCCACCGAGGTCTTGAAATAGAGGTTGACCCCGATATCGCGCAGGGCGCGCGCGATGTAAGTCGAGTTCGTGTCCACGATCTCGCCCAGCAACAGCTCGGTGCCTGAGGTGATTATCTCGGCGTTCATCTGCTCCTGATCAGATCAACAACAGCGCCTGGCTCTTGATGTCGCGCAAGCGTTTGGCGGCCTGCGCCAATTCTGCCTCCTGGCGCTTCTCCAGGTCTTCAGCCAGGCGATCCATCAGGGACAACACTTCCGGTGTCACCAGTTCGCGGCGCTCTTTGAGCAATGCCTGCGTGCCTTCGGGATAAGGAGCGCGCATCAAGGCATTGATTAGCTGGATCTCTGGGGGCAAGCCCTCTTCAGCAATGGCTGTAAGCTCCTCAGAGATCATCTCCAGGCGTTCCAGAGTCTGGAGGTCGCCCCGGCGTTCGGCCTCCTCAAGGTTGAGCGACAGCACCGCCATGAAAATCTCGTCTATCTCCTCCACATGCTCGCGCACAGCCGAGCGTATATCGGCCGAGGCCAGGATGGTGCGCAGCAGGTTCGCAGCGTCTTCCAGCTCGGCCCGGGCTGCCTCATCCAGCTTTTGGGTCAGGTCCAGGATCTGGTCGCGCAGCTTGTTGAGCCGATCGCGTTCAGCTCCCCTGCTGGCATCCACACGTGCAGTGAGCTGCTGAAAGAAGGTATAGTCGAACAGGGGACGAGCTGCCAACACCATGGCGTTGATCTCGTCGCTGTCCGCTTTGAGAACCCTCTCCACAAGCTGCTCAGTGGACTTTATCTCTTTGAGTGAGGCCACCGCGGCCTGCTGCTTGGCAGCCCGCTTACCCCATGTGGTCAGGCGCATCAGGTTCTCGCGCAAGGTCGTCAGTTTCTGGACCAGGTTCTGGTTCCCCATGGCGCGCGCCCGGGCCAGGCTGTTGGCCAGGATGAGGAAGAACTCGCCATCCAATTGCGAGTCCTGGCCCTTGACTATCATCTCCAGGCCCTTGACATCGTCGGCCATGACAATCAACTGGTCGAGCAGTCTGCTCTTCTGGCGCTGACGGTCAATCTCCTCCTGGCTGATGCCCATGGTACCCAGGATGGCATCGGTCAGGCGCTGGCGATCAAGGAACTGACGCGGGTTGAGGAAGTAGCCTTTGCGCTGCTCAGGGGGCAGACTGCGCATCAATTCCTGCGTCATCTCGCCGATGAGCTTCTGCCGCTCCATCTCGGGGATGTTGAGCCGCGCTGGGAAATAGACGGCCAGGAACTCGGCGGCCGGATCGTGGTAGATGAGCGGCACATCCATGATGCCACCGAAATGGCACTGTGGACATACGGCCACGTTGAGCTGGCCAGCAAGGAATTCCTCGCGGAGCTGAGGGTGCTGCCCCACATCAATCACGGAACGGATAGGCGCTTGAAACGGCGTGCCACACTGTGGGCACTGGATGGTGAGGATTTGAGTTTCAGGCATGATGAATCTGACGTCCTTTCCATATGACAAATCTGCCCCAGGGATGGGCAAAAGAGCGAGGGGATTCAGGATGAGCCTGAGGGAGTGGTCACCCCTTGGCTAGCTCCCGGAGCTGCGCCTCATCAATCACTGGGATGCCCAATTGCAGTGCCTTTTGCAGCTTGGATCCCGGGCTTTCTCCTGCCACCAGGTAGTTAGTGTTCTTGCTAACGGTATCGGTCACCTTGCCGCCGTGGGCCTTGATGAAGTCCCTGGCCTGCTCCCGGCTCATGGTGGGCAGGGTGCCGGTGATAACGAAAGTCAGGCCGGCCAGAGGCTGCCGCGCAGCAGGCGCCGGGGCTTCCGGCTCTCGCGCGGTAGCCACGCCCGCAGCTTTGAGCTTGGCGATGACCTTACGGTTGGGTTCCTGGGCAAACCAGTCCACAATGCTCTGGGCCAGCACCGGACCGATGCCGGGGATGGCCTGCAGTTCCCCAACGGAAGCCTGGGCCAGGGCATCAATGGAGCCAAAATGGTCCATCAAGATCTCAGCGACCACTTCGCCCACACCCTTGATCCCCAGCGCGTTGAGCAGGCGGGCTGGCGGCCGCTGCTTGGAGGCCTCGATGGCCGCCATCAGGTTGCTGACCTTCTTGGGGCCGAAACCTTCCAGCTTCAGCAGCTTCTCCGGGTCCAGGTAGTAGATGTCGGCCAGATCGCGGATGTAGCCCAGCTCAACGAACAGTTCGGCCTGGCGGATGCCAAAGCCAGCGATGTCCATGGCCCCCCGGCTGACAAAGTGCTCCACCCCCCGCACCAGTTGAGCCGGACAGGCGCTGTTCACGCAATACCAGGCAGCCTCACCCTGCACCCGCACCGCCGCGCCTCCACATACCGGGCAGTGATCTGGCATCTGCCAGATGCGCTCCTCTCCCGTGCGCAGTTCGGGTATGGGACGCAAAACCTGGGGGATCACCTCGCCGGCACGCTTGACAGCCACCATGTCGCCGATGCGGATGTCTTTTTCCCGGATGTAATCCTCATTATGCAAAGTCGCATTGGAGACCGTCACTCCGCCTACCTGCACCGGCTCCAGAACAGCATAGGGGTTGAGCGTACCTGTGCGTCCCACGTTGACTTTGATGTCCAGCAGCCGGGTGACAGCCTCTTCAGTCGGATACTTGTAAGCTACCGCCCAGCGGGGATCCTTGCCCACATAGCCCAGCCGCTCTTGAAGCTCCAGGTCATTGACCTTGACCACCAACCCGTCAGCTTCGTAGGGCAACTTGGGGCGTTCGGTCTGCCCCCATCTGACACAGTGTTCAACCAGCCGCTCAAAATCGTCGAAGAGCCAGCGTCGGCTCTCCACGGGGAAGCCCAGGCTGCTCAGATACTCGAGGGCCTGCCATTGCGTCTCGGGCGGCCTGGCGCCCTCGATGGCTATGATCTGATACACCCACAGCCGGAGCGGCCGGCTGGCGGTGATCCGGGCGTCGAGCTGGCGCAGGGAGCCGGCCGCGAAGTTGCGCGGGTTGGCATAGGTGCGCTCGCCGGCTGCCTGCTGTTCGGCGTTGAAGCGTTCGAAATCGGCAATAGGGGTATAGGCTTCCCCGCGCACCACCAGACGAGTGGGCACTTCCACCCCGTTGCCACCTTCATGGGCCGCGCGTGGAACGGGTATGGTCAGCGGCAAGGATTTCACCGTGCGCAGGTTGGCCGTGATGTCCTCACCCACCTCGCCATCCCCGCGCGTAGCCCCCAGGACGAAGCGTCCGTTTTCATAATGGAGGACGACAGTCAGGCCGTCTATCTTGGGTTCGGCAACATACTGAAGCCGAGAGCGGTCTTCGGCCGGCAGCAGTTTGATGAGCCGCTCACGCCAGGCCGCCAGCTCATCGGGGTTGAAGGCGTTACTCAGGCTGAGGATGGGCACCGGATGGCGCACCTTGACCAGCCGCTCTGCTGGCTCCCCAGGGACGCGCTGCGTGGGGCTGTCGGGCGTCACCAGTTCCGGATGCGCGGCCTCCAGCGCCACCAGCTCGCGCCACAGCGCGTCATACTCAGCATCGCTGATCACCGGGTCATCGAGCACGTAGTAGCGATACGCATGATAGCGGATCGCGTTGCGTAACCTCTCCAGGCGTGAAACCACATCTTCCATAGCCAATTCCTGCCGTAAGGAATCCTCGCGCAAGGGGCAAGAACAGGTAACGGCTGCCCTGCCCGTCACCAGCAGGCCATTATACCCCCGTTCTGTGCGCAGCGCAAAGTAGGGGCCGAGCGCCGCTCCGCTCGGTTCTTGGCAGCCCACTCCCCTTGTGGTAGTATTATTGCTGAAGAGCTCAAGGATGTGCTGGTAGGAATACGATGCGTATTTATCTGGAAACGCTGGGCTGTCGCCTGAACTATGCCGAGATGGCAAGCCTGGGACGGCAACTGAGAGCGGCAGGGCACGAGCTGGCCCCAGATGCCAGCCAGGCTGATCTGTGCGTGTTCAACTCATGTGCGGTGACCAGCGAGGCCGCGCGGCAAAGCCGGCAGTTGGCCCGCCAACTGGCGCGCGCCAACCCCGCCGGCCGGCTGATCGTCACAGGCTGCTATGCGACCCTGGAGGAGGAGGCTGTCGCGAGCTTGCCTAATGTGATCCTGGTGGTGGGCAACCGGCAGAAGGACGCGCTCTTCAGCCTGATCCAGGACCTGGATACCGGGAGACCGCCATTCCTGGCCTCTGAGGCGGCCAGCTCCCCGGCGACCCAGCCGCGCATGCGCACGCGCGCCTTCGTCAAAGTGCAAGATGGGTGCCGCCACCATTGCACCTTCTGCATTGTGGCTGTAGCGCGCGGCGAGGAGCGCAGCCGGCCAATCCCCGCGGTAGTGGCCGAAGTCAACGCTCTCCACGCGGAGGGCTACCAGGAAGTCGTGCTGACCGGCGTGCACCTGGCCGGCTATGGCCGCGACCTGGGCACAAACCTGAAGGAGCTGATCACGGCCCTGCTGGCTCATACCAGCATCCCCAGGTTGCGCCTCTCGTCCCTGGAGCCCTTCGACCTGACGCCGGATTTCTTTGCCCTGTGGGCTCAATCCGCCGGCCGGCTGATGCCTCACCTCCATCTGCCGGCCCAGTCGGGCAGCGATGCCGTCTTGCGGCGCATGGGCCGTCGCCACTCTAACGCGGATTTCGAGCGCCTGGCCGATGCGGCCCGAGCGGCCATCCCCGGCCTGACCATCACTACCGACCTGATCGCCGGCTTTCCGGGGGAGACCGAGGCGGACTTTGAACAAACGCTGGCGTTCGCCCGCCGCATCGGCTTCGCACACATCCATGCCTTTCCTTATTCACCCCGGCAGGGCACGCCCGCGGCGCGCTTCCCTGCTCAGGTGCCGCCGGCCGAGCGCAAACGCCGCGCTCAGCGGCTGAACGAGCTGGATGCCGAGCTGGGTGCCATGGTGCGCCGCTCATACCTGGGGCAGACCCGGCCTGTGCTCTGGGAAAACCGGGAGACAGGGGCACATGCAACAGAGGCTGAGCCGACGCAGGTGCTCTGGTCCGGCCTCACCGACAATTACCTGCGCGTCCTCCTGTGGGCTCCTGCCAGCCTGGATCTCCACAACTGCATCACCCCTGTGCGCCTGGCCCGGCTGGACGGCCATCACCTGTGGGGTGAACTGCCAGAGCTTTCATCACCTACCGCCTGACCCGTTGTCACCATGGCGATCCTCTGCGATCGCCTGCCTGGAGGAATCTCATGACCCTGGAAGAGCGTCTCGATGCCGATCTCAAGGAGGCCATGCGTCGCGGCGACACTGCCCGCAAACTGGCCATCCGCGCGGTGAAGACAGCCATCACTGAGGCCAAGGTGGCCGGCGCGGCCGCGCGCACCCTGAGCGATCAGGAGATCCTTGCCTTGATCGCCAAACAGATCAAACAGCGCCGCGATAGCATCGCCGAGTTTGCCAAAGGTGGCCGGCCCGACCTGGTGGCCAAAGAGGAGGCTGAGATTGCCGTCCTGGAGGCCTACCTGCCCCCTCAACTCGACGAGGCCGCTATCCGCGAACGAGCCCGACAAGTGATTGCTGACCTGGGCGTCACAGACCTGAAAGGGATCGGACCGGTGATGAAACAGTTGATGAGCGAACTGCGCGGCCAGGCCGATGGCCAGGTGATCAATCGCATCGTAAGAGAACTGCTCGCCTAGCCGGACGCGAGGCGTGCGAAGTTATGACGACTGATCCATCCCCCGGCAGACAACCAGTTCGGAGATCACGACATCTGGTCAGGGCACAGGATATCCCCTGGCCGGCCCGGGCCCGCGTGCTGATCCTGTGGTCTCTCACCGTCGTGCTCGGCATCCTGATCCTGGCCATGCCGATGCCTTTTGGTGGCTACGTTACCCTCAAAGCGGGCGACGTGGCCCCAACTGATATCGTCGCCCCGCGCCGGGTGACCTATATCAGCCAGATCCTGACTCAGGAGCGTCGCGAGCTCGCTGCCAGCGCTGTGCCCGACGTCTACGAACCGAGCCAGGCGCGCATCGGCCGCCAACAACTGGCCTATCTGAATCGTATCCTGGACTTCATTGGCACGGTGCGCAGCGATACCTATGCCGACCTGGCCACTAAAGCCGCTTATTTGGACGCCATCGCCGGCCTGGACCTGCCCCCCGAAATCATCACCCGCACCCTTACCCTGCCAGGCCCAGCCTGGGAACGGGTGGCCGTCGAGACACAGGTGGTATTGGAGCGCGCCATGCGTGAGGAGATCCGGGAGAATACCCTGGCCGAAGAGCGGCGCAAGGTGCCGGCGCGCGTTCGGCTCGACATGGCCGATGAGGAAGCCGAAATCGTAAGCATTATTGTCCAGGCCCTCTTGGTGCCCAACACCTTTTATAATGCCGAAAAAACAGAGCAGCGTCGGCAGCAAGCCAGAGAGCAGGTACAGCCGGTCACCGCAACGGTGGAGCGCAATGAGACGATCCTGCGCGCTGGCGACGTCGTTACCCCGCTGGACATCGAAGCCCTGGAGGCCCTTGGCCTCACCCAGCACGGCTGGTCATGGGAGACGTTCCGCTCAACCGGTGGCTTCGTGTTGCTGCTCGGTTTGGTGCTCCTGTATTATCTCTGGCGCCAGGAACCTCAGTTCTGGCTGGACAGGAGCGCGCCCTGGCTGCTGAGCCTGCTCATCCTGCTCTTCTTGCTCGTTGACAAACTGCTCATTCCCAACCGGGGCCTCCTCCCCTATCTCTGCCCTTACGCGGCCCTGACCATCCTGCTTTCCACGCTGCTCAACCTGCGCCTGGCACTGGTGGTAACCGGCCTGATGGTATTGGTAGTGGGGTGGCTCACCAATGGCAGCCTGGAACTGATGACCTATGCCCTGTGTGCCCCGCTCATTGGCGCGCTCAAGTTGCGCCGAGGGGATAGGCTGGGCAGCTTTGCCTGGACGGCCGGGTATGTGATGCTGGTCAACCTGGCCGTGGTGACGCTGTTTCAATTGGTGGCCGGGAACTGGACGTGGCGTAGCCTGGCCGAGTTGGCCGCAGGCAGCCTCCTCAATGGATTGATCACTATGACTGTGGCCCTGGCGGGCATCTACCTGGCCGGGACCCTCTTCGGCATCCCTACCCCTCTGCTCCTGATGGAGCTCTCGCGGCCAACCCATCCCCTGCTGCGTCAGCTGCTGCTGAAAGCACCCGGTACCTACCACCATACATTGATCGTGGCCAACATGGCTGAGCGTGCGGCCGAGGCTATCGGCGCAGACCCCCTGTTGGCCCGCGTAGGTGCCTACTACCACGACGTGGGCAAGGCTGTCCGACCTTACTTCTTCTCCGAAAACCAGAGCGAAGGGGTAAACCCTCATGTCCGCCTGGACCCTTATACCAGCGCCCAAATCATCATCACCCATATCAAGGATGGGATAGACCTGGCACGCAAATACCACCTGCCTCAGCAGATCATCAACTTCATCCCCGAACATCAGGGCACGGGCCTGGCTTCCTACTTCTATCATCAGGCCCTGGCTCAGGCCAGCAACCCGGACGAGGTGGATGAGGACCGCTTCCGCTATCCTGGCCCCAAGCCGCAAAGCCGTGAGACGGCGATCACCATGCTCGCCGATGGGGCCGAGGCCATGGTGCGATCCAGGAGGCCAGAGTCGCTGGAGGAACTGGAGCAGATCGTAGCCGAAAGCATCCAGGCCCGTATGCTCGCGGGCGAGCTGGACGAGTGCCCGCTGACCATCGAAGATTTGCAAGAGATCCGTAAAGCATTCGTGGATGTGCTGCGTGGGTTGCACCACCCACGCATCCCCTATCCCCCGGCCCAGGTGACCCCGGGAGCCGGGGACGGGCGTGCCCAGGCCGAAGCGCAGGCCATCCCTTCCCAGGAGGCACCCGTCCATGCGTACCCCAACCTCGACGACCCCCGAAGCAGAGCCGATTTTTGAGCCTTTTACCATCTTCACGTATGGTCCGGTCACTGTACGGGTGGATAACCCTTTCCTGTCCGATGTCGCCCCAGACGACCTGGCACAGGCTGTGTGGCACACTTTGCGGGCAGAAGGCCGCGAAGACGCGGAGGTTACCCTGGTCATCACCGGCGACCAGGAGATGGCCGAGCTGAACAGGCAGTTCTTGGGTGCCGAGGGGCCGACCGACGTGCTCTCCTTCCCGGCCCAGGAACCCACTCCGGGGTTTGTCAGCGCGGCCGAAGCCGCCGGCTACCTGGGGGACGTGGTGATTGCCTTACCTTTCACCCGGCGCCAGAGCGCTGCCCTCGGCCGGCCGCTGGCCGATGAGTTGCGGCTGTTGGCCATCCACGGCGTGCTGCACCTGCTGGGCTACGACCATGCGGACCCGGTGCAAGAGGCAGCTATGTGGGCCAGACAGGATGAGATCCTGGCTGGCCTGCTGAAAGCAGACCAACTGATATGAGAGCTTTCCTGCGCGGCTTTATCTATGCCTTTGAGGGGATTGCCCATGTAGTGCGCACCGAGCGCAATGCCCGTGTCCATCTCCTTATCGCCTGCCTGGTAATCGTTGCCGGGGTCTGGTTGCAGGTCACAGCCGTTGAATGGGCCATCCTGGCCCTGACTATTGGCATAGTGATCAGCGCGGAAATGGTGAACACTGTGGCCGAGATGGCTGTAGACCTGCTCACCCCGAGGTTTCATCCCCTGGCCAAGGTAGCCAAAGATGTCAGCGCCGGCGCAGTGTTGGTGACGGCTCTGGCATCGGTAGGGGTAGGGCTGGCCATTTTCGGGCCACGCCTGTGGGCACTAGTGCGATGAAGTTGCGGCTTCCGTTTAGAATAGGGGCGACGCCACCTGGCTATTGCCCGGAGATGAAGCTCCGGGCGTAACTATTCGGGCGGTGACTGGAAGTCACCCTTTGGGGGCCTGCGGCCAGAGGTCGGCCTTCGCCGACCTCCCTGGTGATGCACACATGAAGGGTGTCGGCGGAGGGGTGATCCGGCGGATCGCCCCAACTCGCAAGAAGTGCCCAGGGGGAGCGATTTCAATCGGCCTGAATAGGTACCTCGGGGCTACAAACTGACTCAGTTGGGGAGGCAGAGCAATGCACACATCCATGACCCATCGCGAGCGCCTGCAAGCCACCATTTCCGGCCAGGAGGTGGACCGCGTTGCCGTCGCGCTGTGGCGTCATTTTCCCGGAGACGATCAGCGAGCAGAGGACCTGGCCGCGGCCACGCTGGCCTGGCAGGCCCAATACGACTGGGACTTCATCAAGGTATCACCTGCCAGCAGCTTCTGCCTGGTGGACTGGGGAGTTGAAGACCGCTGGGTGGGCGGCGACGAGGGGACGCGCGAGTATACCAGACGGCCCATTACAAACCCGCAGGACTGGGAGGCACTGCCGGTATTGGATCCGGAACGGGGCCGGCTGGGTGAGCAGTTGCGCTGCCTGGAGTTGATCGGCCGCCAAGCAGGAGACGAAGTCCCCTTCATCCAGACCGTGTTCAGCCCCCTGGCGCAGGCCAGGAACCTGGCGGGCCTGGGCCCTCTGCTGGTACACCTGCGCCGCGCGCCGAGGGCGGTGCACGCCGGGCTGGCCACCATCACCCAGACCACGATCCGTTTTGTGGAAGCATGCAAGCAGCGAGGGGTCGCCGGCATCTACTACGCAGTGCAACTGGCATCTTACGACGTGATGAGCGAAGCCGAGTATCGGGAATTCGGCGAGCCATATGACCGCCAGGTGCTGCAGGCAGCAAAAGACCTGTGGTTCAACATGGTGCATTTGCACGGCACCGATGTGATGTTCGACTTGGTGGCCAGCTACCCGGCCCAGGCCCTCAACTGGCACGACCGCGAGACGCCACCCACCCTGGCCGAGGGCGCGACCCGTTTCCCCGGCGCAGTAAGTGGCGGCCTGGCCCGCTGGGACGACCTGCAGCTCGGCGACCCGGAGCGCGTGCGGGCTCGGGTGCGCGATGCTATCCGCCAGACCGGCCGCCGGCGGCTGATTGTGGCCGCGGGTTGTGTGGTGATGACCAACACGCCTTTCCGCAACCTGCGTGCGGTGCGAGAGGCGGTTGAGGAGGCCTGAGGGGTGGAGAAGTATCTTTACTGCCCACACTGTGGTGCGCCCTTGGCCGAGGGAATCAAGTTCGGCCGGCCGCGCTCCTTCTGCCGCTACTGCGGCTTCATCCACTTCCACGACCCTAAGGTGGGCGTGGCTGCTCTGGTCACCTGCGGCGAGCGGGTGTTGCTCGTGCGCCGCGGGGTGATACCAGGGCTGGGCCGCTGGGCGCTGCCCGCGGGCTACATGGACGCGGACGAATCGCCCGAGGAGGCAGTTATCCGAGAGGTGGCGGAGGAGACAGGGATCACGGTGCGGTTGTTGGGATTGGCAGGGGTGATGCCTCTGGCGGGTTGGGACCAGCGCCGAGGTATTCTGCTGCTTTTTCGCGCGGAGCCGATGGCGGGCGTACTGGCGGCCGGTGACGACGCGAGCGCTGCCCGCTGGTTCACGCGGGACGATATTCCCTGGGGCGAACTGGCCTTCGAGTCTACCGCACGATGCCTGCGGGAGTGGTTTGTGGGCCGGGGCTAACGAGTCCCCCGGATCCAGAAGAGGGTGTTACGTCCGAATACGTTACCTGAAAACCAGCGGGAAAATGCTCCCATACCCCCCTCGCACGCAGAAGTGCACTTCGTCCAGCCAGACGTCGGTGGGGAGGGTGTCGCTATCGTTGCCGCTGGCAAAGACCAGGTTCAGGGCGGGATGGGTGCGCCAGTCTGCCAGGTCGGCGAACTGAAGCCGGTAGAGGTAGCGATCCCACGGCAGGCCGCTGGTAGCCGTGTCGGCCGAGTTGCCTGTACGCAGCAGGGAAGCAACGAGTTGGCCATCGGGGGAGCGCAGTTCGGCGGTGAACCAGTCGTCGTAGGGTGCCTGAGGAATGGTGCCCCAGCCCCGATCCTGGTTCTCGATGCGGTAAGCGAACCAGATCACCGCTTCCTGAGGAAACGGGGGCAGGGTCACGGTCCGGGTCATGACGCCACTGGCATCGGGGCCGCCCAAGAAATGGGCAGCCTGCTGGCCCGCGTACGCGCGCAGGTTATCCACGGTCGCTGCGCCAGACAACAGCCAACCCCCTTGCCCAGCCTCAAAGTCTCCATCGGGGATCAGCTCCTGGCATTCATTGGGCCAGATCTCTAGCCGTGGCCCTCGCGTTGGCGTGGGCACTGGGGTGGCGCCACCGGGCACAGCGGCCAGGGCACGGGCCGCGTTGATGCGGCCGTGGCCAAACTCGCTATCCCACCCGGCCGCGCCCAGGTCATCAGCATTTGCCTCGATCAGGTTCCTCACTTCATCTGGGGTCAGGTTGGGGTTTAGCGAGAGGATCAAGGCTGCCAAACCAGAGACGTGTGGGGCGGCCATGCTAGTCCCACTCATAGAGCCATAACGCTCACCGCGATAGGTAGACCAGATGCCAACTCCTGGCGCGGCTACGTCCACGAAGTCACCCCGGGTGGAGAAGCCGGCCAGGTTGTCGTACGCGTCGGTAGCTGCCACCGCGATGGCATGGGGATGGGCAGCCGGGTAATGGTAAGAGTTGCGGCCCGTATTGCCAGCGGCAGCCACGACGACCACGCCATGGGCCCAGGCGTAGTCCACAGCCGCCTCCTCCCCACGGCTGTAGCTGGTGGCGCCCAGGCTCAGGTTGATCACCCGGGCTCCGTTGTCGGTGGCGTAGACAATGGCCCGGATCAGGTCCTCGTAAGTACCATAGCCGCTGCTGGGGAAGACGTCCAGCGGCATGAATGTGGCATGGCCAGCCATCCCAGCGATGCCGATGCCGTTGTTGATGCGCGCCGCCGCGATCCCCGCCACGTGCGTCCCGTGGCCGTAATCATCGTCGGGCAGATTGTCACCGTCGGCGAAGTCCCAGCCGTTGACGTCGTCCACATAGCCGTTATTGTCATCATCCATCCCGTTGTCCGGGATCTCGCCCGGGTTGATCCAAACCCCCTTGTACAGGTCGGGGTGAGCCAGGTCAACGCCGGTATCCACAATGGCGATGATGATCTCCGGCCGGCCTGTGGTATAGCTCCAGGCCCCGTCTGGGCCAGACATCCCGAGCCGGCCCAGATAGGCGATTTGGCGGGTAGCGTAGTCGGGGTCGTCGGGCTCAAAGTCGAGGCCGAAGGTATAGTTAGGCTCGACCCATTCGATTCCCTCCAGGGCGCTCAGACGGGCTGCCGTAGCCGCCAGTCCAACCTCCGCTGATGTCTGCACCAGCACCAGTCCCAACTGCGGAATCTCACGCAGGGGGTGAACCCCCGCCCGCGCGAGGGATGCCAGGAAGCTTGCGCCCGCCTTCCCCGCCAGCTTCACCAGCAATTGAGCTGGCACATGCGGGGCGGTCCAGTCAGGAAGTGGCCGGCTGGCTGGCGCGGTAGGGGCGAGGGGCCGCGTTGCGGCTGGTTGGGAACTCTGCGCGGTGGGCATGGGGAAAAGAGCGGATGCTGCCACCAACAGGATAATTGCCCACACCAGATACCAGGCTCGCCGAGAAGAACCATCCATGAGACTATCCCTCCTGCCGGGGGTATCCGGACCATCCCCTGTAGTTAACAGCGGTCCCGCGCCAGGTGCCCCCAACCGGTTGGCTCAGCGCCATGGCCAGGTCATCACCCCGCCGCACCAGACAGGACGGCAGGCCGCTGGCATGCAGCTCGGACAGCACAGGGCGCCAATCGGGTGCAGGGCCAAAGGTAGCGGCGGCAATCAACACGCCGACCCCCTGCACCCCCCTTGTTCTCAGGCCCCGCAGCGCGCTCACCCACTGGAGGTCCGTGGAGGCAGTGATCACCACCAGGGTGGTGTAGCGGGCCAGCCGCGTGCCCTCGCTGGCCAATACCTGGGCCAGGGGGATAGTACCACGCGGCTGGATTACCGCCAGCGTTTCCAGCAGCCTGTTCAGTTGGCGCTCCCCGCGGTCGGGTTGCACCACCTCCCGGTAGCGGGCATAGCTGAGGAAACCCACCTCGCGATCGGACTGTAGGAAGTAGTGCACCAACGAAGCCGCGATGGTTACCCCGTACTCTACGGTGCTGGGCGGCAACTCCAGGCGTTCGCTGCGCCGAGCCAGCCAAGGCAATGGCTCGTCGGGTGGAGGCATCCAGGGTGCTTCGGTGTGCGCAGCCTGATGCATGTCCAGGAAGATCCAGACATCGGCCAGGGGCTCAAGCTCGAACTCTTTGGAGATCAGCCGGCCTGTGCGGGCGGTCGAAGGCCAGTGGATGCGGTTGAAGCTGTCCCCCGGCGCATATTCGCGCACGCCGGAAGCACTGGTGGTAATGTAAGGTGTGCGTCGGCGCATCATCTCGCCCCCGGGCAGGTAGCCCGAAGGCTGCGTAAACTGGGGGATTGGGATGATGGCCGGCGTGACTACCAGGGGAGCAGTGCCCGGCACCTGGCGGCTGAAACGAAAGAGCCCCAGCGGGTCACCGGTCACCAGCGCGATGGGACCCAGCGTAAAGCGTCCCCGTTGCTGGCACAACGTACGCACCTGCCAGCGCGAGGTGCTGTGGCCGCGCAAGGTGTTGACAACTCTGCTGACCTGATGGCCGGGCAAGTCGGAGAAGTCCTGCACCTCCACCCATAGCTTCGTCCAGCGCGAACGGTTCTCCAGGCTCAGCGATTCCTCGAAATACTTGCCGACCTGAGACTGCTGCGCGCGGGTCACGCGCGTCAAGGCCAGGCCACGTATGTTGGTCCATGCCCACCACAGCGCGACCAGGATCACACCGCTCACAAAGTAGAACAGGTTGTAAGCCCAATCGCGGCCGGTGTTGAGGGCAAACACCAGCGCCAGGGCCCACAAGAGCAACACACCCCAGGATCGTCGCATCAATCTACAAACTCATCGCCTCGCGCGGATGCGCGTGCCCGGCACGGGCACTGACCCCGCGATCTGTTCCACCAGGCCGCGCGGCTCCACATTCTTGATACGCGCCGAAGGGCTTATGATCAGTCGGTGGGCAAAAGTTGGCTCCAGCAATGCCTTGATGTCATCGGGAATCACATAGTTACGGTCCTGCAGCGCGGCATAGGCGCGCGCGGCCTTAAACAGTGCCAGGCTGCCGCGCGGGCTCACACCCAGGTAGATATCGGGATGGCGACGGGTGGCATTGGCCAGCTCGACGATGTACTCCTTAATCAGGTCGTCCACGTACACTTCCTTAACCGCGGCCTGAGCAGCCAGCAACTCCTCGGCAGAGACCACCTGGCCGATATCCTCCACCGGGTGATGGGTACGTTGCAATTCGAGAACCCGCATCTCGTCCGCCTGCGATGGGTAACCCAAGGTCAGCCTCATCATAAAGCGGTCAATCTGCGCTTCCGGCAGAGGGAAGGTACCCTCATACTCGATGGGGTTCTGGGTTGCCAGCACCATGAATGGCCGCTCCATAGGGTAGGTCACGCCGTCTACAGTGATCTGGCGCTCTTCCATCGCCTCCAGCAAGGCGGATTGGGTCTTGGGCGTAGCGCGGTTGATCTCGTCGGCCAGGACGATCTGCGCCATCACGGGCCCAGGCCGGAATTCGAACTCGCGCGTTTTCTGGTTGAACACCGATACGCCGGTCACATCGCTGGGCAGCATATCGGGGGTGAACTGGATGCGCCGGAATGAGCACCCCACGGACTTGGCAATCGCGCGCGCCAGCATCGTCTTGCCCACGCCCGGCACATCTTCGATCAACAGGTGGCCCTCGCACAGCAGAGCGATCAGGGTGAGCTCCACTTCACGGCGCTTGCCAACAATAACCTTCTCCACGTTGCTGATGACCCGCTCAGCCAGCGAGGTGATAACCTGCAAATTCTCCATTAGCTAACTCCTACAAGATTGGGTAGTACACATGCGGCATCTGGCCAGCTTGAACATTATACCAGCGAGTGCCTAACTTGGGTAACCGCGTCGACGGCGCGCGCGGCCCACCGGTTTGACATCGCCCCTAATCGCTATTATTATGTTTATGGGCACTTGTGTCAGACCGCCCCAGGCTGAAGTGGAGGCTAAAATGAGCAAGAGAGAGAAGCGGAAAAAGTCGGCGCGGCGGGGCCCTGATCTCTCGCCGGCGGCGCTGCTACGTAGCCGGCTCGACGGATTGCTGGGCAACCCAGGCTGGATTGCGCGCGACATATCAGAGCAGCAGAGCGATCTGGAGGCATTGGCGCGCGGGGTGGATGCCCGTTTCTTCCTGACCACCCTGTGCAAGGCCGCCTTCTCTGCACCTTCCGAGGTGCAGGCGCAACTTCAACAGGTAGTCCCTCCCTGGCTCAAAGCGCGTGGCTATGCAGAGCTTTTGGCCGAGAGCCTGGAACGCGAGCTATCTGGTGACCCGGCACGTGCTATGGCGCTGAACTGGCTGAGAACGGCTGGCGTAGAGATCCGGCAACTCTCATCTCTGGAGCCCGCTGAGCTGTTCTACAAAGCCTACGCAGTGGATGATGGTTCTCAGGCTATGGTGGTCATCTTTACTTATCGTGACCGACAACGGCGACGCGTTCACGGTATGGGCTTCCTGATCGATTACAACCCGCCTTGGGAGGGTGCACTCAAGGATGTGCTCGTAGTGCCCCAGGGCGATCCCGACTCTACCGAACGGAATATGGTAGACTATTGGAACTCCAAAGGCTTGATGCCACTGAAAACTATTGATGCCACCGAGGCCAAGAAACGGGTGCTGACTGCGTTGGCCGCCAATCGGAGGGAGGGAATCCGGTTGCCACACGATCTCATTGCAGAGCGCGATCTTTTCTTCCGCTGCGTCTTGCCCCTGCCTGACGAGCCTGATACACCATCGTTTACTCCAGAGGATTTCGCAATCCTCAGCCGCACAGGCAAATCCCCCGAAGAGATCTCCCGTTTTGAACAGAAGGTAGGCCGCCTCGTGCGCTTACCGGATGGCCAAAAAGTCCTTGTAATGGGTGCGCCATCCGATGAGGATGAAGAGGACTGGGTGTAAAGCTCTGCCGCGTATGACGATCCGGCCGTAGTTCACTGAAGCGCGGGATGGCGGTAGAGGACCTCCCCGATATGAGGTGTGGCATATCCTCCCAACCCTTGCACCCGGGTTGCGAAGGCGGGGTCGCGGATGATCTCCAGCAGCGGTGCCAGCTCATCGCTTTCGTAGAAGCGAGTAGGTATCACCAGGTCATAGCGTTCCCAGTCCAGTGGTATGAAGTCCAGATCCAGTGCGCGGGCTGCGGCCAGGATGCCCAGGCCGCAGTCGGCCGCGCCTGAAGCCACGGCCGCGGCAACAGCCAGATGGGTGAACTCCTGACGTTCATAGCCCCGGATTGTACGCGGGTTTATGCCGGCCTGGCGCAGCCGATAGTCCAATAACACCCGCGTGCCGGCCCCGCGCTGCCGGTTGATGAAGGTCACATCCGGCCGTGTCAGGTCGGCCAGGCCTTGGATCCCTTTAGGGTTGCCCTTAGGCACGATCAGCCCTTGCTGGCGCTGGACAAAACCAAGCAGGACGACAGGGGTCTGGGGCAAAAGGCGGGGCAGATAAGGCCAATTATACTCGCCCGTGCTCTCATCCAGCAGGTGTGCGCCGGCGAAGTGCGCCTCGCCGCGGGCCAACGCCAGCAATCCACCCAGGCTGCCCACATTGGCCGAGCTCAGACGTCGGCCTGGATAGCGCCGGCCCAACTCATCGGCCAGCAGGTCGAGGGTCAGGTCGTGGCTGCCGATGGCCACCAGGGTCTGGCGCAGGGTCGTGGCCGGCCGCAGCAACTCCACTGTCACAGTAGTGCCGGCCTCGAATCCCTGCTCGCCGCGTGGGATACGCACGATGCCATCGGCGCGCACCAGCGACATCAGCACACCCGCGCCTCCGGGCAAAGGGGTCGCGACAACTCGTTCTCCCACCTGGCCTACGGTGACCCGCAGGAACTCCTCTTCCCCCTCGGGGCTGACCACCTTGCGGGTGATAGTGGCCTGGACCTTGGGGCGCTCTTCCGGGACCTGACCCAGCCAGCGGGCCAGAGTGGGCTTCACCAGCAGTTCGCAAGTGATGGCCGCCGAGACGGGGTAGCCAGGCAGGCCAATCACGGGCACCGCTCGCAGCGGGTTACCCTCCCTCTGGCCGGTATCCTCGGCCAACTCCCCTACCTCCTGTGCATCCAGATGAAGAATCCCCATGACGACAGGATGGCCGGGGCGGATGGCGATGCCGTGCACCAGCAACGTGCCCAGCTCAGCCACGATGCGGGCGGTGAAGTCTTCAGAGCCGGCCGATGAACCAGCATTGATGATTACCAGATCGTGGCTCTGTGCAGCCTCTACCACGCGACTTCGCAGCGCGCAGTAGTCGTCCGGCAGGAGAGGAAGGCGAGTTGGCAGGCCGCCCCACTCGCGGATCATGGCAGCCAGCACCAGCGAATTGTATTCCACGATATCGCCAGGCCTCAGATGGCTGCCAGGGGGTACCAGTTCGCTGCCAGTAGGCTGGATGGCCACCCGCGGTCGGCGCCGCACCAGCAGACGGGCATGGCCGGCCCCTGCTGCAACACCGATATCTTGTGGCCGCAGGCGGTGATTGGCGGGCAGTATCAACTCGGTGGCGACGATGTCCTCGCCCAGGGGCCGCACGTGCTGCCAGGGGGGCACTGAGGTCATAATCTCAATTAGCTCAGCCCCCCCGCGCTCCAACCTCTGCACCTGCTCTATCATGATCACCGCATTAGTGCCTGCTGGCAAGGGATCGCCAGTGTCCACTGGGAACGCCTGCTCACCCAGCACCAGATGCACCGGCCGCGTTTCAGTGGCGTTCAGGGTATCTTCGGCGCGCACTGCATAGCCGTCCATGGCGGCCGCGTGATAGTGGGGAGAGGAAATACGCGCCCAAACCGATTCGGCCGTTACCCGGCCGGCTGCCTCGTCCAACTCGACCCACTCCCCCGGCAACGGGCGGTCGAGTCCCAACTCGGCCAGCGCGGCCCACCAGCGCGATAACGCCTCGGCCAAGGGGATATCCTCCAGATAGGGAGATGGTCTGTGGATTGCTATAGTGTTCATCGCTTGCAATGCTTCCCTCAGCCCGTGGTACTGTAGAATAAGCTCAAGCCTGTCCCTCTTATCGCTCGCCTCCCACGTGATGTGCGAGCTGAAGCACGATGGCTCTGAATTGGCAGGGCAACTTATGCGAGCCATTAGCGACCCATACGGACCGCAGGCAGGCTCGCAAGCCCGCTCGACACCTGAACCAGTATACCACAGGAGCCATCGCGGGCGTAATCACGTAGGAAAGAGGATTTATGAGTATCTCCAATCCTCACCTGATGTCAACTAGTGCCGTGTTAAGCTAGATTCTGGCATTTTGCAGTCAGTACGTTACCCCTCTCACCCCCTTTCCCCCGCTCTCCCCTGGGAGGGGAGAGCGGGGGAAATCCCAAGTGTGGGGGTTTCTGGGGCGGCTTCGCCGCCCCAGAAACCCCCTTAATGCCGATCTCCCCGCCCCCT
>DAOTZS010000032.1:0-7100 GCA_034434335.1 Anaerolineae bacterium
CGATCAGGGCCACCAACGCCTCCAGATAGAGGCGTTCCCAGGCATACCGCTCCTGGGTAGCCCAGGCCTCAAACTCGGGGCTGTCAGGAAGGGAGAAGCCAGCCAGGAAGGGGCCACGGTAGAGGTCCACATCCCACAACTGCTCAAAGGCTACCACGTCCGACCAGGCGCGGCCAGGGTCCAACCCGATCTGATCCTCGGCAATGCGCAGCAGATCGGGATCGGGCAGGGCGCGACGCAGGTGAGTCAGCAGGTGGCTGAGATCACGGCGGGCAGCAGATTCAGGTGTGTCGGGCCAGAAGAGGAAGCAGAGTTGTTCGCGGGGAACGGGCTGTAACCGGGCTGCCAGGCGGTAGAGCAGGCCACGGGCCTGGCGGCGAGGGATAAGCAGAGAGCGGCCGGCCCATTTCACCTGGGGTGGGCCCAACAGATAGATCTGCAACTGGGGTGCACCGCCGGCCGCGGCCACAGGTTGTGCCTCGACGGGAACCTCCGGTGAGGGTGCGGTGCTGGCATGACGGGTAAGGGTAGCGCGCGTGGCAGCAGGGGCATGTAACTCCAGGGCTGACCTCAGCCGGGACTGCCCCAACCTCGGTTTCATCAGGGCGCGCTCCTCTCTAAAAGAAGGACGGGGCCAGGGGTATAACGGCACCGAGCTCAGTCGGCTGGAGTGAGTTGTTGGGCAGCGGCCTCATGCACTGATCACCCTAATGAACTTCGCGCCAGAAGGTCTCTCAATCTGCCGCTCATGGTTCTGCGCATAGTTGCCAGCTGCTGCGGCAACGTGCCCACACCTGTCTGTACAACGAGAGTTCCGCGCCGATGCTGCCCTTTGACGGGTTGACCGCCAACTAAGCGACCCCACCAGTCATTCGAAGAATTCGCAAGTCCTAAAGTAGCCTTCGGTGCCAATCAAGCTCTCAGCACGGGGGGGTCAGCCCCACCCCAAGCTATTCCCGGTAGCGGCCCAGCCTTTCACCCCCGTCTACGGGCAGCACAACCCCCGTGATATAGTCCGCCTGAGCCAGGAATACCACCGCGCGCGCCACGTCTTCTGGGGTGCCCCAGCGTCCCAGCAGGGTGCGGCGAGCCAGGGCCTCGATCTGGCGAGGAGTGCAGTTGGGAGGCGGCAATACCGGCCCGGGTGCCACCGCATTCACCCGCACGGCTGGCGCCAGCTCCATCGCCAGGGCATAGGTCAGGTTGAGCAGGCCTGCTTTGCCAGCCGAATGGGCAAGGTAGTCGGGGAACGGCACGAAGGCTGCCAGGTCCAGGATGTTGATGATCACACCCGCGCCATGGGCGGCCAGGTGTGGCGCGGCGGCCTTGGCGCAAAATGCAGACCCCTTGAGCAGGATGCTGACCACTTGATCCCACACGGCCTCGTCCAATTCCCGGAGAGGGGTCTTGCGCCAAAGCGAGGCGCTGTTGACCAGGATGTCAAGCCGGCCGAAATGGGCGACCGTGGCCTCTACCAATGCCTGAGCCTCGTCTGCCCGTGCCAGGTCTGCCTGGTATGTAAAGGCTCGACGCCCTTTGCTCACGATCTCTGCGGCCGTTTCGGTGGCTGCTGCAGCCGAAGAATGATAGCTGAACGCGATGTCTGCCCCCGCGTCGGCCAGGGCCAGGGTGATTGCCTTGCCCACGCGTACGGCGCCACCCGTGACTAACGCCACCTTGCCATGAAGGTCCATCCTCACCTCCAGAGAGCCCTATGGGATTGCATTGCGCACGCCCTCTACTCCTGAGCCGACAGCGCCGGCTGCGCACCTGAGATCACCTGTCCCCGCCAATGTGCCCGCTCCATGCGGTCTGGGAAACGGGGGAGCACGGTAGCCGCGTCGGGCAGGATCACCTTATCGCCAGGGGCCAGGTCGGCCTTGTTCGGCTTCTCCAACAAGGGCCTGGCCGGCAGGGCATAGATGCCGATCTCCTCTCCTGGCCGTGCATAGCGGCTATTCACATACGCCATGCCCAGGATAACCCCATCCACGTCCACGGCCGCGCTGGTCACCCACCCGATAGCCTGCCCCTTCTTGCTGATGACCGGGTCCCCCGTCTTGGGCATCCGCACCCCGCGTTCATTCATGCGAAAGCGCACCACCTGCATGGTGCGCGTCTTCTCCTTTTCCAGGTAGGCGGCCCGGCCAATGAAGTACGGTTTGTGCAGCTTGACGTAGCCTGCAAACCCTGCCCCGGCCGGCGAGATGGCAAAGGGGCCGGCCAGCTCATGTCCGTAGAGGGGCAGGCCGGCCTCGGTGCGCGTGCTATCGCGCGCGGCCAGGCCAGCTGGCTGTAACCCGAACGGCCGGCCGGCCTCCAGCAGCCTCTCCCACAGCGCTACAGCCCGTTCAGGATGCACAAAGATCTCGTACCCGATCTCCTCTCCCGTGTAGCCGGTGCGAGCAATGATCAGATCAAACCCTGCCAGCGTACACTCCATCAACCCCGTCTTGCGCAGGCGGGCCAACCGGTCGCGCAGCCGACTGTCGTCGGTCAGGCTTTGCAGGATGCGCAGCGAAGCGGGGCCTTGCAAGGCCAGGTCAATCCGCATATCGGGCCCGCTGGATGGGTCCTTCAGGTTGCGGATGGTAGCGGGGCGCAGGACGCGCAAGTCGGGGCGCCGAGGGTCGAGTTGCACCTCGTTATTGTTGACCGCGTTGAGCCAGGCCCAGTCCTTGTCGGCATTGGCCGCGTTCACCACGATCTGGAACAGGTCGGGCCGCCGGCGGTAGACCAGCAGGTCGTCTATCACCTGGCCATCGGGGTCGAGCAGGTAGCTGTAAAAACTCTCGCCGGGCGCATACCAGCGCACGTAGTTGGTCAGCACCAGGTCGAGGAACTCCACGGCGTGGGGGCCACTGACCTCGAACACCCCCATATGGGCCACATCGAACAGGCCGGCCGCCTTGCGCACCGCGTTGTGCTCGTCGAGCACCCCGGTGTACCAGACGGGCATCTCCCAGCCGGCAAAGGGGACGAGATGACGGGTATGGGCTTTGTGCCACTCGTAAAGAGGTGTGCGCTTGAGGGACGCGTTCTGGGGCTCTTCCCAACGCCATGCCGGCCGCGCAGGTTGCTCGCGCACTTCGGCCAGGACGTGCTGGCCGACGAAGTAGGGCTTGCGCAACTCGAAGTGACCCGGAGCAACCCGGTAGAGGTCGAGGCCGGTGGGCCGGCCCGAGCCAGGGCCAAAGCTGGCCAATTGGCTGTAATCGGGCAAGCCCGACCGCGCGCGCAGCTCCCGCAAGCTCTCGACCCCGGCCAGAGCCGCCCCGGCCGCGGCCAACCGCTCACAGATGACCTGGGCCTGGCTGGCCGGCACCAGCAGCTCCACGTGGTCAAGCCCGTTGTGGAATACGTGCACGCCTTGTAGCTCCTCTTCAGTGGCCGGCCGGGGGTGCGCAGGATTCGTCAGGCCCGCGGCCTGCGCCAGCTCCAGCGCGCGCGGGCCATAGACAACCAGAGGGAGTAGTTGGTCTCCAGGCTCAGGCGCTGGGCCGGCAACAGGGTTTGAGGAGGCTGGTTGGCTTGCAGCCACCACCTCCTCCACAACCAGCGGCCCCTCGACTTTGGCGAATAGATCGTCTGGGTCGAAGAGGATGTAGCCATCGCTCAGGCCACGCAGCCAGGCGGCCACCCGCGCATGGTTCTCGGCATGGGTGCGGATGAAGAAACGGTCGCGGCCCCGCCTGTCGGCCGGCAGGCGCATGATGAGCACGTCATCCAAAAGCAGGCCATTCTGGTCGAGGATGAAAGCCGGCTGGGCCTGGCCAGGCTGCAAGCCGGCAACATCGCTGGTGGCGATCTGAGCCAGGGCCGGCTCAGCGCGCTCGCCGGTGACCAGCAGCAAGCCGCCGCCAGGGGCGAACACGAGGTTGCGCTCCTGGCCGGCCTTGAGCTCCAGTGCGAGGCCAGGACCAGGCCCGCTGGGGGTCAACCTGAAGGGTTCTTGAACCCTCTTTGAGCTTCCCATCATGTAGTAATGGGGGTAACCGGTGCCCCGGTCGGCCGTCTCCGCCGCGCCTCTGGCAGCCAGCGCGGCCACCTCGGCTTTCACCTCCTCCAGCACATCCAGGTCAATCTTGCCCCGCGGCAGCTCGCCGGCCAGGCCGCTGTAGCTGAAGGGGTGGATGTTGGTCACGATCTTATGGATCAGGCCGGCAATCTGGTCCATTTCAGCCGGGCCAAAGCCGCGTTGGGTAAGCCACGGCGTGCCCAGGCGGATGCCCATGGCCAGGGAGGTCTGCGTGTCGCCGGGGATGGTGTTCTTGTTGGCGACGATGCCGGCCAGGTCGAGGATGCGTACAGCGGGTTCGCCTCGCAGGGGCGCGGCGCCGTGCACCTTTACGCTGTTCAAATCCAGCACGCAGAAATGGCTATCGGTGCCACCATAGGCCAGGGCCAGGCCGCGGCGTTTCAGGCCCTCGGCGAGGGCAGCCGCGTTCTCCTTGACCCGCCACATCATGCGCTTGAAGGCATCGCTCTGGGCGATCTTGAACATGACGCACATGGCCGCGAACTTCTGGGGATGGGGGCCACCCTGCTCCCCTGGGAAGACGGCCATGTCAATCCGGGCCGCCAGCTCTTCATCGGTGGTCAGGATACAAGCTCCACGGGGGCCGCAAAGGGTTTTATGTGTGGTAAAGGTGATCACATCGGCGATCCCCACAGGGCTGGGAAAGGCTCCCGCCACTACCATGCCGGCCGGATGGGCGATGTCGGCCAGCAGCATGCCACCGACTTCGTGGGCGATATCAGCAAAGGCCTGCCAGTCGGGCGCCCAGGGATAGGAAGTGAAGCCAGCAATGATCATTTTGGGCCGGTGTTGCCGCGCCAGAGCGCGGATCTGGTCGTAATCGAGCCGGCCGGTGGCAGGGTTGACACCGTACGAGACAACACGATAGCGCTTGCCGGAGAAGTTAAAAGCGCTGCCGTGGGTCAGGTGGCCACCCTGGTAGAGGTCCATCCCCATGACAGTGTCGCCGATATCCAGCAGAGCATCATAGACGGCCAGATTAGCGGCTGCGCCGGAGAGGGGCTGGACGTTGACGTAGATCTGTTCAGCCGGGACGCGCTCGTTGGCAAAGCACGCCGCGGCCCGGCGTTGGGCCAATGTCTCGATGAAATGGACGTAGTCCACCCCCTTGTAGAAGCGCCGGTCGCCGTAGCGGCGATAGTAGGCCAGCTCATGGTCAAACTCGAGGATCGCCTCTTCATCCTCGCGGGTCATGCGCAGGGGTGGGTAGCCCTCGGCATAGACATTGTTGAAGACCGAGCCCAGGGCCTGGAGCACAGCCCTGGGCGCCATGGACTCCGAAGGGATCATGATCAGCTTGCGGGCCTGGCGCTCTTCTTCATAGCCGATGATGGCGTCGGTGTCGGGGTCTACCAGGCCAAGATCGGCGCCGAGAAAGGTATCCCAGTAGTTACTGGTGGAAGCGGAAGATGACATGGACATAAGGCGGGCTCCGGGTAACAGTTTAGGACCATCTGGGATGGTTTTGAACCATCCTAACCATCTTAGCACCGAATAGGAAGAGGCCCAAATGAGGCCCGGCGGAGGAAGGATGAAAGTTGAACCCTCACGTCCTTAGTTCGACAACATCGCCTTCGCGCAACACGTAATCGCGGCCGACGATCTGGCCCTCAAAAACCTCTTTCCCCCACACACGTGCCGCTTTCAGGTTGGCGAGGAGGTCCTTATGGATCTTGCCAGCCAGGTCGGCCACGGTGCTGCCGCGCTTGAGGACAAAGGGGGCCGTCAGATCGGGTTCTTTGCCGGGCGGCTTGGTGTAGATGCGGATAACGTCCAACGCCTCGAAGATAGCGCGCTTCAGGTGCTCCAGGCCGCGGCCAGTCAGCGCGGAGACGGGCAGGAGATCACACTGGCCTTCGAACAGCTCGCACAAAGCCTGGAAGTCGTCATCGGAGTGTTCGTCGTCGTTCTTATTGACCACGAACAACATCGGCTTGAAGGTCAGCCGCGTGGGGTCTGGGCTGCCCTCTCTGGCAGCCAGAGGCAGGATATGATGTTGCTCAAGCATAGCCAGGGCATCCTGGAGTTGCCCGATGGCATCCCCCTGCAGGTCAATCACGATCACGATCAGGTCGGCCTTGCGAATGAGCCCGATGAGCTCGGGTTCGAGGTGATCAGGGTGAAGGGGAGGGGTGTCAACGAGCTGGATCTGGACGTTCTCATACTGCATCATGCCAGGGGTGGGGGTGCGGGTGGTAAACGGGTACTCGGCCACCTCGGGCGTGGCAGTGGTCAGGGCGGTCACCAGGGCCGATTTGCCCACGTTGGGGCAACCCACCACAGCTACCTGCCCCACCCCCTCTCGCTCAACGCGAAAGGCCGATGTCTGCCTGGACACGCTGGGACGGCTGCGAGACGCTTCCCTGAGCTTTGACAGCCGGCGGCGCAGGTCGGCCCGCAGGTGCTCGGTGCCCTTGTGCTTGGGGATGGCAGCCAGCAGCTCTTCGAGGCAGGCGATCTTTTCGGCGGTGGAGGAGGCGGCACGAAAGCGGGCTTCGATCTCGGCACATTCAGGGGGAAGGTTGGTTGGCATCGTCGTCAACCCTCACTGCCAGGAGCGAGATCGCCATGGGGCGACAGGAGCACCCTCTCTTTTTAGAAAAAGCCTAACAGGTCTTTCGCCTCCTGGCTCATCATGTCGGGGTTCCACAGCGGGTCCCACACCACATGTACGTTGATGGCATCCAGCTCGGGGAAGGCGCGGTGAATGGAGGTCTGAATGCCGGCGATGATCTGCGGCCCGATGGGGCAGCCAGGGCTGGTAAGGGTCATCTTGACGTCCACCTTTTTGCCGTCCACGACCTGAATGTCGTAGATCAGCCCCAGGTCCACAACGTTGAAGCCGATCTCCGGGTCGAAGACATTCTGGCGGATGACCTCACGCACACTTTCGACAGTTGGTGTAGCCATATTGCCTCGTCAATGGTAAAAGGCTGTAGTTCGCCTTTTCTTATTCCTCATTCGTCGTCTTGACCCATACTTCGTCGCCCTGCACTCGCACCGGATAGGTGGGCACCGGCTCAAAGGCAGGCATTTTCAGCGCCGCGCCGGTGCGCACGTC
>DAOTZS010000033.1:0-7758 GCA_034434335.1 Anaerolineae bacterium
CAGCAGGTGCAGCTCGTAGTAGCGCACCGCCAAAACCGGGTCAGCGTCGCCATCCAGGCGCCCCAACGTCTCAAGCAGGAGGTCGAACAGCAGTTCGTTGGGATCGGCGTCCTGGGTAAACGCGTCGGCCAGCTCGACCACGTAGTATGCCCAACTGCTGCGCCACAGGTCCTCGCGCAGCCGGCGGTGGGCAACGATTGTCTGGGCCTGGGTCACCAGGTCCAGGTTGCGGCCCCGGGCCACCAGCAGGTCGCTATAGGTGAACGGCTCGACATGCCCGGCCTTGCGGCTGGCCGGCCGACGCACCCCCTTGGCCAGGAGGGCCAGCTTGCCACGGTCGCGCGTGAATACCGTCAAAAGACGGTCCGCTTCCCCCATGTCATGCCGCTTCAGCACAATCGCCGCCACGCGATAGAGGCGCTGGCGGCGCTCAACTTCTGGCTCCATAGCCACCGTCTCACCGCCACAGCCTTGAGTCATCCTGGCAGGCTGCTTCATGGCTGATTATACCACCCGGCCAGGCATGAGCCAAACGGCCGGCGTGCGCTTACGGCCGGTGCCTTTGCCACCCCTCCCTCAACTGTGCTATACTCGAGCTGCATTTCCGAAACGGGCCACGAGGCGTAAATGAGACTTCTCGGCCGTGGTGAGGCCCCTGGCAAGGTCATCCTGTGCGGGGAACATGCGGTGGTGTATGGCAGGCCGGCGTTGGCTGTGCCCCTCCTCGGGGTGCACGCTGAGGCAGAGGTGACAGCCGGGCTGCCGGGCACGGGCCTGGTGATCTGCGCACTCGACCTGGGGGAGGAATGCGCGCTGCGCGCTGCAGCGGCCGATCACCCCCTGGCCGCGCTGGCCAGGCTGACCCTCTCCCATCTGGGGTTGCCAGAACCAGACTGGCGGGTGACGATCCACTCGACGATCCCTGTGGCCAGCGGCATGGGCAGCGGCGCAGCGGTATCCGCGGCGCTGGTGCGGGCTCTGGCCGCCGCGGCCGGCCAGGGCCTCCCGGCCGAGCAGGTATCCGCGCTGGTCTATGAGGCCGAGAAGTTCTATCACGGCACCCCCAGTGGCATTGACAACACCGTGATCGCCTATGGCCGGCCGGTGTACTTCGTGCGCGGCCAGCCTCCCCAGACGATCCCCATTGGCCGGCCATTCGCTCTCGCCGTGGCCGATACGGGGGTGCGCAGTTCGACCCGGGCCGTTGTGGCCGCTGTACGCAGCGCGTGGGAACGCGAGCCAGCCCGCTACGATGCCCTGTTCGACCGTATTGCCGAGATCGTGCAGGTGGCAGCCAGGGCGCTCGCTGCCGGTATGCCTGAGCGGCTGGGGCCCCTCATGGACGAAAACCATACTTTGCTGCGGGAAATCGGCGTCTCGTCCCCTGAGCTGGACGCGCTGGTGGCTGCGGCGCGCGCGGCTGGCGCAGGGGGTGCCAAACTATCCGGCGCCGGCCGTGGGGGAAATGTGATCGCCCTGGTCACAGAGCAGACGGCCGGCCAGGTGGTGGCTGCCCTCCAGGCCGCCGGCGCGGCCAGGGTCATGGTGACGGAGGTGAGGTAAGCCGTGGACTTGCGCCAGTTTCTGGCTGCTGCTGCCCAGTATGTGATCACCATCGAGCGGGAGGTAGACCCCTATCTGGAGGTGGCGCGCATCGCGGCAGAGCTGGATGGCCGGCCGGTGCTCTTCACGCGCGTGCGCGGCAGCGCGTTCCGGATCGTGACCGGGGTCTGCTCTGACCGCCGCTACTTTGGCCTGGCCCTCGGCGTGCCGGCCGAGCAGGTGATCTTCCGGCTGGCCGAGGCCCTGGCCGCGCCGCAACCGGTTCAGTTGTTCTCCTCTGCCGGCCCAGGCGGTCGGCAAGAGGTGGCCCCCTGTCAGGAGGTGGTCGAGCCGACCGTGGACCTGGAGGCGATCCCGTTCCTCACCCACTACCCGGGCGATCCCGGCCCTTATGCCTCCGCGGCTGTAGCCTTCATTCAGGGCCCGGATACGGGACCGAACGCCTCCTTCCACCGCCTCTTGCGGCTGGATCAGCGTCGGGTGGTAGCACGGCTGGTCGAGGGCCGCGGAACAGAGACAGCCTGGCGCAAGTCGTCTGAGGGCATCCCGGTGGCGATTTGCATTGGCCTCCCGCTGCATGTGCTGCTGGCAGCCTCCATGAGCCCACCCCCTGGCGTAGACGAGATGACCATTGCCCAGGCCCTGGCAGCCACCCCCATGGTGCCCTGCGGCAATGGGATCCGCGTGCCGGCAGAAGCTGAGTTCGTGCTGGAAGGGTGGATCACCAAAGAGCTGGCCGATGAAGGCCCCTTTGTGGACCTGACCGGCACCTATGACCTGGTGCGCCGTCAGCCGATAATCGAGATCCAGCGCATTACCCATCGCCGCGACCCGCTCTATCACGCCTTGCTGCCGGGCCGGCTGGAGCACAAACTGCTCATGGGCATGCCGCGCGAGCCGACCATCCTTGCCGAGGTCAACAAGGTCGCGCGCTGCCTGAACGTCCACATCACCCCGGGCGGCGCTTCCTGGCTGCATGCTGTGGTGCAGATCGCCAAACAGGCCCCCGATGACGGCCGTAAGGCGATCGCGGCCGCGCTGCGGGGGCACGCCTCACTCAAACATGTGGTGGTGGTGGACGAGGACATCAACATCTTCGACCCACACGACGTGGAATGGGCCATCGCCACCCGCTTTCAGGCCGATCGAGATCTGATCGTGTTGGCCGACCAGCCGTCCAGCTCCCTGGACCCCTCGGCGCATCACGTGCCAGGCCAGAAGAGCCGCACGGCCAAGATGGGCCTGGATGCCACGATCCCCTGGGATACGCCCAACGGGCCGCGCGCGCCAGATGCCTTCCGGCGGGTCTGGTGAGCGGACCAGGAGACGCATTCTTGTCCTTGTGAGGATAACATGCCCGACGATATTCTGCGTACCTTCATTGCCATCGAGTTGGACGAAAGCCTGCTCCATGCCCTGGCGCGCATCCAGGAGCAATTCAAGCGTCAGGTTCCGGCGGGGAGTGTCAAGTGGGTTGCGGCCGACGGCATCCATCTCACCCTCAAGTTCCTGGGCGACACCCCGCGCGGTCGGCTGGGGGAAGTTCAGGCGGCGTTGGAGAAGGCGTGTGCCGAACACGAGCCCTTTGAGTTCCTGGTTGAGGGCCGGGGCTGTTTCCCCAACTTCCGCCGGCCACGGGTGATCTGGGTTGCGGTACGCGACCGGGGACAGCGCCTGGCGCGGCTGCAAGCATCGGTGGAGAGGTATGTGGCCCCGTTGGGATGGCCCAGTGAGGCGCGGCCCTTCTCACCTCACCTGACCCTGGGGCGTATTGCGCGAGGCGCCACCCCTGCTGTCGCAGCTACGGTGGGCCAGGTTGTGGAAAAAGCGGTGGTGGAACAGATCGGCAGCCAGCGTGTCACAGCGGTGAGCCTGATCCAGAGTGACCTGCAGCCAACAGGCGCGGTGTACACAACCCTGGCCAGGGTAGAGCTGAAGGGAAAGGGTGAGGTGGCGGAGGAGAGTGGTTCATGAGATGCAGGCAGTCATGGCGTGGGTGACCCACTCAGGCGCCAGAAAGGGAGAGTTGCCCAAACGAGCGGGGGCCCAACTGGGCTTCTACTCGTTGGTCCCAGTTGTGCCGGTATCGGGGGGCACCGGGTCCGCACCGACGAGCAGCGTTGGAACAGGGGCCGGCTCTTGGGCGGCGAGCGCTCGGGCTCGCCGGCGTAGCAGGGCAGAAGCCAGCGCCAGGGGAGCAGTGGCCAGCCAGGCCGCGAAGAAGCCGAAGAGCGCCAGCGCTGCCAGCCCCACCAACTGGGCCTGCATCTGGCCTGGCCAGTCCGGCCTGAAGCCGGGAGCAGCCAACAGGCCGGTGATCCCCTGGCCGGCAACCCCCAAATACGTCTCGGGCCCAATGCCGTTCCATCCCAGGCCGGCGGTGCCATCGGCAAACAACCCGACAGCCAGCAGCCCCAGCGCGCCAGCCAGCCCATGGACCGTCAGACTGGCGGTTGGATCGTCCCAGTGCAGCACGTGTTCCACGGTGAAGATGCTCAGAGGGCTCAGCAGGCCGATCGCGCTGCCGATGGCAAACGCTGACCAGGGAGGGATGAAGGGGGCGACGGCAGCCACCGCGACCGTGCCGGCAGCCAGGCCACGGGTTGCCATCAGTGGATCGGCGGTGCCAGCCACAAACCAGGTATAGAGAAGCGGCAAGAGCGCGGCACCAGCCGCGGCCAGGGTCCAGTTGAGGGTGGTGCGAGCCAGGTCCAGGCTGGCGCCGGCCAGGAGTGGATTAGCAGCCACCCATGCCGGCCCTCCGGCCAGGAGCAACCCGGCCCCAAACACAGCCAGGACCGGCAGATGAACAGGCGGCAACGGCACCGGTTCACCTGGCTGCACTGGACTGACCGTACGCCCGGTGAAGGTCAGGATGCCGGCCAGGGTGACGGCTGCTCCCAGGAGGTGGATCAGCCCGGCGCCGCCCACGTCTACCAGGCCATGCCCCTGGCCCAGGTTGGCGCCCAGATTGGCCAGCCAGCCGCCGCCCCAGATCCAGTTGCCAGCTACGGGATAGATCAGGGCGCCCATCAACAGGCCCAGGAGGCCGGCGGCCCAGGCGGGGATGCGCCCGCGCAGGCTCATGAGGGGGATGAGGGCAGCCGTGGTGACCCAGGGGAGATTGGCCAGGGCGAGGAGATAGGCGGCTGGGGTCGCAGCGGGCCCCGTCATGGCCCAGCCGGCCAGCCCGGCCATGCCCCACCCGGCACCCCAGCTTGGCCCCAGGGCTGACCACTCCCAGGCCAGCTCCTCCAGGCCGGGAAGGGCATAGGCCAGGCCTACGCCGCCAAACTGGAAAGCGAACCCGGCGCCCAGGTAGCCCAGGCCGGCCAGGCCCAGGGCAGCTAACACGCTCAGCGCGGCATGGCGGGCACGCTCAGCAGGCAGCCCACCCATGCCGATCAGCGCATAACCCAGGGGAACCAGGAACGCCAGGCTGCTGATCACCAGGGCATTATCGGACATGGCAATCCTCCTGCAAGTCGGTTGTACGGATATGCTATCACAAGATAAGAGCACCGCCAAAGGCGAGACACCTCGCTTACTTGTAGACACTATGTTAGGCCGCCTGGCGAAGTGGCTGAGACTGATGGGGTACGACGCGGCCTACTGGCGGAATGGCAGTGACGAAGAGTTGATGCAGAAAGCACGTGCTGAGGCCCGGCTCATCGTGACCCGGGATCACCAGTTGGCCGGCCGGCGCGGGGTGCAGGCCCTGTTGATCACCGCCGAGACGCTCGAGGCCCAGATCGCCGAGGTGCGTGCCGCGTTACCTGGTCATCCCCAACCCTTCACCCGCTGCCCGGAGTGCAATGGCTTGCTGGCCGATTTGCCCCATGACGAGGCCCGCGACCTGGTGCCACCCTATGTCTGGCACACCCAGCCGGCCTTCCGCCGCTGCCCCGACTGCGGCCGTGTCTACTGGCGGGGCACCCACTGGCCGGCCATGATGGCACGCCTGGAAGAAGGGGACGGCTGATGGAGGAACGACCTGCAGCCACCAGGACGTCCCATTGTGGGCAGCCCCGAAAAGATGCGGCTGCGCAGCAAGGCCACCGCGCCCCCCTGCCTCACCTGCCCTGGGATGTGCTGTTCTGCTTCCTGGGCAGCCTGGCGCTCTACGCCACGACGGCTGCGCCATCGGTGGCGACCATCTTCGACGACAGCCTTGAATTCCAGGTCGTCCTGCCCACCCTGGCCATAGCCCACCCCCCTGGCTACCCGCTCTATACCCTTGTGGGCCGGCTGTTCATCTCCCTGGTGCCATGGCGCGATCCGGCCGGCCGCGCCAATCTGTTCTCTGCCGTGAGCGCGGCAGCGGCCGTGGGGGTCCTGTATGCCGTCGGCCGGCGCCTGACCGGACGGCGCATAGTCGCGCTGGCGGTCACTGCCGTGTTTGCCCTCTCGCCGACCTGGTGGTCCCAGGCAACCATCGCGGAGGTCTATGCCCTGCATGGCCTGCTGGTGGCCGCTTTCATCTACATGATGCTGCGCGGCCTGGATGGTGCTGAAGCATGGCTGTGCGCGGCGGCGCTCGTGGCCGGACTGGGCCTGGCCCACCATCGCATGATCCTCCTGCTGCTGCCGGCCGCGGCGGCCGGCCTGCTCTTAGCCTGGCTTTGCGGGCAGCGCGACCTGAGGATATCGCTGCGCCAGCCTCGCCTCTGGCTGCGACTGGTGCTGCTCGGGGTGGCACCGCTGCTGTTGTACCTGTACCTGCCGTGGCGTGGGCAGTTTGTCGGCTCGCTGGATGGCACCTTCGCGCCAACGGCCCAGGTGTTATGGGAATGGGTCACGGCCAGGCCGTACAGTGTATTCCTTACTGCCAACCCATTCGGGGTGAGCCGCGACGCGCGTTTCTTCGTCTCCCTCTTCCTCGATCAACTGGGAGTTGTGCTGGTGGGTTTGGCAGTGCTGGGGGTGGCCACAGCCTGGCGTGGTTCCTTGCCGCGCTACCTCTTCTTGCTCCTGGCGACAGCCAGCCAGGTGGCCTTTGGCTTGGCCTACAAGGTTGAGGATGTGGCCGTGTTTTTCCTGCCAGCCTTTATGCTGGCGGTGTTATGGGCCGGGTTGGGCATGACCTTTGTGGTCGAGAGGGCCGGCCATGGGAGCGACCGGCTGTCGGCCCAGAGGGTAGTCGGGTCAATGTTAGCGGCTCTGGTGTTGGCCCAGCCTGTTTACAGCGCAGTGCGGGATTTCCCGCAACGCGATCGCAGCGATGACTGGGTAGTCTACGACCTGGGCCAGGACATGCTGGACCACGTGGCACCCCGTGGACAGGTGATCGGGCTGTTGGGCGAGACCACCTTGCTGCGCTACTTCCGTGACGTGCTGGGCCAACGCCGTGACGTGTCCCTGGTCGCGGCCGACGCGGAGTCTGCCCGCCTGGCGGCCGTGGAAGCCGGCCTGGCCAGCGGCATTCCCGTCTACCTGACGCGCGACCTGCCGGGCATCGCCGGCCGCTACAGCCTGGACGCGGTCGGCCCGCTGATCGCGGTCAGCCCCAAGGCCACCCCAGGACCGCCGCCGGCCGGCCAGGAAATCGGGGCCGGCCTGGCCCTGGTAGCCGCGCGGGTCGAGATGCGCCAGCTTCACAGCGGGCAGGCAGTGCGCATCAGGGCCACCTGGACCACGCTCTCTCCCCCTGGCGAGGCGCTGAAAGTGTCGGCCCGCCTGGTGGATGCTGCCGGCCGGGTGTTGGCTGCTGACGACCGCGTGCCTGTCCACTTCGCCTACCCGACCACCGCCTGGGTCGTAGGGGAGAGCGTAGAGGATGTCTATGACCTGCCTTTGCCCCGCAACATGCCCGTCACAGAAATCCGCCCCCTCTTGATCCTCTACCGGGCTGCCGACGCGAGCGAGATCGGGCGCATCGAGTTGCCGACCATGCCCCTGGCAGGGCCTGCCGGCCAGGCCTCTTGGCCGTAACCAAAACCCCTCGCCGACCATCTAAGAACTTGCTTGAAAAATGCGGGATGGTTCAAAATCGGTTAGCACTTTCTGCCCCTCGGGCCTTCACTGCCCCTCACCCCCCTTTGCCCCCCTCTCCCCTGGCCTGCGGCCAGGGGAGAGGGGGGGATTGAAGAGGGGGGTTTTGTGGTGGCGGCCTTCGGCCGCCACCACAAAACCCCTTTTTGCCACTCCCTCCCCTCTCCCGCCGCCGAAGGCGAACGGGAGAGGGGAGGGAGCAGA
>DAOTZS010000034.1:0-8850 GCA_034434335.1 Anaerolineae bacterium
GCGCATGTTCCAGCTCTATCTGAGCCAGACGGCCGTGCAGGTGGTGGGGGTGCAGGATGGGGTGGAAGCGCTCACGCTGGCCCGCCAACTCCGGCCCCAGGCCATTATCCTCGATGTCATGATGCCCACCATGGACGGATGGGAGGTGCTGCAGGCCCTGCAGACCGATCCCCGCACAGCTTCTATCCCGGTCATTGTATGCTCGGTGTGGGACGAGCCAGAGCTGGCCTTTTCCCTGGGCGCGGCTGACTTCCTCAAGAAACCGGTCGCACGGCAAGACCTTCTGGCCGCGCTGGCGCGCCTGGGATTGGTCCCGGCGGATAGCTGGGCTGAATGGCATCCAGCAGCGCCTTGAGGCTGGTGGTCAGCTCGTCGGTGGAGTAACGACGCCGCACGCTCACCTCCAGGACATCCCTCTCCGAGCGGTCCACAGCCTCTGGCCACTCGTAGGCCGTAATGACAATCACCGGCAAATCGGCCCACGCCGCATTCCCGCGCACCCGCTGGAGCAGCTCCCAGCCGCTCACGTCCGGCAAAACCAGGTCCAGGATCAGGGCATCTGGCTGCTCCTGTTCCATCAAAGCCAACGCTTCACCTCCGCTGTGAGCAGCCACCAACCGGTAGGGGCCCGTTGACTGCCCTTCCTCCTGGGCAGCCGCCAAAGCCAGGTCCACCAGCCGCGCCATCGCCGGGTCATCGTCCACCACCAACAGGGTGCGCACACCGGGCCCCAGGCCGTGCACGGCCTGCACCAGTTCTGTTCGTTGCACAGGCTTCACCAGGTAACCCGCCACGCCCTCTGGCAGGGCCTCGGGCCGGGCCGGGCTGCCTGGCAGGCGCAGGGTGATGACGGGCAGATCGTAAGGCAAGGCCTGGACCAGTTGCTCGACAGCCGCTTGTTTTGCCAACCTCCGCTCAATGATCAGGGCCTGGGGCAAGAGTTCCAGCAGCTTCTGATGGGCCTGCTGTGGGTCAGTGAGGGCCACAATGCGGTACCCCTCGATCCCCTGGGCCAGCAGTTCACTGGCACCAGGGTCTGAGGAGAGCACGACAATGGTCTTGCGCCCCTGCGCTTTTCCGGTCAGATAGCGCCAGTATTCTGAGTCGGCGGGCGACGGGGCCGGCGGTTCGGGCTGGGTGCCGGGCAGGGGCAGGGTGAAGTGGAAGGAGGTACCTTCTCCTACCTGGCTCTCAAGCCACATGCGACCACCGTGGAGCTCTACAAAGCGCCGGCTGATGGGTATGCCGAGCCCTGAGCCGTTGCGCCGGCGCCAGATGGTGCTGTTGGCCTGGCCAAACTCCTCAAACACTTTGGGGATGTCGTCCTGGTGGATGCCAGGGCCTGTATCCTGGACGGTCACCTGGACAGCATTTTCGGCCCGGCCCAGGCGGATGGTCACACCCCCCTTCTCGGTAAAGCGCAGGCTGTTGCTCAGCAGGTTGATGAGCACCTGCCGGATGCGGGTGCGATCCAGAAATAGTTCTGGCAGGTCTGGCTCCACCTGCGAGCGCAGCCACAGTCCTTTGGCTACAAAGGCCGAGCGCATCAGGGTCTCGACCTCTTGCACGATCTGAGCTGGCTTGACCCATTCTTTGACCAGGACGAGGCGTCGGGCTTCTGCCTGGCCGAGGCTGAGGATATCGTTCACCAGCCGCGCCAGGTGGTTGCTGCTGTGGTAGATCTTCTGCAGGTCCTGGTAGAGGCCCGGGGGCCAGCGGTCCAGCGGGGCATAGACCTGGGGCAGGTTCACCATGACCTCGCTGAACCCGATGATGAAGTTCAGGGGGGTGCGCAGCTCATGGCTCACGGTCAGCGCCAGCCGGTTGCGGGCCTGGCGGGCCTCCTCGGCCTCGGCCCGGGCCAGGATCAACATGTCGTTAGCGCGCTCCAGCCGGCGGTATGCTTCATCCAGGTCTTTCATGTTACGCTGCAGTTGGGCGCGTTGCTCCTGAGCCTCGGTGAGCCGCTCCAGGGCCACCTGAGTGCTATGATGGGCCCACCCCAACACCGTATCCAGATTGTCCCTCCAGATCAGAGAAAGGCCGGCCGTGATCAGCGCCAGCAAGGGCGCGAGCAGGAGCTGCCAGGTCAACCCCTGGGTGGGGAGGAGGAGATGCACGCTGACCAGGGCACCAGCCATGGTCAGGCCCAGATAGGCCAGGGCCGGCACAGGTGGCAGCAGCATCAGGCTCACCTGGCCTACCAGGATCAGCCCGACCAGGGCCGCGGGGTCGCGGGTCAGCCAGAGGAAAACCAGGGCCCAGGCACCGAAGGTGATGACCGACGCATGGCGTGCCAGCATTATGGCACGCCTGACCAGCCGGAAGTTCACCCACCAGACCAGCAAGAAAGCGATGAGCACGGCCACCACCGTAAAAGAGGGCACCAGGAATAGCAGCCCTGTCAGGATCACCCAACCCGAGACCCCGATAAAGACGATGACCCGCGTGAGATAGTCGCGGAAGAAGTCGGCCTGAAGTTCTGTGATCTGTTGGTACGAGGTGGTTTGCATAGGGACCCCCTTACAGGATAATATTCCATCACAAGTCGGGCGTTTTGCCAACTTCCCGCGGCCAGAGGCTCTCGCCTGGCGATATTGTGGCTTAACAAATTATTCCGGCAATAGCCGAAGAGGTGTTTTGCCCCCTCACCCCCTGGCCTATGGCCGGGGGAGAGGGGGAATTGAAGAGGGGTTTTGTGGCGGCGGCCTTCGGCCGCTGCCACAAAACCCTTTTCCATCCCCTTCCCTCTCCCGCCGCCGAAGGAGAACGGGAGAGGGAAGGGGCAGGGGTGGGGTGAGGGCCACGGCCCGGGGAGGCCTTGCCCCGGGGACGAAGCAACGCATTGCCAGAATAATTTTTCAAGTTGTAACTACCTACCTTGATCGGTTTGCAGATAACATAGCGCAGGCTGTTAGCCTGCATACAGGCCTGGCGGCCTGCGCTACAGGGGCGTGCCTTCGCCAACGTCTTTTATGCGCTTGCCCAGCCCCTTGGTAGGTAGTTACTTCAAGTTGCAGAATCGCCCGGGCTACCACGCAGCGTCCCAACCCAAAGGGAGGCTAACGCACTGAGCGGGGTGTTGTGCTCTTGGCCCGTACGTTTACGTCCGGGCGCCACGGGCGGTTGGGCAACTTCCTGCTCTTTGTGCTATACTCTGGCCAGCCCGGCAAGGGCTTGACAGGAGTTCTATGGCGTACGAAGAGATCTTCCAAAAGGTGGCACAGGAGTACGGCCTGGACTGGCATGTCCTGGCCGAGCAAGCCTATCGCGAGAGCCGCTTTGATCCGCTGGCGATCGGTGCGGCCAACGACCTGGGCCTGATGCAGGTGCTGCCAGCGACGTGGGACGAATGGGCCCCCAAGCTGGGGGTGTTCGACCCCTTTGACCCCGAAAGCAATATCCGCGTGGCGGCCGCCTACCAGGCCTGGATCCGCGAGCAGTTGGCCAAACTGGGCCGCACCGAGTACTACTGGGTGCTGGCAGCCTATAACTGGGGGATCGGCAACGTGGTGCGGCTGCTGAAAAGCGGCGGCACCTGGAGCCAGGTGCCGGCCGAGCGCCGTGACTACGCCACAGAGATCATCCTGGCCGCCGAGGCACACGCGCTGGCCAACCAGATCGGTATACCTGCCACCCGCGTCTACGGGTGACGAGAGCTTTGGAGGTTCCATGTTGCCACAGACTGCCGACGTGGTGATCATCGGTGGTGGCGTGAT
Organism: Anaerolineae bacterium; assembly: GCA_034434335.1. Classification (GTDB taxonomy): domain Bacteria; phylum Chloroflexota; class Anaerolineae; order CG2-30-64-16; family CG2-30-64-16; genus DAOTZS01. Next base: position 3,720 of record DAOTZS010000034.1, read on the forward strand.
GGGGGTCAGCACGGCCTATCACCTGACACGCCGCGGTTGCCATAACGTGGTGCTTTTGGAACGGGACCCCTTCTTGGGAATGGAAGCTACCGGCAAGTGCGCGGGTGGCATCCGTTACCAGTTCAGCACGGAAATTAACGTGCGGTTGTCTCAGTTGAGCCTGCCCATGCTGGCGCGCTTCGAGGAGGAGGTGGGCCAGGCCATAGACCTGCGCTGGACCGGCTACCTCTTCCTGCTGGACAATGAGCGTGATCTGGCTATCTTCCGGGCTAACGTGGCCATGCAGAACCGCCTGGGCGTGCCCTCGCGCATACTGTCTCACGACGAGGTTGCCAGCCTGGTGCCCCTGCTGTACCTTGACGACATCCTTGGCGGGGCTTTCCACGCGGGGGATGGGCTGGCGGATCCAGCCAGTGTGGTACAGGGGTACGCTGCCGCCGCACGGCGGAACGGGGCTCAGCTCTGCACGGGGGTGGCCGCCACGGGGATTCGGGTGCAGGGTGGCCGGGTAGTAGGGGTGGACACCACAGCCGGCGCCATCGCCACCCCGGCTGTGGTCAATGCAGCCGGGCCCTGGGCCGGCCAGGTGGCCGCCATGGCCGGCGTAGACCTGCCCATCGTGCCTCTGCGCCGTCAGATCGTGGTGACCACACCCCTGCCGGAAGTGCCGGCCGATTTTCCCTTCGTCATAGACTTCAGCCGCTCCCTCTACTTCCACCGGGAAGGGCAAGGCATCCTCACCGGCCAGTCAAACCCCAATGAGCAGCCCGGCTTCGATCAGTCGGTGGACCACGCCTGGACAGAATACCATCTGGAACAGGCGATGCGACGTTTCCCCCTTCTGGAAAAGGCGGGCCTGATGCGCGAATGGGCCGGGCTCTATGAAGTGACCCCCGACGCCCACCCGGTCATAGACGGCCTGGCCGACCCGGCCGGCTTCTACATCGTGGCCGGGTTCAGCGGCCACGGCTTTATGCACGGCCCGGCCGCCGGCCTGCTGATGGCTGAGCTGATCCTCGATGGCAAGGCCCACAGCCTCGACATCCACCAGTTGCGGTGGAGCAGGTTCGCAGAGGGCGATCTGGTGCGGGAGCACAATGTGGTGTAAAAGCGGGTGAGAGATGTCGCACGACGAACGTCCCTTGAAAGCTGTCATCCTGGCCGCCGGCACAGGCCAGGCCACCGATCTGGCTTCCTTTCCCCTGTTGCAGAACCTGGGCGAGCGCAAGGTAGTGGATTACGTGGTGGAAAGGGCCCTGCAATTCGTCGCCCCCCAGGACCTCTATATCGTTGTCGGACACCAACGGGAGGAGGTGCAGGCTCACCTGGGTCCTGGCTACCATTACGTGGTGCAGGAAAAGCAACTGGGTACCGGCCACGCTGTCCTGCAGGTCTACCCGTTCCTCCAGGGCTACGAAGGGGACCTGTTGATCCTCTACGGCGACACCCCGCTCTTCCGGACCGCCTCCATCCGCGGGCTGCTGAACCGCCATCGCCTGAAGGGCGCCGGCCTGACCCTGCTTACCGCCGTCGTCCAGCGGCCCCTGCCCTACGGCCGCATCATCCGTGACGCTGCCGGCCGGATCATAGACATCATCGAGGAGGCAGAGGCCTCGCGCGAGGTGCGGGAGATCCGCGAACTGAACGTGGGCGCCTACGTTGTGCGCGCCGAGGCGCTGTTTCCCGCTCTCCAACGGTTGCCCCCTTCCCCTACCGATGGCGAGTATCGCCTCACCGACTGTGCCCACCGCCTGATCCGCTCGGGCCTGCGCGTGGAGAGCTACCAGATCTACGACGAGGATGAGGTGTTGGGCATCAATACCCTCGACGACCTGCGCCAGGCCGAGTTCATCTTGCAGAAGCGGCTCTACCGGCCGCGGCGCGTCGAGGAGGAGAGCATCATCCGCTTTGGCACCGGCGGCTGGCGGGCTATCATCGGCGAGGGATTCACGCTGCACAACGTGCGCCGGCTGGCCCAGGCGCTGGCCAACCAGCTCATCCGCCAGGGCCGCGAGGCACAGGGCGTGCTCATCGGCTATGACCGCCGCTTCCTCTCCGACCGCGCCGCCGAGGCGGCGGCCGAGGTCTTCGCCGGCAACAACATCCCCGTCCTCCTGCTGGCCGAGGACGCGCCCACGCCTCTGGTCACCTACGCCACCTGCCGGCAGGGGGCAGCCTTCGGCCTGGTCTTCACGGCCAGCCACAACCCGCCCGAGTGGAACGGCCTCAAGGTCTTCCACACCGATGGCTCGCTCTTGCTGGACCAGGATACGGAGGTCATCGAAGCCGAGGCCAACCGGCTCAGCCCCGGCGAGGTGATCAAGATGGACCTGGCGCTGGCCCTGGAGACGGGGGTGGTGCGCCGCGCCGACTTCACCAACGAGTACATTGATGCCGTGGAGTCGCTGGTTGACCTGGAGGCCATCCGCCGGGCCGGCCTGAGGGTGATCCTGGATCCCATGTACGGGGCCGGCCAGGTGACCCTGGAGACCATCCTGACTGAGGCCCGCTGCCGGCTGACCACCATTCACGAACGGCGGGACCCTCTCTTCGGCGGGCGTTCGCCGGCGCCCAATGTGGAGGCGCTACGGCTGCTCATGAACACTGTCCAGGATGGGCATTACGACCTGGGCCTGGCCACCGATGGCGACGCCGACCGCGTGGCCATCGTGGATGAGCGGGGCCAGTATATCCCAGTCAACGACATCTTGCTCCTGCTCTATTACTATCTACATGAGGTGCGCGGGGAGCGAGGTGGCGTGGTGCGCAATATCGCCACAACCCATCTCCTGGACCGGCTGGCTGCCCGCCTGGGCGAGAAGTGCTACGAGGTGCCGGTTGGCTTCAAGCATATCGCCGCGGCGATGAAACAGCACAATGCTCTGCTGGGGGGCGAATCGAGCGGCGGCCTGACCATTCGCGGCCATATCCTGGGCAAGGATGGCATCTTCGCCGCCGCGCTGGTGGTGGAGATGCTGGCGCGTACGGGCAAACGCATCTCCACCCTGCTAGAGGAGATCTATGCCCTGATTGGCCGGCTCTACGTCGTGGAGGAGAATGTCCCGGCCACCTCGGAGATGAAGGTGATCATTCCCAGGCTGTTACGAGAGACGGCCATCGAGCGCATTGGCCCCTATCCCGTGCTCAGCGTTTCGCACCTCGATGGCACGAAGTTCCTGCTGGAGAACGACAACTGGGCCCTGGTGCGCTTCTCGGGCACCGAGCCGGTGCTGCGCATCTTCGCTGAGGCCGACACGCCTCAGAAGGCACAAGAGCTGATCCAGGGGGTGAGGAGCCTGGTGGGGCTCCTGAACAGAGAGCCAAAACCGTGACATGAATGATTGAGGCCCTTGTTTGGAGGACCCAGGCGGGGCTGGTCTGATGCTTCAGGCGGCCATTTTGTGATGCCCGTCATTCCCTGCCCTGGCAAAGCCTGATAGACTGTGGCCGTTGGCTCTTCAGGAGCTAGTCATACCCTATCGAGGAGGTCAAAGACATGTTCGTCGTCACCGTTGACATCGAGAAGTGTCAGGCCTGCGGCGATTGCGTGGACGCCTGCCCCAATGAGCTGCTGGCTATCGTCGAGGAGAGCGGCAAAAAGCATGCCATATTCAAGGGTGATCCCGATGAGTGCATCGGGTGCTATTCGTGTGAGTCGACCTGCGAGGAGGGCGCAATCACCGTTACCGAGATGTGATCAGGCTCAAAGTTCAGGTGACGGCCGCTTGGCAAGCGACCGTCACCTGAGACACTACCCGCCACGCGATATCGAGCATTGGTACGATATGACCCACCGACCATACAATATTGCCCACCAAGGCGCTTCCGCCTCTTGTCCCCCTAATACCCTGGCTGCTTTTCGCCGCGCTCGGGAGATGGGCGCGGACATCATTGAGCTGGATGTCACCCGCACCCTCGACGGCGTGGTCGTCGTCAGCCACGATCTGACGGTCGATCGGTGCACCGACGGCCACGGTTATATCCCAGAGATGCGGCTGGCCGAGGTGAAACGCCTGGATGCTGGCATTCGCTTCGGCGAGGAGTTTGCTGGCGAGCGTATCCCCACCCTGGAGGAGGTGATCGCTTGGGCCCAGCAAAACCCTATCCGCCTCTGCATTGAGGTCAAAGGGGACACCCTGGCAAGGTACCTTGAAGCCGGCCAGGCTACCGTAGAGCTGCTGCGGCGATGCCATTATCTGCAACCGGTCACTCTCACCTGCTTCAATGCCGATTGTATCCGCGCCATGAAGGAGCAGGAACCGCTATTGTCCTGGGCCTTCGACCCTGATCGGAGTCGCCCCTATACGGGATGGGAGTTATGCCAGCAAGTCCTGAGCTGTGGGGCCAACTTCTTGCTTCATGAGCATCGCACATTGACGGCCGAGATCGTGGATGAGGCCCATCAACACGGCTTTGCAGTATGGACCTGGACCGTGGATGACCCTGCCGACATGCGGCGTGTCATGGCTCTCGGCGTAGACGGCATCATGACCAACCGGCCAGACCTGCTCAAAGCTGTGCAAGAGGCATGGGGGCGAGGATGACATCCATTGCAGTCTCCACACAACTCTTCGGTGCTCAGGAACTGACCGCAGCCCACCTGGAGATGATCCGCCAAAGTGGCTTTCAGGCAATAGAGGTCTTTGCCGCCCCCGGTCACTTCAAGTGGCAGGACGAAGGTTCTGTGGCGCGGATAGCCAGGACGGCACGCAACCTGGGCTTGATCGTGACCTCGCTTCATGCCCCGTGGGCGCCAGGGCAGGATATCGCTGCCCTGGATGCGGAGCAGCGGGAGGCCTCCATCCAGGCTGTCGAGCGGGCTGTGGATGCCCTCCTGGTCCTCGGGGGAGATATATTGATCCTTCACCCTGGTGCTGCGCTACCGAGCCCAGAGACAAAAGAGGAACAACTGCGCCTGTCACGCCAGAGCATCGCTCGCGTGGCGCGTTACTGCGCTGCCCGCGGGGTCCGCGTGGCGTTGGAGAATCCGCCCCCTTATGAATTGGGGGGCGACAGCCTGGACATGCGCATGCTTTATGAGCACTTTGCCCACGAGCCCGTGATCCAGGCCTGTTTTGACACTGGTCACGCCCATCTATCCACTGAAGGGGTATTCTTTGCCCGTGATATC
>DAOTZS010000035.1:0-4080 GCA_034434335.1 Anaerolineae bacterium
ACTGAAGGGGCTTCCAGGGCGGCTGCCCGGCGCGGTGAAGGCGATCACGTCCTGTTGCACATGCCAGCTTGCCTGCGTCAGGTCCTGCATGGCGTTGATATGGGCTATCAGGCGCTCGCGGGCATAGCCGAACTGCGTACTGAGCGTCCACCCGACAAAGATCGCCCCGACAGCGATCAGCACAATCTGGACGATATTCGCACCTGCCACAAAGAACATCGTCCCCGCGGTCAGCACAATGATAGCCGCCGTGCTCAGGTCGGGTTGCAGGACGATCAGCCCACCTACCAGCCCGACCAGCAGGATAAACGGGATCAACCCGTAACCAACATACTGAAGTTGCTCGCGGCGCGAGGCCAGCCATGCCCCGAAGTAGATGATCACCGCCAGCTTGGCCGCCTCGCCGGGCTGGAACGACCCCTGATACAGCGACCGCTGTGCCCCCAGCACACTGCGGTTATTGAGCAACAGCAGTACTCCCAGCGCAATGACCGCCGCGACCATAATACCGGTTGCCACCCAGCGGTTGCGCAGGATACGGTAGTCCATACGCCACGCGATGATCAGAGCGGCCAGCCCTACTGCAAATGAACGCACTTGATTCAGGAAGATACGGATCGGCGAGCCATACTCCAGATAGCTCCAGTCGAAGGTCGTGCTGTAAACCATCATCAGGCCGATGGCCAGCAAGGCCGCCACGATCAGCACAAGGTACACGTCAAAGTCCAGCCACTTGGACGGCGGCGGAGCAATATCCTCATGGGGAGGAGAAGTTGTATCAGCCGAGAGGGCCATCTGTCAGCCTCATTCCCAAAACACGCTTACACGCACCGGCAGGCGCAGTCATAATCTCCGCACCAGCTCCCTGAAGTGCCGCCCGCGTGCCTCAAAATCCTCATAGGCATCAAAGCTGGTACAGCCCGGCGACAGCAGAACGAGGTCGCCTTCTTCCCCAAAGCGGATGGCCAGCCTGACCGCCTGCTCAAGGTTGCTAACCTGCTCCAGCGGCACAGCCGCTCCCATCGCCGCCCGCAGTTCAGCGGCCTTCTCAGCGATCATCAAGCCGGCCTCGCCAAACGTTATAATAGCACGGCAACGCCTGAGAGCCAGTCGAAGCAGATCATCCCACGGGAGCTTTTTGTCCCGCCCGCCCAGCAACAGCACAATGGGCCGGTCAGAGTAAGCGTTCAGCGCCGCGATGACCCGCTCCGGCGCGGTAGCAATTGAGTCGTTGATAAACGTCAGCCCCTGCCACTCGCCTACCACCTCAAGGCGGTGTTCCACCGGCTTGAACTGAAGGATCGCCTGACGCATAGCCTCCGGCGGCACGCCGGCTGACCCCGCGATGGCACAGGCGGCCAGCACATTGAGCACATTGTGCGCCCCGCGCAGAGGAATCTCATCCACATAGCAGACGCTCTCCATCGGCACGGTAAAGCGCGGACGGCATACCACCCGATCACCGACCAGCCATGCCCCCACATCCACCGGCACCAGCCCGCTGAACAGCGCCAGTTCCACCCGAACCCGCCCCGCCAGTGCATAGGCGTTCGGATCATCGCGCCCCAGCACAGCCACATCGCCGACCAATTGATTGTCGAGGATATGGGCTTTGGCCTCGATGTAGGCTTCCATCGTTTTATGACGGTCGAGGTGGTTAGGCGTGATGTTTAAAATAGCGGCCACATGCGGGCTGGCCGTCATGATCTCTAACTGGAAGCTCGACAGCTCCATGACGGCGATGTCAGTCGGGCGCATGTGGGGCAGATCAGCGATCAGGGGGTTGCCGATGTTGCCGCCTACCCACGGGATCATCCCCGCCGCTTCGCACATCGCGCCGGTCAGTGCAGTCGTGGTCGTCTTGCCCGCCGAGCCGGTGATGCCGATCACATGGCAGGGGCAACGTTCCAGAAAAAGCTGGGCGTCATTGCTGATCGGGATGCCCCGTCGAATTGCCTCCTGCACGATGGGTGCATCAGGCGGCACTCCCCCCGACAGGCAGACCAGGTCGGCCTGCATCAGCAGGGTGACGGGATGCTCACCCAGCACGTAGGTAATCGGTAAGTCCTGCAACTCAGCCAGCGGGCCGGCCAGCCGGTCAGCGGTGCGCTGATCGCTGACGGTGACCTTCGCGCCAATACTGCACAGCCAGCGGGCCAGTGCCGTACCTTGCCGCGCCAGCCCCAGAATGACCACATTCTTACCGGTGAGGGGATCAGACATAACTCTCCTTAAGTCATGCCATGGGGATCACAGCAATGCCAGTGCCACGCCGACAATGCTGGCCAGAATCTCCACCAGCCAGAAGCGTTGCACGATCTGCATCTCGCTCCAGCCCTTCAGTTCAAAGTGATGATGCAGGGGCGTCCGCTTAAAGATGCGCCTGCCTTCGCCATACAGCCGCTTGGTAGTCTGAAAGTACAGCACCTGGATCATAACAGAGAACGTCTCAGCTACTGGTATCACGGCGATCAACGGCAGTAAAAGCCACTGACCGGTCATCAGCGCCACCGTGCCGATGCACGCCCCCAGCGCCAGCGACCCTGTGTCGCCCATGAAGAGCTGGGCTGGATAGGCATTGAACCACAGGAAGGCAAAACAGGCCCCTACCATCGTGAAGCAGAACTGCATCAGATAGACCTGCCCTTGCAACAGGGCGATAACACCATAAGCGGCAAAGATGCTGGCGGCAATAATGCCGGCCAGCCCGTCCAGCCCGTCGGTCAGGTTGACGGCGTTGGAGAAGCCGACGATCACAAACACCGCAATTGGCAGATACAACAGACCCAGATCAAACTTGAACGCCACACCGGGGATGGCCACCGAGTGGATGTCCAGCCCATACATCAACACCAACGCTGTCCCAAGCGCACCGATAACCTGAGCGGCGAACTTGAGCCGCGCCGACAGCCCCTCGCCGACTGCCCGTGTGCCTTTGATCCCTTCCCAATCATCGAGCGCACCCAGCCCGCCGTAATAGACCAGCACGGCCAGCGGGACGAGAATCGAGCGGCCTGTCAGGTTGGGAACAATAAAGTTGACCACATTCAGGCCCACGGTGACAATCAGGACAGGGATCACAATCAGCAGGCCGCCCATGGTGGGCGTCCCGATCTTGGCATTATGGACATCGGCAATCTCTGCACGCACCTGCTTGCCGGCCCCCAGCCGGCGCAGGATCGTGATGAACGGGTCGCCCCAGATGACGGTGATCAGGAAGGTGAATCCTCCCACCGCCAGCGCAAATGCAGATTCTCTCATGCCCTCGGCCTCCGGCAGGGAAAGGGAAGCCTCCGCTGATGTTTACCCCTGCCTACTCTTGGTCTCTTCGCCCAGCAGGCTGACAATACGTTCCATGTGGACAGCCCGCGAGCCTTTGATCAGCGCCGCGTCGCCCTCCCTCAGCTCCTCCAGCAGGAAGGCGGCGGCCTCCTCAGCCGTATCCAGCGCCTTGACGGCGCTGGCCGGCATACCGGCTGTCAGCGCTTCACGGGCGATGATCTTACCACGCTCGCCTACGGTGACGAGCAGATCAGCCACAGCGGCGGCACGCCTGCCGACCTGCCGGTGGCCTTCTTCCTCGTAATTGCCCAGTTCGAGCATATCACCCAGCACAGCAACCCGCCGCTTCTGCTTCAGGTCGCCGAGCAGGTTGAGGGCGGCAAGGGTAGATGGCGGGCTGGCATTGTAGGTATCATCCAGAATCAGCGAGCCGCGCGGCCCCGGCACAGCCACCAGCCGAAGCTGTGACCGGCTGGCCTCCAGCCCTTCGACAATCGAATGCCAATCCATGCCCTCAACCAGCCCGACTGCCGCCGCCGCCAGCGCCGGCTGGACGCTGTGCCGCCCCAGCAAAGGCAGTTTGACCCGGAAGCTGTCCCCCGCATAATGCAGGCAGAAGCGGACGCCCTCCAGCCCCAGCCCCTCGACTTGATCGGCCCACACGTCGGCAGACGGCGTCAGGCCAAAGGTAAGCACCCGCGCCCGCGTGCGGGTTGTCATGCTCATCACGTGGGGATCATCGTGGTTAAGCACGGCCACACCATCCGGCGGCAGTGCCTCGACCAGCTCTCCCTTACC
>DAOTZS010000036.1:0-4722 GCA_034434335.1 Anaerolineae bacterium
GGCCGCCACCACAAAACCCCTCTTCAATCCTCCCTCTCCCCCGGCCGTAAGGCCAGGGGGAGAGGGAGGACAAAGGAGGGTGAGAGGGCCAAACATCTCTTCGGCTATTGCCGGAATAATTTGTTAAGCCACAATAGTCGCTCTTGGCGCGTCGCAAACGACCAAAGTCGTTACTACAAAGCAAATCCGCCCCAGTGTCCAGATTCGTATGGCACCACGCAACGCAGCGGAGGTGGCATCCCTGGCCGCCAATGGTCAAGGCCAGGAGGGGAGCCGAGAAGCGCCCCAGCCGGCTGGCCACCCATCCGCTTTGGCCGTGTAGACTACGCCTCGCTGGCCGTCCACTGCCAGCCCGAAGATAGGCACCGGGCTGTGCCCGGCCAGCGGCAGCAACCCTGCCCAACTGCGCCGCGCCAGATCATAGATCATGATCCCCTGCGAGCTGCCCACCAGCAGGCGTCGGCCAGAAAAGCCCACCGCTGCGCCGACCACCGCCAGCGCTTCGCTGTCTGTCATGGGATGATCAAGAGTGGCCGGGATCACATCCACCACTGCACCACTTACACCATCCAGGGCCGCGATCTGGCGATAACGCGGTGCCAGGGCGTATACGACATATACCACTCCTGCCCCCTCATCGGCAACTATGCCCTGGGGTTGGCCCAGCCCTCCCAACGCCGTGACCGCCAACACAGTTCCAGAGCTGCTGTCAAGAACAGCCACGCCATCACTTCCGGTCAGGGCGACGAACACCCGGCCCAACGAAGGGAGTGCTGCCATAGCGTATGGCCCCGGCCCAACCTCGACCGTGCCAAGCGGGCGCAGGTCGCTCAGAGCAAACCAGTGGACCGTGCCGGCTGCGGTATCGGCGGCAAAAAGGCGGCCGTTGGCCACTGCCAGGCCACCGGGCTGCCGAAGCCCTGGGGCGCTGCCCTTCACCTCCAATGTGGCAGCATCCAGGGCCAACACCGCGGCGTGCCCGGCGCTGGTGACAAAGACGTGGCGGGCTCCCTGCCGGCTGCCCTGCCCATCTTCCAGGAGAAGCGCAGTGGCGCCCTTGCCGACGCTGGCCCGGGCCAGCACTCGTTGCCCGGCTGGATCGTAGAGGGTCAGGGTGTCGTCGCTGAGCAGGTAAAGGTGGCCGCTGACAGGGTCAACGGCCAGGGCGTGCACGGCCGTCAGGAGGTTGCCGGGCGGCAGGGCGGCGCGGCCGGGCAGCCGCGGGCCCGCCGGGCCGGCCACTAAGCGGGCCGGGCCACCAACCAGGGGCAGGTATTGGCCATGCGGCAAGGCGGTGGCAGCCAGGGTGTAGAAATAGCCGCTGCCTCCTCTCTCCTGCTGCTCGCTGATGCGCAAGAGATAGGTCTCCGTTATCGGCGGCTGCCAGATGATGCGAAAAACAGAACCCTGGCCCCTTGCCTGCGGACTTTGCTCCGCCGATCCCCCGAGCCCGAAATCTATAGGCGTCTGGCCGTCGGGGCCAAAGAGTGTCACCACCGGCTCGACCCCGCTCACCGCCAGCACTTCGATCAGGTAATGCACGCCGGATATGGCTTCCAGGCGCGTCCAATCAACGTCCCCCGGCCGGTGGAAGGTGTGTTCCTGGATCGAGCCGTCAGCCGACAGGTGACCGGCATCGCGCGGTGTGTCATCAGGCTCGTAACGGTCGGGTTTGCCGGGCAGGGTAAAGGTGGCGGTGGCGCTCGGTTGGGGGGTCGCGGTGCCGGTGGGCCAGGGGGTGGCCGTCAAGGTGGCCGTGAAGGTGGGTTGAGGGGTAGAGGTGTTGGTAGGGCGAGGGGTGGCCGTCGCGGTTGGGGTGGAGGTGGATGTTAGGGTAGGCGTTGGCCGCGGTGTCGGTGTAAAGGTGGCCGTGGGGGTGCGGGTAGATGTAGGGGAGGGTGTGGGAGACAGGGTGGCGCTGGCGGTTGCTGTGGAGGTGGCGCTCGGCTGGAGCGTGAAGGTGGCAGTCGGTGAGAGGGTCTTTGTGGGCACGACGGTCGAGGTATGAGAGGGCGTCGGACTGGGTGTCCGGGTGCTGGTCGAGGTGGGCGAAGGGGTAGCTGTGGCCGTTGAGGTGGCAGTCCAGGTGGAGGTGTTCGTGGCGGTAGGCGTGGGCGTGTGGGTTGGACTGGGTGTGGCCGTGGGCGTTCTGGTGGGTGTGGAGGTTGGAGGGCGGGTTGGCGTGCTGGTGGGCTGAAGCTGATAGACGGTCACGGGCACGACGCCGTACAGCCCTGCGATGGTGGTGTTGGTTGCGCCGGCCTCGATGTTGCTGCTATAGGTGCCGGGCACGCTGGCGGCCGTAGCCTGAAAACTGATGGTCAGCCGGCTGGTAGCATAGGGATAGGATTTGTCCAGGCCCAGCACGGCATCGTACTGGGCGTGGCGTATGTTGTTGTCCTCTACCCAGTTCCACCCACTCCAGGCCACACCGGGGTCAGATAGCTCATAGGGGGCCACCCCTATCAGCTCGGGCCAGGTGCGCCAGTAGGACTGGAAGGCGCGGCTTATGTAATCCGCGCGTAGCGCCTCGCTGATGGCCGGGTAGCGCCGGTCGGGCTGATGGTTGAGCAGGTAGCCGGTCTCGCTGAGCAAGACGGATACATAAGGCCGTCCCCAGGCCGCCAGGGTCTGGATCTGCGACACATAGCTGTCAATGGTGACGTCGCTCCGCACAGCCTGGCCGGCATGGATGTTGAGCTCAGGCGGGTAGTTGCCGGGGTAGCTGTGTGCGGCCCAGATGTCGAAAGCCCAGCGGCTGTTGGGCACAGTGCGGAACATCTCGGCCATGAAGGTGGTGGGCGGGATATCGCCGCCGGGTGCAAGGGGCGCGTTGAGGATGACAATCCGGCTGTCACCACCGGTTATGGTGCGGATGGCGCCAGCAGTCTGCTCGAGAAACTGGCCGTATTCGGTGGGATTAGCTGCGCCGCCCCACTCCAGGTTCAGGTTGGGCTCATTCCAGATCTGAATGTAGAGGCGGTGTCCATCACGCCGGGGGAGTTTGGAGACGACGCGGGCAAAAGCCTGGGCAATATCGGTGTAATTGCCGGGCCAGTTGGCCGGCGGCTTGTGCCAGAACGAGCCGCCGTGCTCTCCCTGGAGCCGGATGACGGGCTTGAGGCCGCGATCGTAGGCCGCGTTGATATAGTCAATCCAGCAGGAGGGCGGATCGTTGCTGCTGATGGTGATGCCGTAGAACAGTTGTTTGGTCCAACTGGCGTAACCCATCAGGTAGCGCGCGTGGTCGAGTTGCCAGGAGATGTAGGCGATGTTGCAGCGTTCCTGGACCATGGTATTGATGCCGTAGAACGAGTCGCCGCGGCGAGCCGGCACCGTGAGACTGTCCCAGGTAAGGGTGTTGCCCGACACGAAGGGGTTGGCGCTGCTGATCAGGATGCCATCGCGCGCAATGCGCGCCGAGCCCCAGACATAGCTGAAGCCCGGGGGTAGCTTGAAGTTTACCCAGACGCCTGACGCCGCCACGTCGCCGGCGTTGCTGAGGTCCACAGTATAGGTGACCTTGCCGGCTGTCGGCACCTGGGTTGGGGTAACGCTGGCGTTCAATGTGACCACCGGCCACCCGATCCCGGCGAGTTTGCTGGCCAGGCCGGCTGCTGCCAGGGAGGTAGTCGGCCGGGCCAGGACAAGCGCCACGGCCAGGCTCAGGAGGAGGGTGAGGAAGGTGCGTCTCATCTTCTTCGTTCTGATCAACGCGGCAGCAGCTTGTCGCCTACCAGGCTGGCATAGAAACTGCGCACACCGGCTGCGACGAAGTCCACGGTTACTCTGACGTCCCCTCCATCGGGCTCAACAGCGATTACTGTGCCAGGCCCAAAGTGTATGTGTTCCACGGCCATGCCCGCCCGGTAGGCACGGGGTGGCGCGGCCGGCTTGTCTGCTGCCGGCGGAGCAGCTAAGGTGGCCTGGCGATCCCACCACATCTCGGCGTAGAGGTTCAGCCTGGCGGGGTTGGACAGGCGGGGAACGAATTCACCTGCTCGCTGCCGCGCCTGGCTGAGAAGTGGCATCAGCCTCTGTTTCTCGGCCTGGGGCACCTGGCTCTGCGCCAGTTGGGCCGCCGCGCGAGCCAGCCCCATCTCCAGGCTGCGCAGCGCCTGACGGGGTTCACCGTCGGGATCAATGCTGACCAACACGACCCCGTTGCGACGACACACCTCTGCTCGCGCCTGCTCACGCTCTGCCTCGGCCGCGAGCTCTTCGTCGCTCTTGGGGCGTTTGCGGGTTGTGCCCTCCAGCCCTACGAAACGCACCGCCACCCCGACTTCGGGCAGAAAGTAGTCGAGCTTAAGCCGGCGCCCGGTATCCGGGTTCACCAGCCAGGGTGGAGTTACACTGTATTCAATGACGAAGCCAGCGAAGATGCGCTCAAGCACCTCGCGCCAGCCGTTAACCAGGTTCCCTTCCATGCCACCTCAATGCCTTACATGGTGTGGTGTAGGGTTGTTGCACCCTGCTGAGCAGACAGGATAGCATGCCGGGAATCCCATGTCAAACCGTGCTCTGTTGGGGTGTGGCGCTTCGGCGCGCCAGTCCATAGGGCACGGCAGCGTCGTGCCCCTGCCGCCGCGCACAGTCTCTTGCCCTCTCGATTTCTCCCGCGTGCTGGCTGCAGGTTATAATTGCAAAAAGGGCGGAACGCCGCCCCCGCTGGCTGATAGGCGGTGGAAATCTGTGCCGAACAAGCGAAGTCTGACTCCA
>DAOTZS010000037.1:0-11181 GCA_034434335.1 Anaerolineae bacterium
CTGACCTTGCGCCGCCAGATTGACCCATCGGTCCCCATCTACGCCCACTGCGGAGGCAAGGAGGCCTTTGGCCGGGCGCCCGGCCAGGGGGTGGACCCGGTAGTGGTAGTGCGCTTTGCGCGGCTGCTGGGTGGCGACTATTTCCGCGTCAGCACGGTGGGCGGCTACCTGGTCGGCGGCCAACCCGAAGAAGCGCTGGCGCTGGCGCGAGCCATGAGCGAACCAATGGGCCATATCAAGCCGATGATGCCTGCGGTGTCGGGTGGCCTCAACCCGCGCACCCTTGGGCCTAATCTGGCGATCTTTGGCAACAACGCCCTCATGCTCGCCGGCACCGGCGTGACCACCCATCCCATGGGCATCCAGGCCGGCACAACTGCCATGCGCCAGGCCGCCGAAGCGTTTCGGGCAGGAGTGTCCCTGGCCGACTACGCCCGTGATCACCCTGAACTGCGAGCTGTGCTATGAGCAAATACTGCTCCATGACATCCCTCGAACGGGCGATGACCACCATCCGCCACGGCATCCCCGATCGGGTGCCCGTGGACCTGCACAACTTCCTGACGGCTGCCGCCTATAGCGGCCAACGCATCTCGGAAGTGCTGCAGGACGGGGAACTGATGGCCGAAACGCAGCTCCAGTTCTGGCGTGACTTCGGCCACGACATACTCCTGGTCGAGAACGGCGTGGTGGCCGAGGCTCAGGCCTGCGGCTGCGGGGTCCTCTACCCGGACGACGGGCCTCCGCGCGTGGTCGAGCACGTCCTGGCCGACGGCCTGGAGCGGGTAGACGAGCTGGAGGTGCCCGACCCCGAGATCGCGTTCCCTATGTGCGAGGTGTTGCGGGCCGTGCGCATCCTGCGCCGCGAGCTGGATGACAGGGTCTTCATCATGGGGCGGGCCGATCAGGGGCCGGTGGCGCTGGCGGCGGCACTGCGCGGCTATGAGCAGTTCATCGTGGACCTGCAGGAGGGGGCGCAGCCCGCGCTGATCCACCGGGTGTTGGATTACTGCCGGCGGGTGCAGGTGCGCTATGCCCTGGCCCTGAAAGCTGCTGGCGCGCATGGCACCTCGACCGGCGAGGCCGGTGTGGACTTTATCGGGCCGCGGCTATATCGGCAGTTCGCCCACCCCCACGACTGCCGCCTGGTCCAGGATATCCAAAGTCCCGACTTCCCCCTGGCCCTGCACATCTGCGGCGACGCCACCCTGATCCTGGCCGACATGGTGGCAACCGGCGCGCAGATCCTGGAGTTGGATTACAAGACCGACATGCACACGGCCAAGGCGCTCATGCAGGGTCGGGCGACCTTCCTCGGCCCGGTCAACCCGGAGCTGATCTGGGCCGGCACTCCGGCTGAGGTGGAAGCCGCGGCCCGTGAAGCCCTGGCGATCCTGGCCCCAGGCGGAGGATTCATCCTCGGGCCGGGGTGCGCGTTAGGCGCAACTACCCCGCCCGACAACATCCATGCCCTGATCGAGGCCGCGTACAAATACGGCATCTACAACCCGGACGGCTCGCTGAAAGCCGGGCTCAATTGAGAGGAGATCCGCCCATGTCGCTGACCCATCGCGAGAACTGGCTGCGGGCAGTTGAATTCCGCTACCCTGAATGGATACCTTGCAGGATCGCATTTTCACCCCTCACCTGGCACACCTATCGCCGCGACCTGGAGAAGATTGTGCTGGAGCACCCCAGGATCTTCCCCGATTACGATCCGGCCTGTGCCAACTTCTATGACGAAATGCCGGTGGTCTATCGCCAGGGTGAGTACTACCTGGATAGCTGGGGGTGCCTGTGGTACAACCAGCAGCACGGGCTGGAGGGCCAGGTAGTGCGCCATCCCCTGGCGGACTGGGCCGCCCTGGAGACCTATCAGATGCCCGATCCCCTGGTGATGGCCGAGCGCGGGCCTTGGGAGTGGGATAAGATCGTGGCGGATATCCGCAAGCGGCGCCAACAGGGCCTGCTGGTCATGGGCGGTGCCGAGCGGTTGTTCGACCGCCTCTACTTCTTGCGGGGCTTCGAGAACCTGATGGTGGATTTCGCCGAAGGCCGGCCCGAGCTGGAGCGGCTGATCGCCATGCTGGAAGAGCACGAGATGATCTTGGTGCGGCGCTGGCTGGAGCTGGGGGTGGATGTGGTGGCCTTCCACACCGACATTGGCACCCAAAAGGGCCTGATGATCAGCCCGCAAGCTTTCCGGCGCTATCTGAAGCCAATGTTTCAGCGCCTCTTTCAGACGTGTCGGACCGCAGGTGTCCACGTCCACCTCTCCTCGGACGGCAATATCCTGGACATTGTGGATGACCTGATCGAGTGCGGGGTCTCGGTTCACGACCCGCAGTTGCGCGCCTGCACGCTGGAGGGCATCGTCGGGGCGTATCGGGGGAAGTTGTGTGCAGAGGTTGATCTCGACCGCCAGGGCTTCCCCTTCATGACGGCGCAGCAGATCCGAGAGCAGGTGAGGCAGGTGGTGGACGCCATGGCGTTGCCGGAGGGTGGGCTGATGGTGTTGGCGGCGGTCTACGGCGCGGACGTGCCGCTGCGCAACATCGCGGCACTCTGCGAGGCGATGGAGGAGTATTGTTTTCCAGAGTCAGGGTAGAATGGGATGGGCCGTATAGCATCTGGCCCGTGTGAGATATAGGGAGGCATTGGCTGAGGTTATGAGCCTTGGCGAGGGGCTTATAACCGGGCAGCCTCTTCCAGAAAAGCACGGATGTTGCGCAGCGGCGTCTCCGGCATGATGCCGTTGCCGGCGGCCAGCAGGAAGCCGCCTTCGGGGCGGCGGAAGATACGGGCAACCTCCTGCACGCCGGTCCGCACCTCCTCTTCCGTCCCCTCAGGCAGCAGATGTTGGACGTCGATCCCCACCAGGAAGCTGATCCGACCCCCAAAGCGGTCGGCCACCTGGCGGTAGTCCATGGTGTGGGCCTGGATCGGATGGATGACGTCCAACCCGATCTCAATGAAATCCTCGATAATGTCCATCACATTGCCGCAGGTATGCAGCCAGAAGTGCATCCCCAATGCATGGGTCTCGGCGATCAGCTCAGCGTAGAGCGGCTTGAGGAACCTGCGGAAAGTAGCGGGGCTCATCATCAGGGCCCGTTGGGAGCCCAGGTCGTCTGAAGTGAAGATGCCATCAACTCCGCAGGCGGCGAAATGGCGCACAGCCTTAATGTGGTGATCCAGGATGGCCCGGCTGAGCCGTGTCAGCTCGTGGGGGTGTTCCAGGAAGTCCAGCAGGGTGTTCTGCATGCCCCGGATAGCCCACAGCCGCTCGTAGAAGCAGAACCACCAGTGCCCCAGCACATACTGGTCAGGGTGATTGGCGACGAAGGAGCGCACACCGTCGAATAGCCCTTCTTGGCGGCTGATGTCGGGGAATTCGGCCAGATAGGCTTCCAGGTCGCGCCAGTCAGGCAGCAGAATACGGGAGTCCAGGCTGGTGCCGACAGGACTGGGGCTGCCTGAGAACGCCCAACGGTAATTCGGGTCAGGCGTGGGTGAGGTGTATTCGCCTGGCGTGATGTAGGTTACGGCTGGCACATCGTCCGGGATATCGTCGGAGATCTCAAAGAGCTGGGCTCCATACTTCTCGAATGTCCCTTCCCCCCACCACTTGTGGAAGGCCAGCGGTACCACGTTTACCCCACGGCGCTCTACTACAGCGCGCACCGTCTCCTTGGAGTAAGGTGCTCGTATCATCCGCTATCGCTACCCCTTTATGGCCCCTGCCGTGATGCCGGCGACGAACTGTTCACGCCCAATGAAGAAGATGATCAGCACAGGCAGAGTGGCCAGAAAAGCGCCTGCCAGGATCATGCCGTACTCGACTTTGTACAGGCCGTACAGGGTGGCCAGGCCCACGGGATAAGTGAACTTGGAGGCCGACCGCAAGACGATCAGGGGCCAGAGGTAGTTGTTCCACGAGCCCAGGAAGGTAAGGACGGCCAGGATGCTCAGCCCAGCTCCAGAGAGAGGCAGCCCGATACGCAGAAACAACCCGAACTCTGACGCGCCGTCAATGCGGCCGGCATCCAGCAACTCACTGGGGATGCCCAGCATGATCTGGCGCATGAAGAAGGCGCCGAACGCGCTCAGCGCGCCGGGGATGATGATCGCCCAGTAAGTATCCAGCCAGCCGATGCGCACCATAAGCAGGAAGAGGGGGACCAGGGCGACCTGGCCGGGGAACATCATGGTAGCCAGGAGGAACCCGAAGAGCGGCTTCTTAGCCCGGAACTCGTACTTGGCAAAGCCCCAGCCGACCAGGGCGGAGATGAACAGCGAGAGGGCGGTCTGGGTGATCGCAATCAGCGCGCTATTGGCAAATTGGTGGATGAAGGGGATCTCCTTGCCACTGAGCAGGCGTACATAGTTGCTGGTTGTGGGTGCTCTGGGAATCAGGGTCAGCGGGTAGGAGAACATCTCGGAGTTCAGCTTGAATGAGCCCGAGATCATGTATAGGAAAGGCACCGCGGTAAGGATTGCCAGCACGATGAGGACCGTATAGATGACCGTCATGCGTACAATCTGGGATATGCGTATCCAGCTTATCCCTGCAGCACCGCGTGTGCCGGTCCTGGCTTGTCTGCGAGAAGAAAAGTCCGTGGCCGCCATGTCAGTCCTCACGAAATGCGCCCAGGAGCCGTAATTGGATCAGGGAAAGGACCAGGATAATCAGAGTCAGCGCGTAACCGATCGCCGAAGCATAGCCGAACTTCATGTACCGGAAACCGGTGAGGTAGAGGTACATGGTCATGAACAACCCCGCGTTTCTGACCCCACCCTCGGCGCCCACCAGCAGAAATGGCTCGCCGAACATGTTATACGAGCCGATGATGGCGATGACCACCGTGAAGAGCAGCACGGGACGGAGCAGAGGCAAGGTGACATAACGAAAGACCTGCCAGCGACTCGCGCCGTCGATCTGGGCCGCTTCCGTCACCTCTTGTGGGATGTTCTGGAGGCCAGCCAGGAAGTAGAGCGCGTTGATCCCGGTATAGCGCCATAAACCGACAATGATGATGGCGGGCATGATCAGCCACGGCTCCATCATCCATCGCAGGGGTGGCAGTCCTAACGGCTTCAGCAGCCAGTTGTTGATCAGGCCGTACTCCAGGTCGAATACCAGGCGGAAAATGATGGCCACCACCACCCCTGAGGTGATGTTGGGGGTGAAATAGAAAAGCCGAAAGAAGCTGCCAAACGGCAGCCGGCGCATGTTAAAGGCCAGCCCCAGCAACAGCGCGGCTGGCAGGATGAGAAAAAGGCTGCCAGCGGCATAGTAGGTGGTGTTTACCACCGCCTTGAGAAACCGCTCGTCACTGAGCAGCTTGATGTAGTTGCCCAGCCCCACCCACTGAGGTGTGCTGCCGATCCCGGTCTGCTTGAAAAAGCTGAGATAGAACGCCCACGCCACGGGGTAGAGGAAAAAGAAGGCATAGCCGATAAAGAAAGGGCTAATAAACAGATAGGGGGCAATCCGTCGCTGCCATGACATTTGCTGTACACCTCGTTGCGCGACTACCTCCGGAGATAGCCCTCGGCTATCCCCGGAGGTAGTCTGTTGGACCCAATTAGATGGCGCCTTCTTCCTTCATGATGTCGCGGACCTTATTCGCTACATCGGTGAAAGCGTCTCTGGGGGTTACCTTTCCGTCATACATATCTTGCCACAGCGGCCCCAGGAGGCTGTTCAACTCCGACCGATAGGGGCTTTGGTACTGGGGAGGTACTTCGGGCGCCACATCGGCGAACACGGCCCCCATGTCTTGCCCGCTATAGTATTCGTCAGGGATATGGAGGCGCGGGTCAGCCATGGCCGGGATAAACGGCGGCCACAGGTGGGTCTCCAGATAGCGGCGCACATTGCCTTCCACCGAGAGCATCGAGTACTCCATGAACTTCCACGCTTCATCAACATACTTGGAGTACTTGACAATGCAGTTGCCGGTGCCGCCGTAGCAGGAGGTGCGCCGGCCGCCCGGCTTCCAGGCCGGCAGAGGCATGGCCTTCCACTTCCCCTGGCCCTCAGGCACGTAGTCCTTCAGGAAGCCGGCATACCAGTCAGCCTGCGCGCCCAGGGTCAGGAATTTGCCCTCCTTGATAGCCGTCCACCAGGCATCCCCTGGAGGCCCCTGTCGGCAGATCTTATACTTATCACGCAGGTCAAGGTTCCACTGCATGATCTCGATGGAGAGGTCCGTATCCAGCGTGACGTTCCCGTCGGCATCGAAGTAATCGCTGTCGGCCTGGCGTAATAGCAGCTCGTGCACCATGAAGCTGGTGGCCACCACATCGTCCTTGCACAGAGGCTGCATGGCGTTGATCCAGTCTTCCCAGGTCACGATCTTGCTGACATCCACCCCAGCCCCCTCGAGGATATCAGCGCGGTAGTAGACGACGCAGGGGGTCAGCGCATGCTCCACACCATAGATCTTGCCCTTGTAGGTGTAGAGCGCCTCGCGCGAGGCCACCAGTTTGTCCATGTAGCCGCCCGCCTTGAGCAGGTCTGTCAGGTCTACCAGCCCAACGTCTCCGCCGCCCCGCAGGAACCCACCGAAACGCCCTTGCTCCAGGTCAACCAGGTCCGGTGCTCCGACGCCACCTGCCTGGAGCGCGATCTGCGTCTTGTCGTGCATATCACCGTAGGCGATCTCGGTGACGTTCAGCTCGAAGTCGGGGTTCACCTCTTTCTTATAATCCTCTGCCATCGAGCGGAACCAGCGCGCATGAGTGTTGACGAAGGTCCACAATTCCAGCTTGATTGGCCCCTTGGCTGGCGGCTGTGGCGCCTCGGTCGGCTTCTCGGCGGGCTTGGGTGCTTCTGTGGGTGCCGTAGGAGCCGGCGGGGCAACACAGGCAGCCAGCAACGAAGTGCCAGCCGTGACACCGGCCAGTTTGATAAACTCACGACGGCTTAGCTTAGACATAGCTCCCTCCTGATAAGGTTATATAGGCAAGCCAGATACAAGCCTAACCAGCTATTGAGTTACCGTATCCACAGCTCGAAAGGCATATTGGTCTCTCCCGCATCACCTCCTGTCTTGAAGCCAGCCTGAACCTGATGTTGTTGTAACTATATCCCCTCCCCCGCTCGCCTTTGGCGGCAGGAGAGGGGAGAAAAGGGTGTTTGCAGCGGCCTTCGGCCGCCGCAAACACCCCCTCTTATTCCCCCCTCTCCCCTGGCCGCAGGCCAAGGGCCACGCCCCGAGGGCGAGAGGGGGGACAAAGGGGGATGAGGGGCAGTGAAGGCCCCAGGGGGCAGAAAGTGTTAACCAATTTTGATCCATCCCCCCGAGCCATATTCAGAATTGCTGGATACTTTGGGCAGGGGCCTGAATAGTAGTATAATCCGCGCCAAAGCCTGGCCAGCCATCCATTATCACTATACCACAAAAGAAGCCGCAAGGGGACACCTTTCTGGCCTTCATGTGGACGTTGACAGGACATCCACCGGACATGCAAGCAAACCGAGCACGAGCAGCCTTTGTACGTGAATTGCGGCGGGTACTATCCGACCTGTACAATCCGGGCATCCTGCGGCGCAGTCCGCTGATTCAGCTTCTGGGTGTGGCTGACCGCCGCGACCCCACATCTGCCTTGCAGCACATCCTGACCGAAGCGATAGAAGCTCTGGCCCCGGGCGAAGAGGTGCCGCCCGGGTCGCCTGCCTGGCGCGTTTACCAGGTGCTGCATGGCCGCTTTGTTGCCCAATTCTCCCAGGAAGAGGTAGCCAGAGATCTGTTCCTGAGCGCGCGCCAGGTCCGCCGGCAGGAACGTCTGGCTATCGAAGTGCTGGCTGACCGCCTGTGGAATGCTTACGGTCTGGAAATGAAGGCTGATTGGCTGGAGCAGGGAGAGGCGCCAGAGGACATCGGCGTGGATGCTTCTGCCCTGAATGAGGAGCTGGCCTGGCTAGAAAAGACGCTGCCCACCCAGCCAGTTGATTTCGATGACCTGATTCAGACGGTGCTACACACGGCCCAACCGCTTTTGCAGGCCCTGGAGGTGGTCGTAACCTGCCAGTCGGAAGGAGAACTGCTTCCCCTGACGGTACAACCGACTGCAGTTCGTCAGGCCCTCCTTCAGGTGCTGACTACTGTGGCACGACGTGTGCCGCGCGGCCGCATCCATGTGCACACAAGTCTTGTCCCCGACCGATTCTACGGCTGCATACGGATTATGGCCTATCCCAGTGGTCCCCTGGCCTCACCCTTGCCTGGTGCTGAGGAGCTGGCTCTGGCCAGGAAGATCTTGGAGCTCTCGCGCGGCACCCTTGAGCTTGAGGCCGATTCGGATGGCCACTCACGCCTGGCCATCTCCGTCACCCTGCCTACTGCTGAACAGATGCCCGTCCTGGTGATAGATGACAACATTGATACGTTACGGCTGTTCGAGCGCTACCTTTCCGGCACGCGCTATCGTTTCATTGGCACACCGGATCCGCGCGGGGCCTTATCCCTGGCAGCCAGGCTCAAGCCCAAGGCAGTTGTCCTGGACATCATGCTGCCAGAAGTGGACGGCTGGGACCTGTTGGGCCGCTTGCGCGAGCATCCCAAAACCCACGATGTGCCGGTGATCGTATGTACCATCCTGCCCCAGGCTGAGCTGGCCTCGGTATTGGGAGCAGCCGAGTTCATCGCCAAACCGGTGCGCCGCCAGGCCCTGCTATCGGCGCTGGATCGGCTGGTCGGCACCGGGTGAAATCCCCCGAAGGCAGGAGCAACCCCGCGTATCCAGTCTCTCTCAAGACACCGCGCTGGCTGCCAGATCGCCCGCCGCACCTGGCATGCCCACGATTTGGACGATGGCCTTGATACAGTTCAGCAGCACGGGCACGGATAGGCCGCCTCTACGGGTAAGGGCCAACGCCTGGCTGACAATTGGCTGCCCCAGGGGGTCACGGGCCGAGATCGCGATCACCGGTACCTCCCGTAGATGCGCATTCTGGCTCCGTTCCTGGAGCAGTTGAAAGCCATCCATGTTGGGCATCACCAGGTCCAGCAAGATGACGTCGGGCCGGTAATGGCGCAGCAGGCGCAGAGCCTCATGGCCGTTGTGGGCCTTCAGCACACGGTAACCCTGGCCAGATGTGTGCAGCATCCGCTGCAGGAGATGTAGGGCATCGGGTTCGTCGTCTACGATCAGCACTGTACCTTGCTGCAGGCCCAGGCGGTCGAGGGCGCCCAGCAGCCGCTCTCTGGAAATTGGCTTGACCATATAGTCGGCGATGCCCAGGGCACGGGCCGATTCGTCAGTGCCAGGCACAGAACAAGCGAGGACCGGGATGCCATCAGGCAGAGATACCGACTTGAGCCGTTCCAGGACCTCACCTACGGCCGTATCGTTGATGAGCAGTGCCTGGCTGGGGCTGGCGCCTAACGCTTCCAGCGCGGCGCTCATCTCCTTTACTGCGACAACCTCCGCGTCCCCCAGATAGCGCCTCAGCAGCCTCTGGAGCGAGTTGCCCTCCTCCAACACGACCAACCGTGGCCGTAATGGCACCCGACTGGCTGCCGGCTCGGATGTGCGTTGCAGATACTCCCAGCCAGGGATCAGCCAGCGGGACACGGGAGCCGGTGCCGGCTGAGGGGGAGCGATCGGCAGGCGCACAAAGAAGGTCGTCCCCACCCCTTTCTGGCTTTCGACCCAGATCTTGCCGCCGTGTAATTCGATGAACCGTTTGCTGATACTGAGGCCCAGGCCGGTCCCCCCATAGCGCCGACGGATGGAGCCGTCAAGCTGTTGGAAGGGCTGGAAGAGCCGCCCCATATCCTCCGCCGCGATGCCAGGGCCGGTATCAGCTACGGAAAGGATCAGGTCTTCCCCATCCTGCCAGCCCTTCACGCACACCCCTCCGCGCTCGGTGAAGCGGCCGGCGTTGCTCAGCAGGTTGAGCATCACCTCGCGGATGCGGGTGCGATCGCCATAGATGGGGGGCAGGTTAGGAGGCAGCTCGCTCCGCAGGTAGAGGTGTTTGGACTCGAACAGCGGGCGCACTGCCTCGATGGCGGCCTCGACGATCTCGTTGACCGGCACGGATTCCCGGGCCAATGCCACCTGGTTGGCCTCGATCTGGCTGAGGTCGAGCACGTCGTCTATCAACTCTGCCAGGTGCTGAGCGTTGCGCCGGATAACAGCCAGGTCGGCCAGGAGGGCAGGTGGCAGCGAGCTGCCGTACGCCTCGGGCGTTTCCAGGATCATCTCGCTGAAGCCGATCACCATGTTGAGGGGGGTGCGTAGCTCGTGGCTGACGTTGGCAACGAATTGCTCCTTGGCCAGGCGGGCCTCTTCGGCGGCCCGGCGCAGGCCCTGGGCCAGGATGTTGAGCCGGGTGAGCTGCTGATTGGCACGCGCCAGGTCTTCCAGCGCCTGGGCCAGTTCGCCCTGGCGGTCGCGTGCCTCTTCCAGCAGCTTGCGCGCACTTTGGAAGTAGTCCCAGGCCCATTGGGCTGCCTCTCGGGCTGGAAGATGTACTGCCAGCAGTGCGCCAAAGGTGGCCCAGAGCGTGATCAGGGGCACGCCGATGGCGGTAACTTGCAGCGCGCCGAACCCGCGCAGGACGATGAGAAGTGCGGTCTCCAGGACCGCGATACCCAGGGCAGCCGCGAAGCCGATGACACCCACAGCCACAGCCGGTGGCACGGCCACCAGCGCCAGCACGCCCGGTATGCCGAGCCAGAAGTGCCCCAGAAACACAGCCACGCCAGAGATCACGATCGCGTACCAGCGCCCGATTTCCGCGTGCCACCTGTATAGCATCCAGCCCCCTGCAGCCAGGCCATACATCAGCAGTGCAAAGAGGGCATACGGGAGCAGCTCGCGCGCGTCCACCAGCTGCTCGCCCAGGGCGTAGAAGGCCAGCCCCAGCACAGGTAGCGTCACCAGCACCCACAGTGGCGACACTCGAAACTCAGAGGCCAGGCTCATATCTGTCTTCTGCATGGCACAACCCCTTTGAGCAGGTTTGCGAGCGAACCGCAACCGCGGGTTCCATTATCCTGCCCGGTATGGTTCAAAATCGGTGGGATGGTTCAAAATTGGTTAACACTTTCTGCCCCCTCGGGCCTTCACAGCCCCTCCCCCCCCTTTGTCCCCCCTCTCCCCTGGCCGCAGGCCAGGGGAGAGGGGGGATTGAAGAGGGGGGTTTTGTGGTGGCGGCCGAAG
>DAOTZS010000038.1:0-17620 GCA_034434335.1 Anaerolineae bacterium
CGCTCGCCAGCGCTGCAGGGTGCAGGCCAGCGTGGCGAGCGCCAGCAGTGCCACCGAGGCCAGGAAAACCGGAGCGCGGGGGAGCTGGAAAGCACCGCTGGCAGCCAGCAAACTGGTCAGCGGGCCGTACCTGGCGCGCACAGCTGCCTCCCAGCGGGCCAGCCGCTCAGCATCGGCGGTGATCGCAGGCGAGAGTTGGGGAAAGCAGGAAGCCAGGGCAGCGAGCAGGAGCACCATGAGTATCAGGATCACCGCCACCTTTGTGTGAGCCAGGTAGCGCCAACCCTGTCTCAGGATATACGCCATCGCCGACACGCCGCGTGTCGCACTGCGCATCGCATAGCTCCTGTACCGAAAGAGAGGCGGGGCTGTTGTGGCCTAACGTAACTACCTACCCGGGGGCCTCTGGGCAAGCGCCATAAAAGAAAAGACACTGGCTAAGGTACGCCCCTGTAGCGCAGGCTGTCAGCCTGCGCTACGTTATCTGCGTGGATAATTGTACCAGCATGCCTGTTCGCTGTCCAGCGCTGCAGGAGACCCCTCCACCTTGTAACCCCTGCGGGGCACCTGTGTTCCGTACAGGGAGGAGAGGTAGCCGGGTTGCTTTCTTGACGCCTGGTGCCACTTGTGGTTACATGCCGGCCCAGATGAGATGGCCGTTCACCGTCGGCCAGCCTTATCCCAACCTTTCCCAACCCGTGGGAGGCACTCATGTGGCAGCTCATCGTGCTCCTGCTCTCTGCCCTGTTCGGGCTTCAGGCCGACCCCTGCCCGGCCGCGCTGCCCATTGCCGAGGCCCGTACAAAACCTCTGGGCACGCAGGTCACCGTGTTTGGCCAGGTGACCGTGCCTACCGGGGTGTTCACCACCGACCAGTCCTTCGCCTTGCAGGACGCCACGGCCGGCATCTATGTCTTTCGCCAGGCCGGCATCGGCCAGGAGCTGGCGCTGGGGGACCAGGTCTGCGTCTCGGGCCGGCTGTCAAGCTACCACGGCATGCTTGAGCTCCTGCCTGGCTCGCCGGCGCAGGTGATACGCGTTGGGCCTGGCCAGCCGCCCGCCGCGCGGGTCGTGAAGCCATATGAGATCGGCGAGGAGACCGAGGGGCTGCTGATTTCGGTCACAGGGCGTTTCTCCGGTGCCGGCCACAGGCGCTTTCGCGTGGGCACTGCTACCATCTACCTGGACGCGGCCACCGGTATCACAACTGAGGCCCTGGTGGAGGGCCAGACCGTAACCGTGACCGGGCTGAGTGCCGATTACGATGGTGCCCAGGTGTGGCCGCGTTTCCCTCAGGATATCGAGGTTGCCCAGGCCAGCGGCTGGCCGACGCCTACCCCGCGCGCCCCGCTCACCATTGCCCAGATCCAGGGCCCGGACAGCATCTCTCCTTATGATGGCCGCACGGGATTAGAGCCGGTGGCCGGCTGCGTGACCGGCGTGGCTGCCGATGGCTTCTTCCTGCAGAGCGTCACGCCCGACGATGACCCGCGTACCTCGGAGGGGCTTTTCGTGTTCCGCTATACCGGCTGGGACAACCCGCGCGGACTGCGGCCAGGCGACTTGCTGGAAATCACCAGCTTTGAGGTCCAGGAGTACTACGGCTCGACCGAGATCGTCGGCCTGGCCGACGACAGCCAGGCCACCTACCGCCGTCTCGGCCCGTGCCAGTTGCCCGCACCCATTCCCATCTCCCCGCTAACTGACCCGGCGGCCGATCCGGAGCAGCTTTACGAACCATATGAGGGGATGCGTGTGGCCTTGAGCTTAGATGGCATGGTAGTGGGGCCAACCGTGCGTTATCCCTCTCGTTTCCCATCGGGAGAGCCGGAAATCGCCCTGGTGGAGCGGCATAGTCCTTTCTTTGGGCAGCGCATTTTTGCCGGCCAGCTTCCTGCCGGCCGCGGCCTGGTTCACCTCTCGGGCGGGCTGGGCCAGGACCTGCCCGATGTCGGCTTCGGCGACCGCTTGCGGGCCGACGGTCTGACCGGTGTGCTGGCCTATCAGTTTGGCCGCTATATCCTGCTGGTAGATCCCGGCCAGTCGGCCCGGCTCAGCGTGGAAGATGTCCCTGACCCATCCGACCCAGAGCCTCCCCTCGCGGCCGACGAGTTCGCCCTGTGCACCTTCAATCTGGAGAACCTGTTTGATCCTGTAGACGACGGAGATGGGGACATGGGGGACTGGGCGCCGGCAGACGAGGCGGCCTTTGCCGCCCAGCTAGCCAGGCGGGCGCGAGCGCTGCGCGAGGCGCTCCAGGGCTGCCCGGTGGTGGGGGTGCAGGAGGTTGAGGGCAAGGATGCCGTATGGGAGCGGCTGAGCGCCGCGGTAGGACCGCAGTTCCGCTATGACTACTACGAGAGCGCCGACGAGCGCGACATCACCGTGGGCATCCTGTACGACAGCCAACGCGTAACCCTGCATCGCAGCGAGCAGGCGCAGGCCTGCTCACCGACCGACTACGGGGTGGACTATGTGTGGGCCGTTGGACCCCGGGCGCGGCCCAACCCGTGCGCGGCCGGCACCTATCCCCTCTTCGACCGCCCTCCCTACGTCGCCGACCTGACCATTCGCAGCGGCGACAGCTCCCAGGCCCTTGATGTGCGGATCGTGGTCAACCACCTGAAGTCGAAACGCGGGGATGAAACCGTCAACCTGCCGTGGCGTGTGGAGCAGGCACGCCATGTGGCCAGCCTGCTCTCTACACCCTACGCTGTGGCCCTGGGCGATTTCAATGACGGATTGGGCTCGGCCACCCTGGCGCAGTTCGCCGGCTTTGTCAACCTCTACACCGCTCACCTCGCGCCCCGCGACCGTTACACCTATATCTACCAGGGCGTGTCTGAGGCGCTGGACCATTTCATCATGACGGCCGGGCTCGATCGCCATTACAAGTCAGGCGGCCCCGTCCATATCAACGCCGACTTCCCAGAGCCCAGCCAGCCCGACAGTACCTTCCATCGCAGCTCTGACCATGACCCTTTGTTCGTGCGCTTCAGCTTCAGGCCTACGGGCATCAGTGAGGCAACAGCCGGCGTGGTGAGCGGCGCGGTGGGGATGTGGTGGCGGCAAGGGCCATAAGCCCGCGGCGGAGCAAGCCTCGCTCAGAGCCATCCTTTGCGCCGGAAATAGAGGACCAGGAGCAGGCTGATCAGCGCCATCAGGCCCAGCGCGAAAGGATAGCCCCAGGGCTGGTTGAGCTCGGGCATGAAACGGAAGTTCATGCCGTAGATGCCCGCCACCAGCGCGCTGGACATCAGCACAATCGAGGCCATGGTAAGCAGCTTCATGACCTGGTTCAGGTTGTTCGACTGCAGAGAGAGGTAACTGTCCAGCGCGCTCGACAGCAGATCGCGATAGGTATCAATGCTGTCAGTCACGCGCACAATGTGGTCGTAGATATCCTGGAAGTAGACCGTATCCCTGGCCTTGAAGATGGGCAGTTCCCGGCGCAGGAGGACGTTCAGCACATCGCGCTCAGGGGCGACCACGCGACGCAGGTTCAACAGGTCGCGCTTCAGGCCGAAAATCGTCTCGATTGCCCGCTCATCGAAGTGTACAAAGATCGTGTCCTCCAGGTCTTCGACCCGCTCGGCCACCTGGTCCATAATGGGGAAGTAGTCGTCCACGATGGCGTCGAGCAGCGCGTACACCAGAGATCCCACCCGGCTGCCGAGAGGACTGCCCGGTGCCTGCCAGCGCGCTTGCGTCTCGCTGATATGGCGGATGACACCGTGGTGGACGGTAACCAGATAATTGGGGCCAATGAAAAGGTGAAGGGGCCGGGTCTCGATATGGTCCTGGGTGGGATCGTACGCGGCGGTGTAGAAGACAACGGAGTAGTAATGGCTGCCTGGCCCCGACTCGGACGCAGGGCTGTAGGCGTCCACCTTGGGCCGCTCATGGGCACGGATGGCGTCCTCGATAGCCAGGGGGTGAAAGGCGAGCGCATCACGCAATAGAGCGATGTCGGCCTCATCCGGGTCCTGGATATCGAGCCACACCGTGTAGTTTGGATTCGCCAGCGTCCGGCCGATCTCTTCCAGAGGAAACTCGGCCCTTATCACGCCATCTTGATACACGAGCAGCGAATGCATCTTCCATACCTCTAGCGCAACCACCTCAGGACCCAGGCTGCTGCCAGGCCGGCCAACGCCAGCCAGATCACTACAATCACCGCGGCAGCGTACCAGTTGGTCGGCCTCTCCACGGCCGTACGTGCCCGCTCCCGGCACTCAGCCATCACTGTGGGTGGGATCATCCTGCGCGCCAGCACCACCCCCAGCGGGACCAACACCAGGTCGTCCAGGTAGCCCAGGACCGGGATCGGGTCGGGGATCAGATCAATGGGGCTGAAGGCGTAGGCCACAACGCAGGCAGCAAAAACCCTGGCCCACCACGGCACGCGTGGGTCGCGGTAGGCCAGGTAGAGGGCATAGGTCTCGGCCTTGAGCTGCCGACCACATTCCTGCCATGATTTCAGGGTTGCGGACATCTCACTTCCAGCGGGTCAGGATCGTTTCGCGCTGGAATAGCACCACCGCCACGTAGCCGATGCCGATATCCAGCAGCAGGGCAATTGCCGATGACAGCCAGAAGGTGGTACTGTTGAGCATGATAAACCCCGTCATGCTCCCAAAAAAGAGCACCATCAACGGCAGGACGATCAGTGCGCCCAACTGCTCCGCGGCGCGCGGGTCGCTCACCCGGCTGCTGACGATGATGCCCACAGCCACGGCCATGATGGTCAGCAGGGGGGCCAGCACGAACATGGCGACCAGCCACATGGGGTTCACGAAGATGCTGCACACCCGGTCACTCACCGAGAAGAAACGGGCGAAGATCAGGAACACGCCATAGCTCACCCAGGCCGTGATGATCCCCGGCAGCGCGGCGGCCAGCCCTTTGCCGGCCAGCAACTGGGCCGTGGTAACCGGTGTTGCCAGCAACGGTTCCAGGGACCGGGAGATCTTCTCCCCCACGATGCTATAGGCAGCAATGGTGACCGGCACCATTAGAGGCATCATCAGGAAGAGGATCAGCATGTTGCTGGCCATCAGCGACTGAATCGCCTCGGTGGGATTCATGCCCTGGAAGATCGGGTTTTGCAGCATACGCCCCATCTCTTCCAGGTCGTGCGGGTCGGTTGGCACAGTGCTCATGACATAAAGCATCACCACCGGGATGGCAGTCATCGCCAGCGGCACGAGGATTATGACGTACAAGACGAGCTTGTTGCGCAATATCTCGGCCCACTCTTTGCCGATGATCACACGAATGTATTTCATGAAAGCCCCTCCCCAGTATGCGGAGGCTGCCCGGGTGACCCAGCCGGCCCATTCTGCATCAGGCTCAGGTAGACATCTTCCAGCGAGTGGCGCAGCTCGTTGACGAATTGGATCTGGGCCCCCTGCCCCACCAGGGTCTGTACGATGATTGGGTTTTGCGCCGGGGGATCGTCCAGGCTGATGATCAGGCGGCCGCCCCTGCCCTGGCCTGGCAGCACTTCCACGTTCTTGACAAACCCCAGCCCGCGCACGGCGGCCGTGTACCGCTCGTCCAACTGCGCCAGATGGACGACAGTCTGCCGGCCGAAGAGCTGCCGGCGCAGGGCATCGGGCGAGTCCACCGCGATCAGACGCTGGCGGAAGAGGGCGATGCGGTCGCACAGCCGTTCGGCCTCGTCCAGGTTGTGAGTGCAGAGGAAGATCGTCCGCCCCTGGCCGCGCAGCGTGGCGATGAAATCGCGCACTGTCTTGGCTGCCTCGGGGTCCAGCGCGCTGGTGGGCTCGTCCAGTAAGAGGACCGCAGGTTCGTGCAACAGCGCCCGGGCGATGGCCAGCTTCTGCTTCATACCCTTGCTGAAGGTGCCGGCCTCTGCATCGCGGCGGTCCCACAGCCCCAGCAGGCGCAGATACTTCTCCACCTGGCCGCTCACGTCCTTCACATCATAGAGGTGGGCGAAGATTTCCAGATTGCGCCTGGCGCTGAGCCGCTCGTAAACCCCGGGCGTTTCGGTCAGGATGCCGATCTGCGCTCGGATCTGCCTGTCATCTTTGCCAAGCTCCAGCCCGTTGACCCAGGCCCGTCCCCTGGTGGGTGCAATCAGGCAAGCCAACATGCGCACGGTGGTGGTCTTGCCCGCGCCGTTGGGGCCAAGGAAGCCGAAGACCTCGCCCTGGTGCACTTCCAGGGTTAGTTCCTCCACGGCCTTGATCTCGCGGCCATCGCTGGAAAACGATTTACTCAAACCCTCACAGCGGATCATAGCTCTCCTTTACTCGTAGCGGGATGCATCGGCCCGCCGGGCCAGCTCCTCGGCGGAGAGGACGCGTGGGGACAGGTCGGCCGCGGTGGGAATGGCCGCGGCGACTGGCTCTGGCTGGGGCAGGCGCTGCGCCGGTTCGCGCAACCAGATTGTCAGCCCCAGCGCCGCCAGCGCCAGGACGGCCACAATTCCCTCGGTCCACTCAGCCCCCAGCGTGCGCACAGCCCACACAGCCGCGAAGTCCATCCCCGCGTGCGCGGCGATCGCCGCCGCCAGGTAGGCCGGCTGGTTGCGCGTGACGCCGCGCATCACCAGGACGGCCATGGCAATATGAAACACGATGGCCATCACCCGTTCCAGGCCGGCCAGCGCCGACATGTACCAGGGGGTCGCCCAGTAGGCTACCACCGCAGAGCGGAGCTGCTCAGCCGTGCCTGCCGGCAGGTTCAGGCTGGCCGGGTCCAATGAACGCAGGACGATCATGCTGACCATGGAGGTTAGCGCCAGCACGCCGAAGATAATCGCCTCGGCCGCGCCGTGCCCGGCCCCAAACTGAAGCGCCGGGTGCCACCCGCGCGCCTTTTTCAGGAAAAAGCGCAGGGCAACCCAGCGCGCCACCTCCTCGCACACCCCCGCACTCAGCCCGGCCACCAGGGCCATGGGCACCAGCGGCCACAGCGCCACCCCGCGGCCACCCCCCAGCAGGCCCAATGCCCAATTGAGGGGCAGATGCACTACCTGAGAGGCGATGAAAGTCAGCGCGCCGGCCCCAAACACCCCCCAGCCAATCCCATAGCGCCGGCGGATCCACCACCCCAGCAGCACCGGGAACACCAGCATGAGAGGATACTGCACCACAAAGGCCACGATCAGAAACGGGACGTTCAGCGGGGGTGCCCCTGGCGCCCCCTGGCTGGTGCACCCCACCAGGAGGAACAACAGTGCAAGTGCGCTCAGGCCCGGCCACAGATATGCGCGCCTGAATGGAAGTCTGCGCATCTTTCACGTCTCCTCTCCCGCGCAACGCAACAACTTCTCCAGCGCCCGGAGGTCGGTGCGCGATGTCAGGTCCTGGCTCAAGGGGGTGACGGCGATCATCCGTTCGCGGGCCAGGGCGTAGAGATCAGTATCGGGTGGCTCATGCTTCCAGTTGGCGTAAGTACGGTAGTCCAACTTGACCGGTTCCCCGGGCCGCTGCTCTTCATCCACCCGAAAGACCTCGTAGTAAGGCTGGCGGGATTGCCTGGTCACGCGCCAGGGGGTCTCGGGAGTGGCATCGGCCGGCACATCAATCTTCAGGACATCTACATCGAACGGGAGCTGCCGGCGCAACATGGCGCGCGCGAAATAGCGCGTCATGTGCGCAGCGGCGCGCCAGTCCAGGCCCTCTCCGTGGTTGTAGTGGTAAGCTTTGTCGGTCTCCAACGACACTGCCAGCCCCGGGATGCCCAGCTCCGCGGCCTGCAAGGCTGCCCCCACCGTGCCCGACACGGTGACGGTGGTGCCGATATTTTCCCCATAGTTAATGCCGGCAACGACTAAGTCGGGCCGGCGTGGGGCCAACACCAGCACAGCGTAGAGAACGACCTGGGCCGGTGAGCCCGATATGGCGTAGGCCCTCACCTTATGGTCTCTGACCTGCAGGACCACTTCTTCCACATGGCCCCCGATGACAGGCGGAGCACCGCGCCCCATGCCGGTCTGCTGGGTTACGGGAGCCGCGATCAGGAGCTCCCCCAGCTCTTCCAGGGCTGCCACGGCCGCCAGCAGGCCAGGCGAGCGGATGCCATCATCGTTGGTAACCAGGATCAGTGGGCAGGAAGCCGCCAAAGTATACCTCCACGAAGCGAAATGCTGCCGACATCAGACCGACATTTTACCGTCATCTTGCGCCTATGCCAAGGTACGGAGTTCCTGGTGTACAGGTTGCTCAGGTGCCAGGCGCCCTGGCGGCGATAAGTGAGATAGCCCCTACCCCTGTCGTCGCATTGTTGACTTGCGGTTCAGTCTATGGTATAACATGCCCGCCTTGCGCACCGTGTGGCAACAGGCAGTGGATGTATACGTGGAGGAGCATGTCATGCCCACAAGAGAACAGATTATCGCCAGGGAGCGACGCAGGTTGCTGGAAGAAGAAGCGCGTATCACGGGTGCGTTGGAACGGCTGCGAGAGGCGCTCAAGGTAGAGGTGGACGTGGATGCCGAAGAAGGCGATCCAGACCTGATTGAACGCGAGAAGAATGTGGCCTTGGTGACCCAGCTTGAGCGCAAATTGGAGGGGGTTCAGGCAGCTTTGCGTGCTATTGACAAAGGCAAATACGGCATCTGTGAGCGCTGTGGGCAGGAGATAGCGCCTGAACGCCTCGAAGTACGTCCTGATGCCACTCTGTGCGTCCAATGCCAGGCTGAGGTGGAGAAGCTGATCAAGCGGGGCATCATGCCTCGCCCAGACGAGGAACGTCCATGAGGGGACTTCTTCACCTGCCAGAGCTGAGGCCAACCAGTCCTGGCATGCCAATCACACTGAGAGACGGGCTAAGTCGGTCCACATCCTGACTTAGCCCGTCTTTATGTCGGAGATTGAGCCGAGGGAGGGCGCGCTATGTTGCCAGAGAATGTCCATGTCTCGGGACACCCCCTGATCCAGCATAAACTTTCGATCCTGCGGGACAGGCGCACCGAGCCGAAGAAGTTTCGCGAGCTGGTCCGTGAGATCTCCATCCTACTCGCTTATGAAGCCACCGCTGATCTGGGCCTCAGGCCGGTGGAGGTGGAGACACCTCTGGCGCTGGCTCGGTGTCAACAACTGACCGAGACCATTGGGCTGGTGCCGATCCTGCGTGCCGGGCTGGGCATGGTGGAAGGGATTTGGGAGATGATGCCTGGGGCCGAGGTGTGGCATATTGGCCTCTTCCGCGATGAGCGAACCCTGCGGCCGGTCCAGTATTACAATAAACTGCCCGTTGCGCCCACCGTTCAGGTGTGTCTGATCCTCGACCCCATGCTGGCTACCGGCGGTTCGGCAGTGGCCGCGGTGGATATTCTGAAGCGATGGGGGGCGCAGCGCATTAAGTTTGTGGGGATCATCGGCGCGCCGGAGGGGGTTCAGCGGCTACATCAGGCCCATCCCGATGTGCCCATCTATCTGGCGGCAATAGACGAGCGGTTGAACGAGATTGGCTACATCGTGCCCGGTTTAGGGGACGCCGGCGACCGGCAGTTCGGCACAGGGTGAGATGCCAGCGTGCAGGGTAGCTCCAGCATAACAAGTGGGGCATGTTTGGCCATTCCTGCCCCCCTGTGCTATACTTTTAGAAGCTGGGCCCGTAGCTCAATTGGCAGAGCAGCGGCCTTTTAAGCCGCGGGTTGAAGGTTCGATTCCTTCCGGGCTCATGGCTTTTATCGGCCCAGGAAGGGGAAGAATAAAAATGGGGTTTTGCGGGCGGCAAGTCCACCCACAAAACCCCATTTTCTATCTGTCGCCCCGCCATTACCCCAGAGGACAGAGCTCTTCAGGGCTGAAGCTGGGGTTGGCGTAGCCCCAGTCGGCCAGAAACTCCCATGAGCCAGGATTGGTCAGGGCGTAGGCCGTAGTGTTACGGCAGGCCTGGACAATGCTACCCGATTTCTTATAGGCTTCCAGGAAGGCCTGGGCCGCGCCTCGCAGAGCCTGATTCCCAATCTGTCCCAACACCGATGAAGCCTGGTTGGCCTGGCCGTTGGAAACCAGGGACACGATCAACCGGAAGCGGGCAAAATCGCGCAGGGTTTCCAGTTCGTTGGCGATCGTGCCGCAGGCTCGCAGGCTGGTATCGCCGATGAGAGCCTGATAAGCGGTGACAGCCGGGCCAAATCCGGCTGAAGCCCACTCATTGAAGATCCGGTTGGCATCGAGGAGGTGGTGATAGAAGCAGTCCGAGGCATCGTAGACCTGATTGAAGAGCTGGTAGGGCTTCCCTTTCGGGGAAATATATGTCTCGGTCCAGGCTCGCTGCGGACCAGCGCCCGCCGACCTGATGATGCCACCATGGACCAGGATCTCTTCCCCGTTGCCGGCAGATTCGCTGTCCTCGAAGCGATACTCCGGATAGGCCATGGTCGGCTCCCCCTCGATCCAGTCCCGATACGCCTTGCCATCCCAGCTCTCCACATAGAGGGTACTGAAGCAGGTGTGCGCGCCACAGGTGGTATCAGACCAGGCGATGTCCACCTTGCCATCTTTGTTGATGTCGTCTACCTTCAGCAGGGCCAGGGTGCCGACCCCCTCTACCTTGCGTGCCAGCCTGTAGCCCCCTTCCTGGTCATGGAAAACCAGGAGCACACCCCTCGCCATTAGTTCGTCGCTGGTTGGGTCTCGCAATACCACCACGATATCGGCCTTTCCCGCCCCCTGGATGGCAGCCTGGGTCACGCTGCCCTGTTCAGGGGTAATGGCGCCACACTCGGCCAGCCAGGTAGCCAGGGCCACAGGATCACGCCGCGCGCCCGCCAACTGAGCCAGGATGACATCGGCGTAGGCCGCAAACCCCACGGGACAGTCGCTGGGGGTGGGCTTGGGTATCCAGGGAGTAGGTGTGGGCTGCGCTGGCGTCGCGGTTGCTGCCGGGGTGACGGTCGCAACCAGCGTCGCCGTGGGTGGCACCGGCGTGGCCGTGGCCGGCACGGCGGTGGCCGTGGCCGTGGGCGGCACGGCCGTAGCCGTCGCCGTAGGTGGGACAGGCGTGGCCGTGGGTAGCACAATGGTGGCCGTAGCTGTGGGCGGCACCGACGTGGCCGTAGGCGACACGGCCGTAGCCGTCGCCGTGGGTGGCACGGCTGTCGCTGTGGGTGGCACGGCCGTAGCTGTGGGTGGCACGGCAGTGGCTGTGGCCGTGGGCGGGACCGGCGTGGCCGTGGGTGGTACGGCGGTGGCCGTCGCCGTGGGTGGCACGGCAGTGGCTGTGGCCGTAGGCGGGACCGGCGTGGCCGTAGGCGGCACGGCAGTGGCCGTCGCCGTGGGTGGCACGGCCGTCGCTGTGGGTGGCACGGCCGTAGCTGTGGGTGGCACCGGCGTGGCCGTCGCCGTGGGTGGCACAGCGGTGGCCGTAGGCGGGACAGGGGTGGCCATAGGCACCGCCGTAGGTGTGGCCGTGAGCGGGACTACTACAATGACAAGAGCGACCGATGTGCCCGTAGGCGAGGGCAGTGGCGCAACCGGCCCGGGTGTTACCGTTGCAGGCAGCGGCGTAGGGCTCGGCTTGACGGTGACGGCTGGCTGTGGAGCGCCGGCCGCGGGGGTTGCAGTGACCACCGAGACGACACCCGGCGCAGAGGGCACCACGACCACAGGGACTACCACAACGGGGGCCCCAGGCGAAGGGGTTGCGACGACCACTGGCGTCACTGGCTCCGGCGTGAGGTTGGGTATCCATAGCCAGTGTCCGACATAGAGCCAGTAGTTGGGATGGATGTGAGTGGGATTAGCATGCCACAGGTCAAGGACAGGTACACCTGTATCCCGCGACACCGAGTGCCAGGTGTCACCGGCCCTGACCTGGTACCAGTACCCAGATGCCAGCGGGCTGGGAGGGGCTTTCGGCCGCGCCGGGATGAAGATGCGGTCCCCGATCCATAGCCAGTCATTAGGGTGGATGGCGCCCGGATTGGCTGCTTTCAGTTCGGCCACGGGGATGCCCGTCACCCAGGAGATGATAGACCAGTTGTCCCCGCGCTGGACCGTATAGTAGTATCCCTCTTCAGGTTGGGGTGTAGGGTCCATGCCCTGAGCAAACACCGCCAGTGGCACCAGCAAGAAGACCAAAACCAGGCTTGCACAGAGTACCATCTGCAGGCGGCGGAGGAAGTAGGGGGTCATATGGTTCTCCTTTGGTTCACTGCGACTTCTGGCGCACGCCATATGCGCCCGGGTTCAGCCATGTCGGGTGGCCGGCCAGGCGCTCGCAGGCGAGATTGAGCCGGCCAGGATGGCTGGTATTATACATCATGCCCACAGAAATTCAAGCTTTCTGCCGAGTCCCAAGTGGAGGTGTGTTCCGGATTTATCGGCCAGGGTGTGCCCATGGGTAGGGGCTACCCTGGTGGTCGCCCAATAGGCATCAATTTAAGGGGCGGGCGATTGGAAATCGCACCGGGTAGCCGAAGGCATTGCCTTCGGCTACCCGGGTACGGGCGCGGCAGGGGAGGGTGCCCCCACCCGGCCTGGTGTGGCTTTCGGCCGGCCGGACGATTTTTGGGCCGGCTTTTGGCGATTGGTGGCATTTT
This sequence comes from Anaerolineae bacterium, assembly GCA_034434335.1. Lineage (GTDB taxonomy): Bacteria > Chloroflexota > Anaerolineae > CG2-30-64-16 > CG2-30-64-16 > DAOTZS01. The sequence continues at coordinate 12,530 of DAOTZS010000038.1, forward strand.
GTGCTAAAATGCGGTCGGCGAGCCCCCGTAGCTCAGTGGATAGAGCAAGGCACTCCTAACGCCTTGGCCGCAGGTTCGAATCCTGCCGGGGGTATAGAAATGCCACAGCACTACGCCGACCGTTCAGGTCGGCGTAGTGCTGTGGCATAAGTTTTGATTCGTAGCCCGCACACTTTGAACACATAAACCAGGCAAAGGAGAAACGACCACCATGGATCAGTTGGATTTGCTGCGCAGGCTGAGCATTCCTGGCACCAGCAAGATGGTGCTGCTGGTGATGGATGGCCTGGGTGGCCTGCCCGGACCCAATGGCCTGACAGAGCTGGAGGCCGCTCACACGCCCCACCTGGATGCCCTGGCCAGAGAAGGGATTTGCGGCATGAGCACCCCGATCACCCCCGGGATCACCCCAGGCAGTGGCCCTGGCCATCTGGGCCTCTTCGGCTACGATCCGCTGGCCTATGACATCGGCCGTGGGGTACTGGAGGCCCTGGGTATTGACTTCGCGCTGGGGTCAGATGACCTGGCCGCGCGCGGTAACTTTTGCACTGTGGACCCTGCCACCGGGTTCATCACCGACCGGCGGGCCGGCCGCATCCCAACCGAGGTGGGGGCGCGCCTGGTGGCCAAGTTGCGCCAGATCAGCCTGCCCGGTGTCGAGGTCTTTGTGGAGCCAGTTAAGGAATACCGCTTCGTGCTCGTCCTGCGTGGCAGTGGGCTGGCCGACGGCCTGACTGAGACCGATCCTCAACAGACAGGGGTACCACCTCTGCCTGTAAAGGCTCTACGCCCCGAAGCAGAGCGTACAGCAGAGCTCCTCAATCAATGGCTGGCCGAAGCCCGCCGCTTGCTAGCCGACGAATACCCGGCCAATAGCCTCAACCTGCGCGGGCTGGCCAAAGTGCCACCCATTCCCAAGATGCCTGACGTGTTCCAGATGCGTTGCGGTGCCATTGCCACCTATCCCATGTATCGCGGGATCGCACGGCTGGTGGGCATGGACGTGCTTCCAACCGGGGACACCATTGAGGATGAGGTGGCCACCCTGCGCCAACACTGGGACAAGTACGACTTCTTCTTCTTCCATGTCAAGAAGACCGACAGCAACGGTGAAGATGGCAACTTCGAGGGCAAGAAGGCGGTGATTGAGCATGTGGACCAGATCATCCCCGAGATCATGGCCCTCAAGCCTAACGTCCTGATGGTGACCGGTGATCACAGCACACCTTGGGCCCTGAAGTCGCACTCCTGGCATGCGCTGCCCGTCCTGTTGTGGGGCGATTACGTCTGCCCGGATGGCGTCCAGGCCTTTGGGGAACGGGCATGTATGGCCGGGGGCCTGGGCCACCTCAGGCACCTGGACCTGATGCCACTGCTAATGGCCCATGCTGGCCGCTTGACCAAATACGGGGCATAAGGTTGAAGTAGTACCAGAACCGGGTTTGTGATAAGCCCGGTTCTGGTTTTTTTTGTTCCAGGCCGGGAGGATGTTCGCTGCTCGCAGCCGCGGCTTTGCACGAGTAGCCGCTTGCAGTATAATAAGAGCAACTATTCAGGCCGATTGAAATCGCCCTCTCTGGGCACTTCGTGCCAGGTGTGCATCGCCAGAGAGGTCGGCGAAGGCCGACCTACTGGCCGCAGGCCCAGAAGGGTGACTTTCAGTCACCGCCTGAACAGTTACTATAAGACAGCCCGGCAGATACAGATTGTGGGCATTTGCAGATTGGGCGACAAGAGGGCCAGGTTGTGCACTACATGCGTTTTGAAGATGGCCGTTGGGAGATGTTGGATGGCCAGGTGGCCAGCGAAGAGCTGGTGCGGCTTCACGTTAACGGCCGGGAGTTAACCAGGTGGATGTGCACACCCCAGGAACTGGACTGGCTGGCCCTGGGCTTTCTGTACAGCGAAGGCATTATCAGCAGTATGGCCGATGTCCGGCTGGTTAAAGTTTGTCCCAGCCGGACCTGTGTGGAGGTGTGGCTCCGGGATGCGCACTTTGAACCGCCCTCACGTGTGACGATGACCAGCGGCTGCGGGGGTGGTGTCACCTTTGCTGACATCCTGGCCAGGGCGGAGCCACTAGAAGCTGATGTGCGTGTCACACCTCAGCAGCTCAGCCGCTTGATGCAGGCCATGTTGGCCAGCCAGCAGATGCGTGGAGCCCATACGGCTGCCCTGGCCCAGGGCGAGACGCTGCTGGTGGTGAGCGAAGACGTGGGTCGCCACAACGCGGTGGACAAGGTGGGAGGATATTGCCTGCAGCACAACATCTCTACCGCAGGCTGTATCCTGCTCTGTACCGGACGAATCAGCTCGGAGATGCTGTATAAGGCTGCGCGTATGGAGGTGCCGGTGGTAGTCAGCCGCACCTCACCTACCAGCCTCTCAGTAGCCCTGGCAGAGGCGTGGCATATGACGCTGGTAGGACATGTACGGCGGGCAAGTCTGAACGTCTATGCCGGGCGGGAACGGATCATCGTGGACGAGGAGGAGACCACAGATGCATACTCGTGAGGAAGCCTGGACAGCGCTGGATCGCAACTTCAAAGCGCTGATGGACTGCCTGGGGCAGTTGACCGAGGAGGAGTTGACTTCAACCCCAGTCACCGGCATCTGGACGGTGAAGGACGTGCTGACGCACGTGTGGGTATGGGTGGAAGAAGCAGTAGAGACCATCAGGGCCTGGCAGGACTCACGGCCCTGGCAGGAAGGGGTGACCTACGACGATGCCTGGAACGAGGAGCAGGTGACCAAGAGGTCGGCGTTGCCTTTGATCTCCGTGGTAGATGGTCTTACAGGTGCCCACCGCCGGCTGATGCACCAACTGGACATCGCCACCGACGAAGCCCTGGCGGCGATCGGGCGAGCCCCGTGGGGCGAGAAGATGCCGCTGGTAGACTTCTTCTACAGCATGGCCGAGCATTATGCCGCCCACACTGGCGACCTCAAGGCCTATCAGGAGCGTTGCCTCTCAGGGTGTTGAGCCGCGTCAGCGCGGGGCAGCGCCGACCCAAGAGAGGTCTGATAGGCTGAAGTATTGTTGGCAGGGCGCAACCAGTATAAAGCTGGTTGCGCCCTGTTTTTATGCTTTGTCTGCTTCATGGGCCTGCACCCCGCACGCCCTTTATCCGTAAAGGGTCTCCCGGAAGTAGGCGACGGTTCTGTGCAGCCCTTCGACCAGCGATACCTGCGGCTGCCACCCTAATTCCTGCCCGGCGCGGCTGGCATCCAGGTAGCTGGTGTGGACCTCCCCTGGTTTGGGTGGGCCATGCTGCCGCGGGCCGGCATAGCCGGTCAGCGCGGCCAGGATGTCGAAAAGGGTATTGATGTCCGTGGCCAGGCCGGTGCCCAGGTTGTAGATGCCACTGCCTCGGGTCAGGGCCAGCAGGTTGGCGCGTGCGATATCTTCCACATAAACGAAATCCCTACACTGGGTGCCATCACCGTTGATGATGGGCTGCCGGCCGCTCAGCATGCGGCTGGCAAAGACCGCCACCACCCCTGCCTCGCCAGAGGCGTCTTGCCGCGGGCCATAGACATTGGCGTAGCGCAGGATGCAATAGTCAAGCCCAAAGTTCTGGCGATACGTGTCAATATAGTACTCGCAGGCCAGCTTGCTCACGCCATAGGGGTCCATGGGGCGCAGGGGGCAGGTCTCGTCGGCCGGCAACTTCGCCGGCTCGCCATAGATAGCCCCGCCGGTGGAGGCAAACACGAACTTGCGCACGCAGCCGCTGCGCCGTGCTGCCTCCAGCAGATTCAACGTGCCAATGATATTGACCTCCGCATAGGTGACCGGGTCCTGAAGCGCCGCGCGCACATCCACCAATGCCGCCTGATGCACCACTGCCATCGGGGCCTCCCTGGCAAACACCTCTCCCAGCGCGGCTGCGTCCCTGATGTCCACCAGATAGAAGGCGGCGGCCGGGTTCACGTGCGCCCGCTTCCCTGTCTGCAAGTTGTCCACAACCGCCACCCGATAGCCCGCGGCGATCAATAGGTCCACCACGTGCGAGCCAATAAACCCGGCTCCACCGGTAACCAGAACAGCTTCTCCCACATTGCACCCCCGTGCTGCGGTTCAGGGTGAGGCGGCCCGATTGCGATAGAGCCGCGGGTCTACCACCTCGATCATGCGCTCAATGTCCAGGCCGCCGCCCAGAAAGGCATTCACCTGTCTGGCGTAGGGCCAGGGATCGGCGACCAGGCCATTGTAGTCCACGTCCAGCACCGCCATGTGAGGCTGGGCTGAGAGCCACGCCTTAACTTTGCGCAAGTGCTTTTCAAAGAGCTGCGCCAGTTGCTCGTCGCTGACCGTCTCGGCTGCCTCTCCGCGGCGTTCCAGCATCTTGCGCTGTGAAGCCAGGATCTCTGCCATGTGGCGCTGCATGAAGATGACCCGGTAGTGGTAACCCGCCGGGAGATGCTCCAGCAGGGCCGAGATGATCTTAACCGCTTTGCCTTGCGCTTCAGGCAGCCAACCGTAGTCCCCTTTGGGCAACGCCTTCACGCGCTCGAATTCATAATAACCCAACGGGTTATCAGGGTCGGCCGCGCGCACGTTATCGGTCAGCACAGGCACCCCACCAGCTTCCAGCATTTTCATCATCAACGAGGTCCCAGAGCGGGGCAGGCCGGAGACTACGGTGATCGTCCGCGCGTCGAGCGCCTGGCCACCGTAGGGAGTCGTTGGGTTTGCATGATCGCCCCTCATAGGCTGCTCCTCAGGTGAGTTTGTCCTTCGCGGTATGAGCATGTGCAACATTCGTATGGCACCACGCAGGGAGGTGGGCTTTTCGGCAACTTGGAAAATTATCCCCGGCAATCCGCTGCTTCGCCCCCGGGGCAAGGCCTTCTGGGCTGTGGCCCTCACCCCACTCCCTGCCCCCTCCCCTCTCCCGTTCGCCTTCGGCGACGGGAGAGGGGAGGGGTGAAAAAAGGTTTTGTGGTGGCGGCCGAAGGCCGCCACCACAAAACCCCTCTTCAATCCTCCCTCTCCCCCGGCCGTAAGGCCAGGGGGAGAGGGAGGACAAAGGAGGGTGAGAGGGCCAAACATCTCTTCGGCCATTGCCGGAATAATTTGTTAAGCCA
>DAOTZS010000039.1:0-6390 GCA_034434335.1 Anaerolineae bacterium
GAGGGCTGCTACCGCGACCAGCAGCAATACCCAGATGCCGGCCAGTACTGCAAGGAAAACCCGCACACCCACCTCCTGCGGCTTGCGTCCAGCACCCCCGCTCCTCGGGCTAACTCCCCGTATAAACATCCAGGACCCGGTGCAACCCCTCGAGCGTCTCCTCGATCTCCTCGCTGGTCAGCAGGGGGCTGACATCCAGATGGACCGCCCGGCTCAGCAGGTCAAGGGTGCGCGGGCACATGTCCGGGGTGTAGCGGATCTCGCGCCTGGCCCAACGCCACGGCCCACCAGCGGGGGTCCAGGTCCGTTGAGCCAGGATCGGGGTCCAGTGAGCATAGATGTGGTAGTCGGTATGCTCCGGCCGGTAGAGGACGCTGGCCCCGATGTTTTCAGCGCGCAGCGCCTGCGCTACCTCATTGGCCTGGGCAGGGCTGTCGAGGAAAAAGATCAGGGCAATGGCGGCTTCTCCTTCGGGATCAACGATCTCCCTGAAGGTGATCCGCCCCTCCCGCGCCAATCCTTCCAGGCCGGCCTTGAGCATCCGCTTGCGCTGGCGCATGGCTTCCAGCAGGCCATCCAGCCGGCGCAGTTGCACCAGTGCCACCGCAGCCAGCAGCTCTGGCATGCGGAAGTTGACGCCCCAGAGGATTTCCTGCGCGGGGATGTTATTGCGCAGCCCACCGATCACATCGTGGTACATAACCGCCCGCTTCCACACCTCCTCGTCGTTGGTGATTACCATACCTCCTTCGCCAGCGGTGATGATCTTGTTGAACTGCAGGCTGAAGCAGCCCACATCGCCGATGGTGCCCAGGCGCCGGCCTTGGTAGCTGGCGCCGTCGGCCTGGGCCACGTCTTCAACCAGCCTGAGGCCATGCTCGCGGGCAAGGGCCGCGAGTTCCGCCATGCGACAGGGTGCCCCGCGCATGTGCACCGCCATGATGGCACGGGTGTAGGGCGTGATCTTGCGGGCCGCATCGGTGGGGTCGAGGGTCAGGGTTTCGTCCACTTCGGCCAGGACGGGTAGGCCGCCCACGGCCAACACAGCAGAAGCGGACGCGATCCAGGTATAGGCTGGGACGATCACCTCATCTCCAGGCCCCACGCCAACCCCTTGCAGGCCGCAGATCAGCGCCGCGGTGCCCGAGGTGACGGCCAGGGCATGGCGCGCGGACATGTGCTCAGCAAAGGCCCGCTCCAGCTCAGCCACCCTGGAAGGGCCGGGCTGCGGGCCATAGTAGCGGAAAAGCCGCTTGCTGCGCAACACCTCCAGCACAGCCTGTTCCTCTTCGTGGTCTATCAACATGCCGCCCGGGTACATGGGCGGATCGGGGCGGCGCCTGGCCGGCGTGCCACCCTCGATGGCCAGCCGGCCGCGGGCAGGGCGAGAATGAGCTGACATCTTCTAACTCCTCAGCAGCCGTATCAGCAAGCAAGTGGTTACCCAATAATGGCATTCTACCCGGTGTGTCGGGCCGACGCAAACCCTTTCACGGGCCGGGGCACTCGCTCGGCTACCAGGCGCAGGCACTCGCCCGTGGCCGCGGCCAGAAGCGCCGTGCGCAGCAGGACCGATAGGACCAACAGGACGCGACACCAGGGGAAGAAGGAAAAGTACACGGGCAGCTCAACCAGGTTGATCAGGCTCAACCCACCCAGATACAGCGCGCCGCGACGGTTGGGCAGGAGGACGACTAACAGGGGAGCGATCCACATCAGGTACTGTGGACTGTACCCTTTGGAGTAGAGCAGCAGCCAGAGCAAGGTGAGGGCAGTGCCAGCAACAATCTCTCTGGGCTGGCGTGCACGCCAGATCCTGCGATACAGGACCAGGTAGGCCACCCCAAAGAGCAGGGTGATCTCCCCCCAGGGCAACTCGCTGAAATGGTTGGCGGCCAGAGCTTTGCTGGCGTCCAAATGCTCCGCCAGGGATGCTACCTTGCCATAGCCATAGTAGCCGTCCAGGAGGGCCCATATCGTCTCCCATGAACTGCGGCCAAGCTGGTTGCGCAGCGAGGCAAGGAACATAGATGGGCTGGCCAACAGGAATGGCAACCAGACCGACCCAATCACACCCACAACAGCAGATAGATATCCCAGCCTGGCGCGCCAGCCACGCGCAACGGCGAGCGCCACAGGTAGCAGGACAGCGGGGAACAACTTGGTTACAAAGCCCAGGCCCACCATAAGTCCGCTCGGCAGCGCCCGGCCATTCAAAAGGAAATACAACCCCGCCAGGAGAAGGAGGGTCGGCAGGGGATCAAACCAGCCGGCCACAACATAGCCGGGAACTGTCAGCAGAAGATAGAGCGCTGTGCTGCGAAGGGCCAGTTGCGGGCCGTAGAGCTGCAGCGCGATGCGGTGCAATAACAGGAAAACCCCCGCTTCACAGAGGATCATCAGCGCGGCCATGACTCCGTAAAACCACGCCTCTATCGCGGCAGTTCCCACCACGCAGCGCCCCAGGCGATATACCAGGACGGTCAGCCAGGGGTAGAGAGGTGGGTATTCCATCCAGAAACCCAGGTAGGGATAGAGCCCCCGGTCTGAGAACTGCGCCATTCCCAGCATATATCGCAAATCGGAGGGTTGGGACAAGCCAATGACCCTGGGGGTATTCCACAGCAGGAGCGCCAGACGAGACAATATAAAGACGCCCAGCAGAAGGCGCAGTCCTGCCGGGCGCCGGAAGAGGGCCAGGGGCCGTTGTGTATTCATAGGTGTAGACAGAGCCCCAGTACGGTGGCAGGCTCAGGCGCAGTATTCCTCTGCTGCCTCCATCATGGCGTTGATGTTTGCCACGGGAGAACCGGGCGCGATGTTGTTGCCGTCCTGGATAATGAGCCCCCCATAGGGAGCCAGCTTTTCCAGGACACGCCGCGTCTCGGCCTTCACCTGCTCGGGCGTGCCATAGGCGATGGTAAGGGGATTGACATTGCCCAGCAACACCACTTTGCCCCCCATCGCCCGCGCGATGCGGTCCAGGTCCACTTCCCACCCAAATCCCTGATACTCGTGGATCTGCAACTCGTTGGCAAAGATCTCCAACAAGTGGTCGGTATGGCCGCACATGTGGAAGCTCACCCAGCCGGTGAAGTGAAAGCGCAGCTGCTGTTCGTAGGGCAGCACGATCTCGCGGTAGGTGTCGGCCGAAAGATAGGCGGCCAGGTCATCGGTCCACGCGAAGTCCCGGTGGGGAATGCCCATCTCCGCCCAACAGAAGTCCAGCCAGGTGATGATCTTGTCGGTCACTATGCTCAGAAGCTCGCGCACGAAATCGGGGCGCTCGCGGATGGCCACGAACATCTCGGTCTGGCCCATCAGGTCCGCAGCCACCGTGAACGGGCCGTGCGAGGTATGGGTGAGGGCCGGGTTGGCGCCCGGGTAGAAGACCGGCCCGCCCCGGAAGCGCACCGGATACTTCTCCGCCACAGCCATCATCGCCCGGCGGAACTCGATCTGCCGGCCGTTGAGGCCGCTGTTGATCACATCAATGCGCTCCAGGCGCCGCAGGTCGGCATCGGTGCGCACCCAGCCCGACTTCACCCAGGGTATGTCATCCTCGGGGAAGGCCACCTCGCAGCCCAGGGCGGAAGCCTCTGTAGTGTTCTGGAAATCGGTCCACGCCCCCACCCAGGCCCCGGTGATGGTGTACTGATCGGTGCGGATGTTCTCCATCAGCCACTTCTGGCCCAGGATTTGGCTACGCAACATCGTCTCAGGGTCGTTGTAGTAGTCGCGAAAGCGCACGCCGATCACCGGCAGCAGGTAGCGGTAGTTGATGGCTGGGATCACCGGGACGCGGTCAGGGCGCTCGAAGCGCTTCGCCTGGGTTACCCGCTCCTGCCGGGCGGCGATCTCCTCGGCCGAGACGTTGATCTCGATAACCCGCGTCATGGCTTCCCCCTCACTTCACTGCTCCCCGCGTCAGGCCGCTGATGATCAAACGCTGGAAGAAGAGCACCAACAGCAGGACGGGGATGATCATGGTCACGCTGAGCGCGCTCATCAGGTCCCACGGCCGGCCGGCACCCATGGCCGGATCCACCTGCATCTCCACCAGGCCCACGCTCAACGTCTTGGTGAAGCGGTTGGTCGCAAAGACCAACGGATAGAGCAGTTCGTTCCATGAGATGATGAAGTTGATGATGACCATCGTCGCCAGCGCCGGCTTGACGATGGGGACCACCACCTTCCATAGCACCTGTGGCAGATTCGCCCCGTCTATGATGGCGGCCTCCTCGATTTCACCCGGGATCTGCTGGATGAAGGAGACCAGAATCCAGACGGTGAACGGCGTGATCAGGCTGGCCATGAGCAGGATCAGCCCATGGTACTTGTTGACCAGGTTGGCTGCCTTGAACACCTCGAACAGGGGGACCAGGGTGCCGATCTGGGGCAAGGCGATAGAAAGGATAAAGCCCATGAAAACAATATTGCTGCCGCGAAAACGGATGCGGGCCAGCGCGTAGCTGGCCAGAAAAGAGAGCGCCACGGACAGGATACTGGACCCAAGGGCAAAGATCAGCGAATTGCGGAAGTAGCGAAAGAAGGGGATGTTCTGCGCCATGCGCACGTAGTTCTCAAGCGTGAACTCCGAAGGCCAGTAGCGGGGCGGGATCGAAAACATCTGGTAGCGCGGCGTGAACGATGAGATGAAAATCCAGTAGAAAGGCAGAAGCGTTATAAACAAGAACACCAGCACGAGCAGGTACAGCCCCACCCGATCGGCCCAATGGCTTATACGCTGGGCCAGAGGGGGCTGGACAGACCGGCGAACGATGTTTTCGCTTTGCACAGGAACCTCCAGTGAATCACCAACTTCGTAGTGGCGACTTCAGTCGCTCCGGCTTCGCAGTGGCGACTTTTGCAACTTGAAAAATTATGCCGGCAATCCGTTGCTTCGTCCCCGGGGCAAGGCCTCCCGGGCCGTGGCCCTCACCCCTCCCCCAAACCCCCTCTTCACTCCCCTCCTCTCCCCCGGCCGTGGGCCAGGGGGAGAGGAGGGACAAAGGGGGGTGAGGGGGCAAAACACCTCTTCGGCCATTGCCGGAATAAGTTAAGCTACAACAGTCGCTCCCAGCCGGTCAGTACATCACCTCAACGCGGCGATAGATCAGCAGGCCAAGGCTGCCGAGGACGCCGACCGTCACGAACAGTATAATGCTCAGGGCAGAAGCATAGCCGAAGTTGAGGCCACCAAATGCCTCGCGATAGATGTTATAAGCCAGCACCTGGGTGGCAAAGCCGGGACCGCCACCCGTCATACTGTAGATCAAGTCAAAAGCAGCCAGTTGCCACACCAGCATGAATAGTCCCATGGTGGTCGCTTGAGGCAGGACAAGCGGGATCGTCACGAACCGGAAGGTCTGCAAGCGGCCGGCCCCGTCCACCCGCGCTGCCTCGTACAGCTCGGCAGGCACCCCTTGCAGGGCAGCCAGGAAGACGATGGCCAGGAACGGGGTGCTCTTCCAGATGTTGGTCATGATAACAGCGACCCGCGCGCCCCAGAAGTGAATCAGCCACGGGAAGCTGAAACCGGTCACGCGGCGCAAGAGATCGTTGATGATGCCGTAGTCCACGTCATACATCCAGCGAAAACCGATCGCGGCTACGACCATCGGGATCGCCCAGGGGATCAGGTTCACCGTGCGGGCCAGCCCGCGCAACTTGAACTGGCTGTTGAGCAGGGAAGCGATCAGCAGCCCAAAGATCAGTTGGAACATGGTGGAGACCACCACGAACAGGATCGTGAACGAGACGCTGCTTCGCACAGCAATATCCCGGCTCAGCTTCACGAAGTTGCCGAGTCCAACGAAGCGATTCGGAGGAAAGGCAGGATTATACTCGAAGAAGCTCAGGTAAATGGTGTGAAAGAAAGGGTAGACGGCCGTGAATAGCCGCAGGCCAATGGCCGGCAGCAGCAGTAATGCCGCCGTCATATATCGCCGCCGGGCCAGGCCGGTCAGGCCGCGCGGGCGCGACTCAGCCCGGGCCGGCGCTTTTCCCACTGCTATGCTCTCTTCTAGACTCATAGATGCCTCGCCAGCTCTTTCCCCATTTTGCGGTCGTCAGAATGTAACTATTCAGGCCGATTGAAATGGGTGTAATCGCTCTTATCTCCCTGCCTCGGAATTTCTGCCGTAAGCCGCTGTTTGGTACGACTTTGGGCACTTTTTGACAGGCATTGGCTCGAAAATCGAGCCGAAATGGAGCAAATTAGAGTGAATTTGTCTCCGGGAGATAAGGGCAACTGCACCCGATTGAAATCGCCCCTCTTGGGCACTTCGTGCCAGCCCTCGCCCCGAAGGGCTCGGCCCGAGGGGGTGTCGGCCTCCGCCGACACCCTTCATGTGTGCATCACCAGGGAGGTCGGCGAAGGCCGACCGC
>DAOTZS010000040.1:0-25019 GCA_034434335.1 Anaerolineae bacterium
ATACGCATCAAGTTAGCGAGGTCAGCCGTAGGGGCAGGGCTTGTCCCTGCCCAATACGCATCAAGTTAGTGAGGCCAGCCGTAAGGGCAGGGCTTGTCCCTGCCCAATACGCATCAAGTTAGTGAGGCCAGCCGTAGGGGCAGGGCTTGTCCCTGCCCAATACGCATCAAGTTAGTGAGGCCAGCCGTAGGGTAGGGGCAGGGGGCCCCCACCCGGCCTGCGGTCACCCTCCCCAGTACTCCCAGCCTTTGCGAGCGGAAGCTGGGAGGACAGGGGAGGGGAGCTGTGGCCGATAATTTGGTGCCTGGTGGGGCGACCACGAGGGTCGCCCCTACCGCTAAACTTGATGCCAATGGGGCGACCACGAGGGTCGCCCTTACCGCTAAACTTGATGCCAATAGGGCGATCCGGCGGATCGCCCCACCAGGCACGAAGTGCCCAGGAGGGGCGATTTCAATCGGCCTGAATGGTTACCCTGATTTGACAATGGTCTGGGGCTGACTATAATGATACCAGATCGGTATCATTTTGAGCCTTCTGACCAGCAGCCATGCTTACCATCAGCCGAGAGACCGATTACGCTGCCCGCATTATCCTACACCTGGCTTTACAAAGCCCTACACAGCGCGTCACTGCTCAAGAAATCGCCCACCACCGACTGATCCCACCCTCATTGGTGCGCAGCCTGGTGACACGGCTGGCAACGGCCGGCCTCCTGGCTACCACGCGCGGCATCGAGGGTGGTATCGCCCTGGCCCGTCCCGCGGCGCAAATCAGCCTGCTCGATGTGGTCGAGGCCATTGAAGGGCCGTTGGTGCTCAATACCTGCACCGAGGAACCTCAGTTCTGCCCTCTAATGGCCACCTGCACCGTCCACGAGGCCTGGGTGCGCGCCCGGCGTATGCTCGAAGCAGAATTGCGCGCCGTCACTTTTGATCAACTGGCTCGTCAGGAAGGAGGTAATTAGGAGTGGGTTTGTTATCCGGCCCTGGCCATACCGTCGGAAGGGATAAGCAGTTCTGCCATTTGCGATCTTGCTGCGGAGGTTCTCTATGAGTGCACTAACCCTTGCCCGCTGGCAGTTTGCCATCACAACCATCTTTCACTTCTTCTTCGTCCCCCTCACCCTGGGCCTGTCCATTTTCATTGCCCTGATAGAAACAAAATACGTGCGCACCGGCGATGAAAGCTACAAGAAGGCGGCCCGGTTCTGGGGGACGATCCTGCTCATCAACTTCGTCATGGGGGTGGTAACCGGTATCGTCCAGGAGTTCCAGTTCGGGCTGAATTGGTCAGAGTACAGCCGCTTCATGGGCGATATTTTCGGCGCGCCGCTGGCCATCGAGGCGCTGCTGGCGTTCTACCTGGAAAGCACCTTCCTGGGTGTCTGGCTCTTCGGGTGGGACCGGCTTTCTAAGAAGGCACATCTGGCTGCAGCGTGGTTGGTCGCTTTGGGATCCAACATCTCCGCCCTGTGGATTCTCATCGCCAACTCCTTCATGCAACACCCGGTCGGTTATGGGCTGGAGGGCGGCCGCGCCGTGATGCGCGATTTCTGGGCCCTGCTCGCCAATCCCAATGTATGGTACCAGTTCCCGCACGTCTTCACGGCAGGGATCACTACAGCCGGCTTTGTGGTGATGGCGTTCAGCGCCTGGCACCTTCTGCGCCAGCGAGAGGCCGCTCTCTTCCGCCGCTCCTTCCGCTGGGCGGCCGTCTACGCATTGATCGGCGCTATCCTGGTTGGCGTCATCGGCCACCTCCAGGGGCAATTCGTACTCCAGCACCAGCCCCTCAAGATGGCTGCGGCAGAGGCCCTCTGGGAGACTGAGAAACCAGCTGCTTTCGCCATCGTAGCCGCCATTGACGAACAGGCGCAGCAAAACCCCTTCGCGGTGAGGATCCCGGCCATGGTCTCCTTCCTCTCCTACAACAACTTCACCGCTGAAGTGAAGGGGATCAAGGAATTGCAGGCCGAGGCGGTCCAGCAGTATGGCCCGGGCCACTATATACCTCCAGTAGCCCTCAACTTTTGGTCGTTCCGCATCATGGTGGGCTCTGGGATGCTGATGGCCCTGCTGGCTCTGCTGGCAGTCGTGTGGCGCAACCAGATTGAGCGCCGGGCCTGGCTGCTGAAGATCCTCATCCCCGCGGCCGTGCTGCCCTATCTGGCCGGCACCTTCGGGTGGGTGTTGACGGAAACCGGCCGCTGGCCCTGGATCGTCTACGGCCTCCAGAAGATCGAAGATGCTGTCTCCCCCAACGTGACCGCCGGGAGCATCGTCTTCTCTTTGACGGTTATGGGTCTGCTCTATGCCTTCCTGACCGCCGTAGCTGTCCGGTTGGCCCTGAAGCACGGGACGGTCTCCCCGGAAGCAGCGGGGCTGGCCGCGGCAGCCAGGGCAAAATAGCGCGAGAGGAGGAGACAAATGGACCTCAACACACTCTGGTTCATTTTGATCACAGTCCTGTTCACCGGGTTCTTCTTCCTGGAGGGTTTTGACTACGGGGTGGGGATCCTGATGCCCTTTCTGGGGAAGAGGGATGAGGAGCGACGGGCCATCATCAACACTATTGGGCCGGTGTGGGATGGCAACGAGGTGTGGATGATCACAGCCGGTGGGGCGATGTTCGCCGCCTTTCCCCACGTCTACGCCACCCTCTTCAGCGGTTTCTACCTGGCACTGGTGCTGATGCTGGTGGCGCTTATCCTGCGGGGGGTCTCATTTGAGTTCCGTTCCAAGGAAGAAAGCCCTCGCTGGCGGAGCGCCTGGGACTGGGCCCTCTTTGTGGGCTCGCTCCTGCCTGCCCTGCTGTGGGGAGTAGCCGTGGGCAACCTGATGCGCGGCGTGCCCATAGACGCCAACAAGCACTACTGGGGCGGCTTGCTGCCCCTGCTCAACCCTTACTCCCTCCTGGCCGGGCTGGTCTTCGTGGCCGCCTTCGTAATGCACGGCGCCCACTACCTGAACCTGAAGACCACCGGCGAGTTGGCGAAGCGGGCCCATACCATCGCCTTCCAGGCCTGGATAGCAGCCGTAGTTCTGGCGGTTATTTTCCTGGTCTGGACCTTCTTCGCTACAGACATCCTGACCAAGCCAGGTGTCAACGGGCTGATCCCGGCCATCCTGGCGGCGCTCAGCTTGCTGCTGGCCGGCTACTTCAGCAGGGCCGGGAGGAACGGTTGGGCTTTTGTGATGGGCTCGCTGGCTATCGTCTTTGTTACGGTGATGGTCTTCGCGGGCCTCTATCCCCGCATCCTCATCTCCACCCTGGACCCGGCCTATAGCCTGACGATCTACAACGCCTCGTCTTCCCCTTACACGCTGCGGGTGATGAGCATCGTGGCGCTGATCTTCGTCCCTCTCGTGCTGGCATACCAGGCCTGGACGTACTGGGTCTTCCGGCAGCGGGTTGAGGTCAGGCCAACTGAGTTGGTGTATTAGAGGTATGGGGTTGGGGATGGGGCGGGACGGCCAGTGGCCTTCCCCTGCCCCACCCATATCTGGCCGTGGGAACAACATGTGGGGTTTTGCAGGTGACAAAGCCACCTGCAAAACCCCACATGTTCTTTGCCTTCTCCAAACCTGAGCCAGACGCGGCAAGCAGCTCAGGCGCTGCCGCGCCAGACCTGGCCGCCTGCCATCAGTGCGTAGACCTGGCGGTTCTGCGAGTAAGACGGAGCGGGTACCAGCGCGATGGCACGTTCCCTGCCGAAGTCGTGCACCTTTTGCCACTTCTTCCCATCGGCCGAGCGGTAAAGCCGGCGCCCTGTGGAAGCCAGAAGCGCCAGGCCAGCAGGGGTGCGCGCACCGGTAAGTGCCACAACCCTCGCCACCTCTTCGCTTTCCTCCGCGCCCTGGCCGGCCAGCGATCGGCTTGTGGCCGGCCGCTTACGCAGAGCATCCCCGCGCCATACCTCTGAGCCGATAGCAGCGTACCAGATGCCGTCGGCCGCGAAGGTCGGCGGGATCCAGATGGTCACCGGGTTGCCGTCGGCCGGCTGCTCGAACTCCTTCTGCCAGTGGCCCTTCTTGCCCTGCCACACCTCCACCGTGTTGCTGCCCGGCAAAGCCACAGCGACAAAGAAATGGTCGTCGTCAGCCGCAGCGATAGCCTGGACACTTCCCGCGGGATCCCAGGGACCTGCGATCGGTTCAAACTGAGCTGGGGCAGCCCTGAGCTGACGACAGACGTGAAGCCCTTCGTCGCGCGTGCCCACCAACAGAGTGCCTCCACTCGGCGAAAGGGCCAGCACCGAGGACGGCATACTGTAGAGGAGTTCCCAACTCTCACCGCCAGCGCGGCTTACCGCCACCCCTTCCGGCAAAGCCGCATACAAGGAGCGGTCGGTGGCAAAGGCGGGGGAGAACTCCAGCGCGGCAATCCCCTGCCCTGGCAGGCTCTCACTGAGATCGCGCCAGGAGCGGCCAGCATCATCGCTCCGCCAGAGTCCTTCTCCAGCACCAAAGGCCATCATCACCCCATCGCGCGCGAAGGCGGGCGAGAGCTTCAGCCCCGTCAACGAGCGGGCCGCCAGCTCAGGCACGGGCTCCCAGTCGCTCAGGTCTGTGGACAGGAAGATGCCGCTGCCATAAGTGCCTGCCAGCACCAGCCCCCGGCTCCCGGCCAGGCAGAGGACATCTGCCAGGGGGGTCAGTTGCCGCCATTGCCCGCCGCCATCCTCGGAACAGAAGAGGCCCTCTTCGGTTGCCGCCAGCACCATGCGGTCCTGGGCAAAGCCAGGAGAGAGGGCCAGCGCGTTGACGCACAGCCCCGGCAGGTTCAGGCGCTCCCATGTCTGCCCGCGGTCACATGAGCGAAACAGCCCGGCCGACTCCGTGCCGGCAAAGAGGATGCCATCGGCCGCGAAAGCGGGTGAGATGCCCAGGCACAGCACCGGCCCCGTATCGCCGGGAAAGTGCAGCTCACGCCAGGCCCGGCCACCGTTGTAGCTGTAGAAAAGCCCTGTAGTCGTGCCGGCGAAGAGGGTCTCGTCGTGCGCGAAGTCAGGCGATACGGCCAGAGAGTAGACTGCCAGGTCCAGAAGGCCAAAATTCCAGGCCGCCCAGGTCAGGCCCCGGTCCTTCGAGAAAAACACCCCATCTTCAGCCGTGGCCAGGAAAGCGATCCCATCCCGCGCAAAATCGGGGGAGAGGCTCATGGCCGTCACCGAGACAGACGACCGCGGGAGCCAGGAGGCCTGCCACCTTTCCCCGCCATCGGTCGAAACGAAAACACCGGTCTGGGTGCCGATCAGCAGAGAGTGAGGGCCGCTACCTTCGGCCGAGAAGGCCAGAGAGATCACCCCGATGGGCGCGTTGGGCAGGCGTTCCCATGTCCGGCCAAGTGTCTGCAGGCTTCCTGACGAGCGGTATACGCCGACGTTCGTGCCGGCAAAAGCGATATGCTCTTCCCCATGGCGGGCCAGCGCCAGGGCCCACACCGACCCACCTGAAGGCCCGCCTATCTTCTGCCATGTAGTTGACGCGTTCATTTCTGCCATCATAGGTCCGTTGGGTCAGGGCGTATACGCCTCTTGGGGCCGCTTACGATGCACGATGACCTCTGTAGTCAGGGCCATCGAAGCACCGCTCACAGCCACCTGTAGGGCCTTCTCCAACACCAAGGCCGCATCCACAATACCGGCCTCCCGCATGTCTACAACCTGGCCCGTCCAGGCATCGAAGCCATATCCGTCAGGCGCGGTCTTCACCCGATCCACAATGGTATCGGGGTTATAGCCGGCATTGGCGGCGATCACCCGCAGCGGCTCCTCCAGGGCGCGGCAAAGAATGCGACGTGCGGCCTGGTCGTCGGGGCCACCTCCCGCGTCGTGGCCATCATCGGCAAGCCTCAGGGCCTTCTGACAGGCGATGAGGGCCGCGCCACCACCCGGCACAACTCCACCCCGCAGCGCCGCGCGCAGGGTGAGCGCAGCGCGCTCGGCCTTGGCCTTGCGCAGCTCAGTCTCCGACTCGGTCGAGCCGCCGACGTAGAGGATGGCCGTGCCGCCCAGCAGCCGGCCCAGGCGCTTCTGAAACCGCTCGCGGTCTTCCCCGTCAGAACGGTTCATCATCGCCCGAATGCGCACGATGTGTTGCCGCAACTGGTGAGGATCTCCTTTGCCACCGATGACCCCGAAGTAGTCGGCTGTGGCCCAGGCCTGGCGAGCATGTCCCAGGTCTGTCGGCTTCACCCCGGCCAGGCTTTCACTGCCCAGGAAAACCCGTCCTCCCGTCAGCACAGCCAGGTCCTCCAGCGCGGCCATCCGGTCTGCCTCAATAATCTTGGGCGTGCGCACCGCCAAAGTGTTGATCACCCCAGACTTCTGGTTGTGGAGCAAGAGGGCAATGCCGCTGTCTGGGATCTTGCGCAACACGAGCACCAGGTTGCGTAGCCTGGCCTGCACAGCCATCTCCAGGACCGGGACCAGGTCACCAGCGTTCTCGACTGAGATATCGGTGATCAGGATGGCAGCGTCATCCAGCACAGTGCGATGGCGGGCATGGTCAGTCTCCATCAGCGACGAGCACCAGCCACTGCCATCCCAATAGGTGCCCTCGATGTACTCTCGCTCCGTGACACGACGGTTGCTACCCCGGATCTCAACCATACCGTCGCCGCCCACGATGTCGAAGATCTCGCCTAGAAGGCGGGCCATCTCATCGTCCTGGCACAGCCCCATGGCCATTTGGGCAATCTTATCGCGGCCCTGGAGCGGGGTCGCGCAGGCCCTGAGGGCCTGGATAGCTGTCTTCGTGTGGCGTTCCAGGCCGCGGCGCAGGAGCATGGGATCGCCCTGCGCCGAGACGATGTACTTAATCCCCTCATCCAACAGGGCCTGGAATATCACGGCCATGGTTGTGGAGCCGTCTCCTACGGCCTCATGCATCTGCCAAAGGGAGTGACGCAGGAGCATGGCGCCAACGTCTACCGTTCGCTGGGGCAACTGGATGACCCGGCGGGTGATAGTGGCGCTATCGTCGAGGATTTCGGGGGACCTGTCGCGCGACATGCGCTCGATGGCCACGGCGCGCGGCAAGGGACCGAGGGTCAGGCGCACCACATTGGCCAACTGGTCAACCCCTTGCTTGAGCCCCTGATACACACGCGGCTGGAAAACTATGGCCGGCCGGCGCAGTTTGGGCTTTGGCGCAGAGCCGAAACCAGGTGGAGTAGGACGAGAAGGTATCATCGCTGCTTCCTCAATCGCTTACAGGATCGATTCGTAACTGTTCAGGCCGATCGAAATCGCCCTCCCTGGGCACTTCGTGAGGCCCCAAAAGGGTGACGCTTCGGGCGAGCCCTCGGCGTGGCCCTTCCAGTCACCGCCTGAACAGTTACCCCGATTCTACCTTGAAAGCGGCTCAGCAACAAATCCAAGAGGCAGGATTTCCGACTACCCGATCACCTTTCCGTCCTGTGCCACGATCTGGCCGTCGCGCAGCACAGCCCTGACCGTGCGCAAAACGCGCAGGTCGTCCAGAGGATCGCCATCCACTGCGATCAGGTCCGCGCGGCGGCCGGGTTCCAGGCAGCCGATTTGGCTCGCCAGGCCCAGGCCGGCCGCAGCCTGAACGGTCGCGGCGGCCAGGACGGCGGCCGGGCTCATGCCACCCATGCCGGCCATTGTCTCCATGGCATAGGGCAGGCTGTTGAAGGGAGTGTGGTCTATCCCGGCGTCGGTGCCAGCCATGAGCCGGACGTTGCTTCTCGCCATCTCGCGCAATGGCGCATAATCGGCCCACAGGGGGTGATGAGGCCCGGCCTCCTCCATGGGCACACGCTCGAAGCCCGCGATGGTGCGGCAGACATAGATGCCGCGGCTGACAATCTCTTCCACCACGGCCTGTGTGTAGTCGCGGCCCTCACCATGCCTGGCCAGCCACGAACAGTGCTCCAGCGTGTCAAAGCCGGCTGCCACAGCCCAGCGAATTCCCTCTGTGCCGTGGGCATGCCCGGCGATGCGCTTTCCCAGCCGATGAGCATCCTCGGCCATGGCTGCCAGCTCGGCCGCCCCATACTGAGAAGCGCGGGGGTTGCTGCCAGCCGTCAACCCGCCGCCGGTGACCATCACCTTGATGAAGTCGGCTCCGGCCTTGTGCATCTGGCGCACGGCCCGGCGCACGCCATCCACTCCTTCGGCCTCCAGGCCCAGGAAGTGGCAATGGCCGCCGGTCACGGTGATCGGCGTCCCGCAGCTCACGATGCGTGGGCCAGGCACCAGGCCGGCCGTCACAGCCCGCGCCAGCCAGATGACCAGGTCCCCGCGGCCGCCGCAGTCGCGCACCGTGGTGATGCCGGCGGCCAGCGCCGCCCGGGCGTTCGCGGCGGCCCGTAGCAAGAGCCAGGCATCCGTCTCCCGGCTGGTAGCCAGCAATGCGCCCGGCTCGGGGCTGCCCACCAGGTGCACATGCGCGTCGATCAGCCCTGGCAGGGCCGTCCAAGGCCGCAGGTCAACGATCTGTGCCTCGGGAGGTGCTGGCAGGGCTTGGGCCGGCCCCACCGCCTCAATCACCCCCGCGCGCACAAGCAAAGCTCCGTCCTCAACCGCCGGCAAGCCTGCCCTTGTGATCAACCGGCCACACCGAATCCAGGTTAGCATCTTCCCTCGCCTCATTCCGGAGACCAGGTCGGCAGCGACCGCCACGATAGCTTGCGGTATCCCTCCCCATCTCCCATCAAAGTCAACAGCGTCTGGTCCTCCTGCGTCACAGTCTCCGCCGCGGCGGTATGCACTGCCACCGTCTCCCCCAGAAACAGGTCATGGCTCCCCAGGCTGACCACCTGCCGGACCAGGCACTCCAGGTTCACCGGGCATTCGGCAATCCCAGGCGGGCGCACCACCAGGGAGGGTTGTGGCGTCAGGCCTGCTGCCTGGAACTTGTCCACTTCTTTCCCAGAAACGCTACCGCACAATGTAATTGCCTCGCGCAGCCCCTCGTGAGGGATGTTGAGCACGAACTCCGGCACTTCCTGCAGCAAGCGATGGGTGTAGCGCGGGAAGTAGTTCCTGGTGTATTCCCCCTGACAGATGGCGATGCCGATGATGAAGGGGAAGCGGCACAGCACACCCCACCCTGTCAGGGGGATGATGTTGGGCCGACCCTGGCGGTCCACACACGTCACCAGTACGGCAGCGGCGGGCACAAAGGCTGGCCAGGCGTCGTCCTCGTCGGGGCTATGGAAATGGGTATCAACCCGTATACTTTTCTTGCGCATCCCTTTCACCTCCTGGCTTCCTCTTGCTGCACAGCGCTTCCCTGGCCCCCGGCCGCGAAGACGGCCTGGGCCGCGGGCAGGGCAGCTCCCCGGCGCACATGATATCCCATGCGCGGCAACACTTCTTCCAGCGCGGCCAGGAAGGGGAGGATGTAGGCCGGGGCTGCCACAAACCCCATACAGCCAACACGGAAACCGACGTAGCCCTGCGCCTCCCTGGTCGCCGACCCACCGGCCGTGGCGATCCCATACTCCTCCCACATCAACCGCATGAACCGCCTGAGCTCGAAATAGTCCCCAGGCACGATCACGCAGGTGGCGTCCGGCGCTGCATTCTCCTCGGAGGCCAGGGTCTGCAAGCCCATGGCACGCACCCCTGCTCGCAGCGCGCGCGCTGCGATCTCATGCCGACGCCACACATTTTCCAGCCCCTCGGCCTCAATCTCGTCCAGAGCTGCCTTCAGCCCTTTCATCAGGACATATGACTGCGAAGGGCCATGGGCAGCCTTGTACTCCGACAGGGCCGCGTCAGCAACGCCTTCGGTGTACCACGACGCCTGCGCAGTTCGTACGCTTGCATGATAGCGCCGCCAGTAGAGCAGGTCCAGGCACAGGGAGTAGATAGGGGTCTGCCGTGTCTCCATGGCCCGCCACGCCTTGGGGCTGACCGCCACGATGGCGATCCCCTGCGGGGCGTTGACGGCCTTCTGGCCACTGGTACAGCAGATGTCTATGCCCCAATCGT
The DNA here is from genome assembly GCA_034434335.1 of Anaerolineae bacterium. Lineage (GTDB taxonomy): Bacteria > Chloroflexota > Anaerolineae > CG2-30-64-16 > CG2-30-64-16 > DAOTZS01. Next base: position 9,971 of record DAOTZS010000040.1, read on the forward strand.
CGAGCCGCAGCTCGGCAGCCGCCAACCCCGAGACCGAGTCCACGAAGTAGATCACGTCCGGGAACTCCTGGCGCAGCATGGCCCCGATCTCGCGCACCGGGTTCATCGTGCCGCGGCTGGTCTCCACGTGCACCACCGCCACCATTTTGATGCGCGGGTCTTCGCGCAGCGCGCGGCGGATCTGATCCGGCGTGACCGATTGGCCGGCCGGCAGCTTGATCTCGACCGGATCGGCCCCTACCACCCGGGCGAGGTCGGTCAGCACCTGGCCGAATACCCCGGTATTCACTGTCAACACGCGGTCCCCGCGCTCAAGGACACTCAGCATGGCAGCTTCTTCCCCGTAGGTCGCTGTGCCCACCAGCAGAAGCACATCATTGGTCGTGTAGAGCATCCGCTGGAGCTGGTCAATACAGGCGACTTCGAGTTCGTAGTAAGGCAGGTAGTAGATAGGGGTATGAAGCTGCCTGCTCATCTCAACCAGCGCCTCTGGATACAAGGCGGTCTGGCCACAGCTCAGGTTAATCGAGTATTTGCGACGCATCAGTGATATCCCCCGTCCAGAATGTAAGCGCAAAGCCTTTCAAGGCCCTCCTGGAGAGCCTGCTCGCTGGCCGCCAGCGAGACGCGCACATAATGATTGCCGGCCGGGCCAAAGGTGCTGCCCGGCGCCACTGCCACGTGGCGGTCCATCAGCAGGGCGCGCGCAAAGCGGTCTGAGTCATCCGTTGCGCGGCTTATATCAACCATAAGGTAAAAGGCCCCCTGGGGTGTGCAGGCCGGCAGGCCGTAACGCTGGAGGATCTGCAGAGCCAGGTCCCGCCGGTTGCGATAGGCATCCACCATGGCCTGGACACAGTCCTGCGGCCCGCTCAGAGCGGCCTCGGCAGCTTTCTGCGAGACCGAAGACGCACACGATACGGTGGCCTCCTGTAGCTTGGCGATGATGGCCGTGATCTGGCCAGAGGCCACCGTGTACCCCACGCGCCACCCGGTCATGGCATAGGTCTTGGAGAAGCTGAACACGCTGATCACGCGGCCATCCGGGTCGAAGCTGGCCGGGCTGACATGGCTCACGCCGAAGACTATCTTCTCGTAACACTCATCGGAGATCAGGTAGAGGTCGTGCTCCTGGGCAAAAGCCACCAATGCCTTGATGATGTCGAGCGGGATGACGGCACCGGTAGGATTGGACGGGCTATTGACCACCAGGGCCTTGGTCCGCCGGGTCACCAGGGTGGGCAGCACCTCCAGGCGAGGCCAGAAGTGTTCCTCGGGCGCCAGGGGGTAGCGTACCACCTTCGCGCCGCACAGGCCGGCGATCATGGCATAGTTTGGGTACCCTGGGTCGGGCAAGAGCACCTCGTCACCTTCCTCCAGGATGGCCGTCAGGGCGGAGAAGAGGCCGCCCATGCCGCCCGTGGTGACCACCACATTTTCGGCCGAGGCCTGGATGTTGTTCTCGCGGCGCACCTTGTCCGCGATGGCCTGGCGCAAGGAAAGCAGCCCGGCGTTGGCCGTGTAGCCGGTGAACCCCTGCCGCGCAGCCTGGTTGGCTGCCTCGACAATGTGGGCCGGGGTGGGGAAGTTCGGCTGGCCAATCTCCAGATGGATCACGTCAGGGACTTGGGCTGCCAGGTCGAGAAGTACCCGAATCCCAGAGCGCGGCATGGCGCTGGGCGCAGATGCAAGTGGTTTCATGATTGCTCACCTCGGATAGGGAAATAGGGATGATGTCCCCTGGTAGACGATACCGTCATGGCCGGCTTCATGGGCCACCGCAGTCAGCCGGCGCACAAGGTCCTCCGGCCACAGCGAGCCCTTGATCACCGGGTAGGAAGGGATGCGATCGCCGCTGAGCAGCCGCGCCTTGTGCATCTCCTCGGCCACGATGTCGCCCAACACCGGCAGCCGCGTCTCGGCGCTGGGTGGATCCCCCAGGTGCAGCTCAGCAATACTCCCTGGCAGGCCCAGGCCCGCGACACCAAACAGGCGGTAGACCAGGCGCAGCGCGTCCTTCTCATCCAGGCCGTTAATCCAGCCGGCCAGCAGGGTGGCAAAGGTGGCCAGGTTGTCCAGGTAGTGGATCTCATTGTGCGAGAGCAGGGGCAGGATGTGGTCGCAGATCCCGGCCAGGTCGCGATAGCGGTGTCCCACCAGGATGGCCATGGAAGGATAGTGAGCATCGCTGCCAAAGGAGAAATCGCGCTTCACAGCCGCATGCACAGCATCTCTGAAGCGCTTGAGGTTGTGTGAAATGACATCAGCGCGGAAGTTGAACCAGTCAACCACGCCCGCGACGTCCTGCCCCAGCATCTGCAGCAGCTCGGAGAAGCCAAAGCTGAGCCCAGCCCAGCGGCGCAAGGTCGCGGGGGGCAACTTCTGCAGGGCGGCCACAGTCCCCAGCACAGCCGCCTTCATGCGGGCGAAGTCGTAGCCCAGTTCGGCTGCGGTACGTTCACAGCCAGGGCAGGCGCAGGCCAGCATCTGCTCAAAGAACGCCGGGTGGGCAAAGCGGAAGTGGGTCAGGGCATAGCCCTGGATGTCATAGCGCACGGCGATGTCCACCAAGGCCGCCTCAAACCAGGCATTCACCTGCGGATTAGTCGGGCAGAAGGTATGGGTGGCCTGTTCATGGGCAAATGGGTGGCGAGGGTAGGCATCCAGGCGTCGGCCGTAGAGATCACGTGCCATCAGCTTGGGCGCGTGCTCCGCGCCGGCCCAATAGGCCGAGATGATGCCCCACACCTGGATGCCGCGTTTGTGGGCCTCGTCAATGGCTCGACGGAGGGTTGTGTCGTCATCGGTCAGCGTCAGGCCGGGGGCACGCACCCCGGCGCTGGCCTCGGTGCGGGCGTGACGCACGATCGGTGGCAGGCCAGGTGTGCGGTCGTCGGTTGGCCCACCCAGGGGATTGAGCTGACGCACCTGGGGGGACAGGTCAAAGGGCCCGCCCAGGATGATGCAATTCAGGCCGATCTCATCTTGTGCAACGTCCAGGTAGCCAGGATCGGCTGCGATGGCTGCCGGATCAGCGTATAAGCCTACAAGGCGAACTGTGCTCACCTTACGTTTCCTTTCGCAGTTGTGTGTCAAAGGTAGCCGGTAACTATTCAGCGGTGATTGGAAGGGCCACACCGAGGGTCCGCCCGAGGCGTCACCCTTTTGGGGCCTGCGGCCAGTGGTCGGCCTTCGCCGACCTTTCTCGGAGATTCCTTTGTTCCTTGGTGTCTGAGGAGTAAATCCCTCCTCTCGTCCGGCAGGAGGCAGCGGCAGTGGAAGGCGGCCGCCTTCCACGTAGGGCCACCCTCATGGCACCAGGTGGATGTTAGGAGGTGGCCAGAGGCCCTGGAAAGCGCGCAGCGCCCGGTCTATGTGGGCCTGCCCCCCGCGCACCGTCCACAGCAGATGGCCCGGCAACAGGGCGTCCACACCCAGCCCAGCCAGCTTCGGCAACGCTTTGCGGTAGGCCTGGAGATCACACCCTGGCCAGTTGCCCAGGCTGATGACACCGCCGTGATACACCACATCGCCGGAAAAGAGCACCCGCTGGCCCGCGATCGTCACCAGATAGCACAGGCAGCCAGGGTTGTGACCAGGCACCAGGATGGCTGTCAGCCGGAGGTCACCCACGTCCAGGTGCTGGCCGTCGGCCACGATCAGGTCCGGCCGATAGGCCGGGAAGACCAGGTCGCGCGGCCTGTCTGCCAGGCCCAGGAGGTCGAGGCCCAGGGCCTGAGGGTTGCCTTCGGCCAGCAGATGTGCCTCAGCCTCCGAGGCAACCACGAGCGGCGGCCGGCCGGCAACAGCCTCAAGGAGACGGGCCAGCTCGGCGACGCCTCCGGCGTGGTCACGATGGGCGTGGGTCAGCAGAACGTAGCGGATATCTGCCGGGTCAAAACCCTCCTGGGCCACGTTCTCGAGGAGGCGGCCCGTATCCTGGCCGCAGCCGGCGTCAACCAGAGCCAGCTCGTGGCCGCCATCCAGAAGGTACACGTGGCAATCGCCGGGGTCCGAGAGGCCAACTGCACCGCTGCCCACCAGGTAGACACGCGACAGGAGCTTCATTTTCCCAATGGCCGCATGGCGCGGAACCCGGCCTCAAGATCGGGTTCTTCCAGCAGCGGCAGGCGGATCTTCTCCCCTCGCCACGAGGAAAGGAAGACCGCGTTGATCGCCATGATCGCCGCGCGGCCATCCTCACCTGGGGTCAGGGGAGGGGTGCCGTTCAGCACGCAGTCGCAGAAGTGCTCCAGTTCCTTGAGGTAACGGCCATGGGCCCGCTGTTCGTCGTCCAGGTTGGGCTGGTTGTAAAGGGTCAGGTCGTGAGTGGTACGGCCCTTTTGGTAGAGGGTCATGCGAAACGGCTCGGTGGAGATATAGCTCCAGCCTGGGCCGTACTGGATCTCCAGCGAGGCGCGCGTGCCGTCGAGCAGGTAGTATTCGATAAGCGGCTTGTGCGTCGCGGCTGTCATCTGATGCAGGCTGATGCCCCCGCCGACATGGCGGAGGGTGGCGATGGCAGTATCCTCCACTTCTCGATCGGCGTGCACGATGCGGATCTCGCCGCTCACCGTCTCCACATCGCCGATCCACCAGCGACACAGGTCAATGGTGTGGCTGCCGTGGTCCTGGAAGATGCCCCCCCACGTGAGCAGCCGCACGCGCCATCCAGAGCTGCCGGGATGGACCGTGGGCCAGCTCCAATCGCAGCGGATCAGGAATACCTCGCCCAGCTCGCCGGCCTCGATCAGTTCCTTAGCCCGGCGGAAGCTTTTGTCGAAGCGTTTCATGAAGGCCACCATGAAGACGACCCCCGCCTCCCGGCAGGCCTGGATCATGGCATCGCACTCCCCCACTGTGCGCGCCAGCGGCTTCTCACACAGCACGTGCTTGCCGGCGCGGGCTGCCTTCACCACCTGCTCGCAATGCACATATACGGGGGACGCGACCAGCACGGCATCCATGTCAGCCCGGGCCAGGAACTCATCGTAATCCGAAAAAGTAGCTGCATCCGGGCAATAACGACGCATATATGCCAGCGCTGCCGGGTCGGGATCCATGAGCGCCGTGACACGGCCATTCTGCAGGTGGCGCAGGATGGGCGCGAACATCACCTGAGTCCCGGCCGGCCCACAGCCGGCAATGCCGATCTTGACTTGCGAAGCCATCCTCTACTCTCCTATCAACGCGATAGCCCGGACAGGAGAGCCGTCCCCCTCGCGGATGCGCAGGGGCAGACAGATCAGGAACACCTCCTGGCCGGCCGGCAACTGGTCCAGGTTCGTCATCAGCTCGACTACAACCGGCGGATCAGCGGACTCGAACAGCACGACGTGCCTGTCCAGATAGGGGTTGACGGAAGGGGTGTCCACGCCCACCAGCCAGACCCGCCTTTCGTTGAGCCAGCGCATGAGCTGGGGGGTGAGCTTGGGGATTGCCTCCTTGTCGAAATACAGCGGGGTGCCCAGGTGCCGATCCCAGCCGGTGCGCAACAAGAGGCGAGCCCCGGGCCGGATGCGCCCTTCGTACGGCGCCAGGTCAGGCACGTCTATGGCGTCGCCAGCCCCCTTGTGGCTGAGATCGATCACCAGCGCCGGCCCGATGAAGCGTTCCAGCGGCACCTGATCCAGGTTCTGGCCTTCAGGCCGCAGGTGATACGGCACGTCAACGTGCGTCCCCGCGTGACCGCACATCAGCAACAGCTTCATGTTCATGATCTCGCGGTCACCGGCCTGACGGCCGATCTTGAAGTAGTCCAACACACCGATCTTGGGTTCTGAGGACCAGATCGGCATGTCGTGGTAGATGGGCAGGCTCAAATCCACCAAACGGCTGTATGTCTTTGCCAACATGTTGCCTCCTGAGGAAATCAAGCACCTAAGATGATCTCCACCTCGCTTGCGTCGGCAGGCAAGGGGAGGAAGGTCCGTCCGTCAGCGCTGACCCAGGCCGCGGCTGGCAGCGGCGCGCCGTCTACCTGCACGGCCTTGGGACGTGGCCCGGCGACGGCCAAGGTATGCACCCAGGGCGCTTGCGGCAGATGCACCTGCAAGCGTTCGCCTTTCCGCGTGGCTGTGTACTCCCAAGGGCGATCGTTGTCGTCATAGAGGGTGAAGGCCGCCTCCCTTTGCACGAACAGGCGAAGTTCCATCCGTTCCAACGGCCGTTCTCCTACCCATTGGGTGACCTCGCCTAAGGGCAGAAGGCTGTCGCCTCGCAGAAAGAGGGGGATGCGGTCCAGCGGGGCATGATATGAGATATGCCGCGGGCCCTGATACACTTCCCCCGTCCACCAATCCAGCCAGGGGCCGGCTGGAAGATAGACGTTCCGTTCCTCCGATTCATCAAGCACCGGCGCGACCAAGAGGGCCGGGCCGAGCATGTATTCCGTCCCCTCGTGCTGGGCGAACGGGTCGCCTTGAAATTCCAGGACGAGCGGGCGCAGCAAGGGAAGCCCCGTGCGCGAGGCCTCATGGGCCAAGGCATACAGGTAGGGGATGAGCCGATAGCGGAAGCGGGCGACCTCGCGGAAGATGCGCAGCGCCTCTGGGCCGTATTCCCACGGCTCGCGCGGCGAGGTGCCGTGGGTGCGCGCCATAGGGACCAGAAGGCCGAATTGCGCCCAGCGGATGTACAAGGCAGGCGATGGCGTCCCGACGAAGCCACCAATGTCAGTGCTCCAGTAGGCGAAACCGGAGAGGCTGTAGCCAAGGGCAGCCCAGAGTTGAGCTGCCAGGTCTTCCCAGCGACAGACGGAGTCGCCGCCCCAATTAGCCGGATAGCGCTGTGACCCTGCGCAGGCGGAGCGGCCCCAGACCAGCGCTGATTCTTTGGAGAAGCCTGCGCAGGCTTCGTAGACGGCCCGGTTGTATAGGAGGGCATAGCGGTTATGCATCAGGGAACCGGGCGTGCCATCAAAATAAACTCCGTCGGGAGGGGCAGCCTCGCCCATGTCGGTCTTGAAAACGGCTACGCCCTGGGCCAAGAGCTCGCGATGGCGTGCTTGATACCAGGCTACGACTTGGGGGTTGGTGAAATCTACCACTGCCGTCTCGTTCTCAACGTAGTCCTTGATCAGGTAAGGTTCCCCGTCCTCGCGCCGCACAAAGTAGCCCTTGGCCGCGCCTTCGGCGTAGCGGGCCGTGCCTTTGGGCACGTAAGGTTGTTCCCACAGGCATACCTTGAAGCCCATCTCCTTGAGTTCGCGCAGCATCCCCGTAGGGTCAGGGAAAGCCTCCTCGTTCCACTCAAAGTCGCAGTGGTGATAGGGGTGCATCCAATCGGGGTCCAGGTGGATCAGGTCGGCGGGGATTCCCTCGGCCCGCATCCGCCGGGCTACCGTCATCGCCTCGGCGCGGTTCTGGAAGGTGGCGCGTGAGACCCACAGGCCAAGGCTCCAGCGCGGCACTACCGGCGGCCGTCCCGTCAGGCGCGTGTAGTTGTACAAGATGTCCTTGAAGGACGGCCCGTAGAAGAAGAAGGCGTCTAATATAGGCTCTTCCACCTCGTAGGCGAGGGTCACGTAGGAGACACTCCCTACCTGGAAGGTGATGCGGGCCGTGGAATTAAGGAAAAGGCCGTAGCCGCGGCTGCTCAGGTAAAAGGGCACGTTCTTGTAAGCGCGCTCGGTGGTCGTGGTTACGGTGTCCACGTTCCACATCGTGATCGTGTAGCCGCGCCGATCCAAGGGGGCGAATTGCTCTCCGAAGCCGTAAATGCTCTCGTCCGGAGCTAACTTCCAGGAGTCAAAGGGAAAGACGCGCCCTTCCTGATCGGTGCGGTAGCCCAGCATGAGGGAGAAAGGATGACGCAGGCCGCCCCGATCATCGGCCTCCGCGGTGATCCTTCTTCCTTGCCGGTCCAGCACTTCCAAGCCCCACGGGTCCAGGTTTATCAGCAGGCTGAAGGTTGCCGTTGCCAACCGCAGGCTCTTCCCTTCGTCCGCCACCTGCAGCGAAGGCGCAGGCCATTCCGCCTCCACCAGGCAAGGAGTTGTGTGCTCTGGGACCGCCGCGCCGGGGGCCATGCGCAGGCGAAAGACGGTATCGCTCAGGAAGTCAAGGCGCAGGGCTACCCGACGCCCGTCGTCTGTGCGCGCGTCCAGCCAAAGGGCACTATCTTCCCTATGCCATGAGATGACCTGGCGCACCTGATGGAAAGCGCCGCGTTCGGGGTTGAATAGGTGGGGTAACTGGTCATGGTAGAGGTACAGGTAAGGCCGTTTGTGGGGGAAGAACGCTTCTTCAGGGTCTTTCACGTTGGCCTCCTAAGATGCTCGTGAGGAGATGAACCAGAAATCCAGCGCGCCGCTATCCAGATGGATGGGCGCCAAAGCCGGCTCCGCCGTCTGCTGCATCTCCTCTCGGCGGTAGAGGGGGCCCGGCCCCTCCGTGCCGTAGAAGATGGGGACTTCCTTCTTGTCAAAGTCGGAGTAGCCCGTCCGGTCATCGTTGCCCAGGGGCTCCATTTTGATGACGGTGTCCCCCTTCCAGGTTACGCGATAGCGGTATTGCCGGAAGCCGGGGTTGCCGATGGCGACCTCCTCCTCCCAAATGGGGAGAGGATAGCGGACCCGAAGGGTTTCCCCTGGTTGTCGCTCCCCTAGTTCCAAGTAATTCCCCCAGGCCCGCGCCTGGACCTCTCCTCCGTCAGATTCCACCTGCATCTCGTGCGGGGCGACGAATTCGGGGATGCGCACCCTGACCCGACATGCCTCCCGCAGTCGGATGGTCAGGAGACCCTGGTAAGGCTGGTAACCGCGCACCTCGGCCTGAGGGAGGAGTTTATCTATGTGCAGGTTCACCGACAGGGAGCCATCGGCGAAGCGCGCGGCGTTCTTCCACACGATGAAGAAGGCGTGGGTTCCTGAGCCGCCGCAGCAGTTTTGGAAAGCGCGGGTTTTGTCTCGCAGTTCTGGCCCTCCCCAATGGGCGTTCAAGGTCTCCCTGGCAGCCAGGATATGGGTGGGAGAACTCCAGCCGGCGTATCCCCCCACCATCCTTTCCCCCACATCTCGCCAAGTGAATTGCGACGTGTCTTCCTTGGTTGGGTCCGACCTCAGCCATGACACGTCGGTAACCTGGCTCTCCACCAGGTGATTCCGCGCGACCCGTTCCACGTCTCCCCAGTATTCGGGGTGACCGTGGTTCGCTAACGTCACCGCCAGTCCCAAGTAGTCCATCAGCGCGCAGGTCTCGCAAGAGATGATGTCCCCCTTGCGGCCTATCGCCTCCGGCATGAAGCCGAAGCGCGTGGACTCCGAACGCACGTACCGGTAGAGCGCGTCCACGCGGCTATACATGACGGGATCGCCGACGTGGAGGGCATAATCGGCGGCTCCAACCAGCGAGCGGAGGTTCCCATGCATGTGGCCGCCGTGCCGGAAGGTGTTGTCGGGCGTGAAAAGGGGCGACTCGTTGAAGATCTTACGCGCCATTCTTCCCGCTAATTGCAAGGCCGGCTCACAGTCCATGTAGCGCGCACAAACCATCAGGGGCTTGATGATAAATCCGCTCCAGAAGCCGGGGCTGGTTACGCTCTTCTCTACCAGGGAGTTGACCATCTTGAAGATGACTTGGCGGAGCGGTTTCTCTCGGTTATCCAGATAAGCCGTTACTAGCGCGTACAGGGTCAACGCCTGGTCCCCTATGTCGGCCACATGTTCCGAATAGTTCGTCTTGGGTCGGAAGAGAAGGCCCGATGCCGGGTCTATATAGGAGAGGATCTTGCGGTACCAGGTCTTTTCTATGGGGACTTCCTCGCCCGTCATGTATCTCGCCATGATCGCAGCCTGGAATTGCCTGGACATCACGTCGCCGAAGTCTGGCCAGTCGTGGGCGGCTTCGGCCGGGTCGGTCCAGAAGACATTGAAATAGGGGAGTCCGTCCTTGTCCACCATCCGGGTCAGGTAGTTGAAATTGCGCCGAACGTACGTTTCTAGGGCAAAGGTTTGAAGGGGATGATCGGTTGCCATCTTCGCACCTCCTTTCGGATGCATCTAGATGAACGTCAGGACGATCTTGTTGGCCTCTTTTTCCCAAATCACCTCAAATCTCCCTTGCGTGGTTGGGCCTTCCACGATGGTCGCTTGGCCTAGGATTTAGCACCTGGGTCTTATCGCCGACGACGGCGACCGCCACGCGCGGAGCGCGCCGGATGTGTGAGACGTATTGAGTGCGCTCGCGGGCCACGATGTAAAGCGGCCTCCCCGTCGTATTCGTGCCACACCGGCACCACGTAGGGGCCGCCGTCCTGGCGCACGGTTCCCAGCATAGCCAGGTACGGTTGCGCCAGGAACGCCTTGAGTTCTTCGGGGGTTAAGCCGCGTCCCATGCCTCTTCTTCCCCTAAGATATCGCGGATCACCCTGAACGGCGGCTTTGCCCTCACGCTGTCCAGGTCCTCACACGGCACGATGGTCTCATCGGCCACCGTGTAGATGCGCAGTTGCGACAGGTCGTTGCATCCCAGGCCGATTTCGGCGGCGACGCGCAAATAGATGAGACGCTGCGGATCAAAACCCATCAGGTAGCTGGCGACGCTGTCCACCGCCACCATGTTGACGCCGGCGATGACCATGCCCAGCGAGAAGTTCCGGCCCCGGTTGAAGCCGGTGCCATCCCGGCCGACGATTCCTTCCACCGGATCACCTGGGCCAGGTCGGCCAGGCGCCGTGCCAGCCCCTCCTGCCAGCGCTCGTGGAGGGCTTCGTCCATCCACTCGTGGCGGGGCCGGTGATCCTGGCGCAGATGCGCGGGCAGTTCCTGCCAGGCCTGCGCACAATAGTGCCGATCGAAAACATCATCCAGCCCCATCAGGTTCTTCAGGCAGAGGGAGGTGATAGCCAGGTTGTGGGTCTTGAGCTTGGGCACGTTGATCAGCACCGTGTCGGATGCCACGGCATAGCGGCTGACGTTGCGCATCGGATGCACCAGAGGCCGTGGGACGGGCTTCTTGACGCAGTAACGCGTATGGGGGCAGCGCAATTTGGCCCCCGTCTGCGCCGCGATCTCGGGATAGCCCGTGCCACGCCAATGCCGCGGGGTGAAATCGTCGCTATCGCGCGGGTCCTCCACGATATAGATGCCACCTGGCCGGGCACCATGTTCGCGCACATACTCGATGAGCCCACCCACGAAAGCGGGATGGGTGGTGATCCCCGTCTCAGGATCCGCGAAGTGCTCGCCCGAAGTAACGTTAGGCTTGAAAACCACCTTCTCGCCCTCCAGGGCTACCTGCATCACGCTCAGCACTTCGCGGGCGGCGCGGGCAAACTCAGCCCAAGCAGGTGCGGCAGGGACAGCAGTTCGGTAGACCAATACAGCATCAGGGTCATCAAGCAGCGGGTTCAGCTTGAGAGCCATCGTCAGCTTCCGTTAGTACGTCCGGGTGTCAAAGCGCCTTCCTGGCGTCGGGGTCCAGGGTCTCGAGAAGGCCAGCATCGCCGGTATAGAACAGCGCGGTAGAGGCCTTGGGCAGGATCACCTCAAAATGGTCCGTGTCCCGTGCCACCACGCGCTCGGCAAAGAGATCGTACACTACCTCCACCTGTTTGGGGAGGCGGAAGGTGCGCTCACCGCCGCCGGCCGTGTGAACGGCCAACAGGTGCGGGGTGGCGTAGAGCACATCGCCGGCATCGCTGTAGAGATGCACTTCTGCGAAGCGCGCCAGCCCGCGCAAGACGGGCGCCGGCAGGTTGGGCGCCGCACAATACACCGAAGTCCATCCTGGGAAGACCTTAACCCCAAACCCAGGCCGGCAACGGCCTTGCGAGTACACCACATTGCCCAGAATGACAGCATCAGGATCATCCAGGTGGAAGAGCGGGCCTAAGCGGCTGTTGGTGCCCCAGAACAGGTCCTGTGGCAGCCCCTGGGTGATCGGGTGTTCGAAGTTGGTAATGTGCATCAGGGGGCCCCAGGGGTGCTCTCCCATCTCGAAGCGAAAGCCGGTCAGGTCAGCCATGTTGGCCAGGGACAGGTCGTGCTGGATGTAGCCGGCCGCGTAGAGCCAGACCGCCACGCGGCCATCGCGACACACCTGCCGCTTGAGGGCCTCCCGCCGCGCGGGGTCGAGGTGGAAGGGGTTGAGAAAGATATAGAGCTTGTAAGGCCGCACCCGCCCCTCGATCAGGTCCTGGAGCAAATAGGTGTCAAATGGTGCGCCCATCCTGGGCAGACCCCACAGCCGCTGTTGGAAGATCAGCGGCAGGTCCAGCTCGTTGCGCAGGGATTCGTAGAAGAAGCTCTCATCATCCACCAGGACCGCCACCTCGGCGCTGGGAGCTCGGTCCAACTGCAAAGCAAAGGCGCCCAGTTCCTGGAAGCGGCGCAGCAGAGGCCGGAAGGCCGGCTGCTGCGCCAGCTCAATATGGGGGGTGGTTGGGTCACCTCCGGCCAGCCACCAGATGCCGTGGCCGTGGGTGAGCACATAAGCGAAATTGCGCTGCAGCACGGCCACGCTCTCGGCCAGGGTATCCACTTTGCCGTAGTTGGGGTGATCGTGCCTGGTCAGATGGGTGCGGCTATCTTCTTCAAAGATATACAACTTGCCGTGCAGGCGGACCGACTCGGAAGGCAGCATGCTCGGCCCCTCACCGCCGATGCCGCGAAAACCGTAGCTGTATGGGCTGACCAGGAAGTCCACATAGGGCGACTCCAGGATGCGCCGCAGGCCCAGGTGCCCACTGCGTTGGTAGGATGAGTACTCGCTATCGCTGCCCTCGGCGAAGAAACCGGAGTTCCAGGCCAGTTCCATCAGATAACCGAAGAAGGCGCCGGCCAGGGCCTGCCCTCCTGTAGCTTCTTTGACCGTGCGGCAGAAGTCAACGACCAGGTCGCCGCACAGGTCGGCCAGGCAACGATAATAGTCAATAACCCGCTGTTCGCGGGCCGGATTGCGGAAGGTGAAAGCCGTTGTGGAGAGCTGAGCCGAGGCGGGTGGCACCTCAGCGGCCTCAAAGGTTGCATAAGGATCCGCCCAGGCGGCACGAAGGGCGACGACGTCATCCTTGTAGGTCTGCCGCAGCCAGGCCCGGAAGTGCTCCTGCATGGGCCGGCTGTAGTCCCCGCAGAAGGCGGCCATGGCCGAGGCCTTGACCCACTCGCCCGTGCCGCCCGCGCCGGTCTGGTAGGCGATGACGCGCTCGGCCAGGCCGATGGCTTGCAGGTGGGCAATCAGCGCCCGCAAGTACTCCTTGGCCTGGTTGCGCCAGACGACAGAGGCAAAGGACTGCGCCATGCGCCTGCCATCCGATGTCAATTCGCACTCATCCGGGTACAACGCCTGCCACCAGGCCGGCATCTCCAGGTGGATACGCAAATGAAAGCGCGCCTGGGGGTCGGCGGCCAGCAAACGGCCGAAGCGGGCCTCAAGGGTGGAGAAGTCGTAGGGTTCAGACCGGCCATCAGCAGGGCCGCACCAGTCGGGTGGCCGGCCATAGGTGCCCATGTCGAAGGTAAACAGGTGGATGCCGGCCTCGCCATAGTAGCGGGCGCACTCTGCCAGGGGGTAACGATCGGGGGCCGGTGGGCTGCCCCACATCAGGCCGTAAAAGGTGGGCTTGCCATCCAGGAAAAGGGTCGGCGTGCCGTTGTGCACCCTGATTTGGGCCGTCATTCAGGTCTCTCCTCAAGGGTATGTAACATCGGGATAGAACCTCCGCCGCTTGGGAGGAGGCGTCTGTGCACAGGATCTGAACTGGGCCTGGGAACTTACCTGGAGCGAACGGGGAAAGCGCAATGTCGCGTCTCCTTGTGATGCTGATGCTAGCCTTTCAGACCGGTGAGGGTGATGCCAGAGACGAGGCGCCGCTGGAAGATGACGAACACCAAGATCGTAGGTAAGGCGGCGATGATCAGGCCAGCGAACAGCATCTGCATGCGCATGCCGGTCGGGTCCTGATAGGCTGAGCCGTACTCAAAGGAATAGCTGCGAGAGAAGTTGTAGAGCGCCAGTTGCAAGGTCCACTTGTCCGGCACGTTCAGGAAGATCAGAGGACCGATGAGGTCGTTCCAAACCCCCAAGAAGGTGAAGAGGGCGTAAGTCGCCATCGCCGGCACGGCGAGGGGAAAAACGACGCGGGTGACAACCTGAAACTCGCTCGCTCCATCTATGCGGGCAGCCTCTAAGAGCGCGTCGGGGATGGTGCTGATGAATTGACGCATCAGAAAGATGCCGAACACCCCCGTCAGCGATGGCAAGATCAAGGCCCAGTGGGTGTTGAGCAGATGCCACCGGTGGAACATCACGTATTTGGTAACCAGCGTCACCTCGCCGGGCAAAATGATGGTGAGAAGAAGCAAGGTGAAGAAAAATTGTTTACCGGGAAAGTCGCGCTTGGCGAACGCGTAGGCGGCGAGGCCGTTCAGGAGGGTGCTGGAGACGACGATGGCCACCACCAGGATCAGGGTGTTCTTAAAGCCGACGAGGATCGCATTCTCCGTGTAGCCACCAAAAGAAGCCGAAGGGAGCTTCGTGCTGAGAATATTACGGTAGGGTTCCAGGTTGAAAGCGCTGGGCAGAAGATCTAGGTTCTGCCGGTCAAACCTGTAGAACGGCTCCCGCAGGGACGAGATGAGCATGTAGTAGAAGGGGAACAGCACGAATACCGCCATCACCGTGAGCCCCAGGTACAGAAGCCCTTGGTTGAACCAACGTCGTCGGTGCCAACCACCGCGGAAGCCAGGCGCAGGCTTGTTGAGAGTCGTTTGCATCGGTTCACCCTCACTCATATGATTCGGTCCTGCCATATAGGCGGAACTGGATGACCGTAGCGACGATTAACAAGAGAGTAAGCAGGAAGGCCAGGGCAGAGGCGTAACCCATCTGGAAGCGCGCGAAGCCGTAGTTGTAGATCATCAGCACCGGCGTCATGGCGTACTGGGTCGTGAGCGTGCCGCCGGTCATCACCAGCGGCAGGCCGAACTCCTTCATGCCCCCGATGATTCCCATCACCACCTGGAAGATGATCACCGGCTTCAGGAGGGGAAACGTGATGGACCAAAACTGCCGCCAGCCGGAAGCGCCATCAATGGTGGCGACCTCAT
>DAOTZS010000041.1:0-8597 GCA_034434335.1 Anaerolineae bacterium
CCGCGATGTCGCTGCTGCAGCTGGGGTGTCCTATCAAACCGTATCCAGGGTCCTCAACGACCGGCCCGACGTGGCTCCGGAGACCCGGCAACGTGTGCTGGAGGTCATCGAGCGGCTGGGATACAGGCCCAGCACCATCGCCCGCAGCTTGAGCCGGGGGCGAAGCTGCACTCTGGGGGTGGTCAGTTACGGTATAAAGTACTTTGGCCCCTCCACCATCCTTTCCGGAATCGAACAGCAGGCCAACACGCTGGGTTACAAGCTCCTCTTAAGCCTGATCCGCGCCCCTGAAAAGAACGATCCTCAAGTCCTGTACGATATGGTGTCCTACCGCGTAGATGGTGTTATCTGGGCTGTGCCTGAGATCGGCGACAATCGTGACTGGCTGCCGGCTGAGGCTCATCGCTTACCCGTCCCCGTTGTCTTCCTCGATACACGGCCACGGCCAACCTGCTCAACCGTCAACGTAGATAACCGCCACGGTGGGTACCTGGCGACACGTCACCTCCTCGCGCAAGGATATCGTCGCATCGGCTTGATTGCCGGTCCACTGACCTGGTGGTCGGCGCGCGAACGCAAGCGCGGGTGGGAAGAAGCCATGCAGGAGACTGGCCTGCCAGCCTCACCAGAGCTGGTGGCGGAGGGCAATTGGTCGGCTGCCAGCGGTGAACAAGCCTTTACCGCGCTGGTGGCCCGCCACCCTGAACTTGATGCCGTATTCGCCTGCAATGACCAGATGGCCCTGGGCGTGCTGAAAGCTGCCCGCGCTATGGGCCGTCGCGTGCCGGATGACCTGGGGGTTGTAGGGTTTGACGACATCCCCGAGGCCGCCTATTTCTGCCCTTCGCTCTCTACCCTACGCCAGGACCTGGCCGAGATGGGCCGTGCCGCGGTACGGATGCTCGATCAGCGCATCACGGCCGGCCGACAAGGCCACACTAACAGCGACCAGGCAGTGATCTTGTTGCCGACCGAACTGGTTGTGCGCGAAAGTTCTGGCCATCCGTCTTGAGGCGAACTATGCAGCCCGGCGAAGGAGCATAGGAAAGGAGGTGATGCACCAGGAAGATCTGCTCAGCCTTATCATGTCGTGGTTGTTAAGTGTTTGCAGGGATCTTTTGCTTTGGTATAAGGAGGAGACCTATGACTACCTCAAATGTCCCGATGCGGCGTCTAACGCGCCGTGAGATGCTCAAGTTGTCCGGCTCTCTGATGGCCAGCGCCGCGCTGGCTGCCTGTGTCCCCCCGCCTGCCCCCGGGCCTGCTGCTCCACCAGCCACACCTGCTGTGGCCACTGTCGCCCCACCACCTCCGGCCCAGGGCAACGTTGTAGTCATGCACTTCCGCCATGAGCTCACCGAAGACCACGAGAACCAGTTTGAGGCTGACAACCCGGGGATCACCATTGAGTTTGTCCAGGCTGATGCCACGAAGTTCTTCGCCATGTACGCGGCCGGCAATCCGCCTGACCTGCTGCGCACCCAGGCGCCAGCCATCCCTCAATACCTGGCCCGACACATGTTGTACGATCTGACTCCCTACTTCGAGACCAGCGAGGTGCTCAAACTGGAGGACCTGGCCCCTGCCAACAACTACTACCGTGCCAACAGCCCGCTCGAAATCGGCCAGGGCCCCATCTACGGGATGTGCAAAGACTGGTCTCCCGACCATACCCTCTTCATCTACAAGAAGGCCTTCGAGGATGCCGGCGTGCCCATCCCTAGCGACACCACTCCGCTGACCTATCAGGAGATCTTCGAGCTGGCCAGGAAGCTGGCGAAGTTCGAAGGGGACCGCACCTTGATGTTTGGGTATGGCTATGGTGACTGGTGGGTGGACCGCATCTGGATGAACATGGCGGCCGAGCTGGGCAAGAGCCTCTATGCTGAAGATTTCTCCAAGATCATCCTGGCAGGGGATGAGGACATCAGGGCCATCGCCAAATGGTACTTCGACCTGGCCAAGGAGAAGCTGGTGGCCAGCCCATTGAACCCCAGCCCAAGCTGGAATGGCGAGGACTTCACCAAGGGCACGCTGGCCATCCTGCAATACGGCTACTGGTTCAGCGCTATGGCCGAGAGCGATATCACCAAAGGCCAGGTGATGATGCTCCCCGCACCCACCTGGGCCGGCGTGCGGCGCAACCCAACCATCACTGCTACCGGCATGGTGATGGCCGCGGCAACAAAGGTACCCGATGCCGCCTGGAAGGTATTCGAGTGGTACAACGGCCGAGAGCCAGCCATAGAGCGAGCCAAGAGTGGCTGGGGGGTGCCAGCGCTGAAGTCCCTGTACAACCTGATGCCCAAGGAGACGGAGTACCAGCAGCAAGTTCAGCGCGTGTTGCAGGGCGAGCTGGCCCTGGAGACCCCCCCGATCCAGTTCAGCCCGTTCCTGGGCGAGACCACCGTTGCCGATACCTGGGCCAAGTACCTGCCACAGGCGCTGCAGGACGAGATCACTTTCGATGAGCTGCTGCAGAACGTCGAGAACGACGTCAACCAGGCGATTAAGGAGGGGATTGATCGCCTTCTCTAACAGCCTGCCCGGAGAGCTCGGCATGGCGTCCTGACCGTGCCTCCTCTGGACTGGCCAGACCTGTCCGGTAGTGGCCAGAACAGACTGATGCGGTAAACGTGCCAGGCACTTTCTGAAGTGCCTGGCACGTCCATCAGTCAAAGTCTGGCATTACCAGCCTCTCGTGAGCGAAGGCGAACGTCTTTCCCATTCCTGCGGAGCAAGCGATGGTAACTCAACCCCTCTTGCCACGGCCTGCTTTATGGCGACGCATGTCGGCCCGCACCTGGCGACGTACTCTGGCCTTCTATGCCTTTATCGGGCCCTGGCTGGCCGGTTTCGTCCTGCTAGGTGTCGTGCCTCTGGCCCTCGCCCTTTTCCTGTCCACCACCAACTATGACGGGCTTAACTGGGGGCAGTGGAAGTTCCAGGGCCTGGGCAACTACGCCCGCGCCTTCAGCGACAATGACGCGCGCCACGCCTTCGTCCAGACCTTACGCTGGACCGGGCTGAACCTCCCCCTCTGGATGGTGCTCTCCTTCATCCTGGCTCTGATCTTAAACCAGGATGTAAAGGGGCGAGGGCTCTTCCGTACCCTCTACTACCTGCCCAACATTATCCCTATTGTGGCTACAGTATGGGTGTGGAAGATCTTCCTGGACAAAAACTACGGCCTGCTCAATGCCATCATCAGCCTGGTGCGACCGGGCACAGCCATCCCATGGCTTTCTACCCAGGCCCTCTTTGGCCTGACCTGGATCGCCGTGTGGAGCGGCATGGGCTGGGGCATGGTGATCTTCCTGGCCGGCCTGCAAGATATCCCCGACGAGCTCATTGACGCCGCGCGCATTGATGGCGCAGGAAGCCTGCAGGTCTTCTGGCACATCACTCTGCCGTTGATGACGCCGGTTATCTTCCTGGTACTGATCAGTGGCCTGATCGGCTCCTTTCAGCAGTTCCAGCTCCCACTGCTGCTGGGCACAGGCACCGCGCAGCTCTCGTATCCGCCCCGGCCAGTTTACCTCTATATGCTCCACGTCTACTACCAGAACTTCGTCTATCAACGCTTCGGCTATGGTACTGCCCTGGTCTGGCTTATCTTTATTGTCATCCTGGGGCTGGCGCTGGTGTTATTCAGAACCCAGCGTTACTGGGTCTATTACGAATCCGCGGAGTGAGGATCCACTATGACGGCTGCAAGATTACCCATGAGGCCCATGAGCCCTCGCAGGCTAACTCGTATTGCCGTCTCGTACGGCATCTTGCTCTTGGTGACGATCGTCGTCTCGCTGCCCGTTTTCTGGTTTGTCGTTACCACCCTCAAGAAGGATATCGAATATCTTTCCTACCCTATCAAGATCTTTCCGGCTGTGCCCCAATGGGATAATTATGTCAAGGTGTTTACCACTGGTGGGTTCTCCTTCACCAGATATGCCGGACACTCCCTGTTCCTGGCCGTCACCAACACTGCTCTTATAGTGCTCACCAGCTCGATGGCTGGCTTTGCTTTCTCACGGCTCCACGGCGTACCAGGCCGCAATGCGCTTTTTATGGTAGTGATTGCCCTGTTCATCATTCCGGGCAGCGTCTATCTTATCCCGCAATTCATCGTCTACTCGCGCCTGCGCCTGACGGACACCTACTGGCCGTGGATCCTGGGCGGGCTGGGGGCCAGTCCCTTTTTCATCTTCATGTTCCGCCAGTTTTTCGCCACCTTCCCCAAGGAGTTGGAGGATGCCGCCGAGGTGGATGGTTGCGGCCCCTTCCGGGTCTTCTGGCAAATCTTCCTCCCCAACGCCAAGCCGGCTTTGGCCACGGCCGTGATCTTCAACTTCGGCGGAGTATGGGGTGACTACATCACCCCCTTGATCTACCTGAGCGATGCCAAGACGACCCTCTCGGTGAAGCTGGCCGGCTCCTATATGACCCCGCACGGGGAGCCCCTGACAACTGTGACCCTGGCCGCCAACCTGGTCTTCGCCCTGCCACTGGTGATCATCTTCTTCCTGGGGCAGAAGTATATCCTCAAGGGGGTGGTGACCAGCGGGTTGAAGGGGTGAGCCGGCTAACCGAGACCCCAGAAACTCGCAGCCACCTTGCCCATCGGAATCACAAGGAGGTCATAGCCATGAAGGTCGGCGCGTGGATCCATACCCACGATGATGTCCCGTTGGAGGCGCAGGTTGCCCTGGCAGCCGAGAGCGGGCTGCGTTCGGCGCGTGCCTATCACTTCGCTTACGCGCAGCAGTTGGCGCCCTTGCTGCGCCAGCATGAGATGAGCCTCCTGGCCGGCATGCACGTGGATGCTGCTGGCCTGGCCGCTGATTGGCGTTCACAGGTGCGGCTGGATGAGCTGGCTCGTTATCACGAGTTAGGCGTACCGCTGGAAGCGATTTGCGTGGGCAACGAACTGCGCGAGGGAGGAGATGCACCTGATCAGAAGCGTTTTACGGCCCGGCTTTCCTTCGGCCTGGCCAATGTATTGGCCACCTATCGGGAATGGCTGGACCAACACGGTCTCCCCACCCCCCTCACTTATGCTATGGAGGGAATTGTCTTCGATTCTGAGGGGTATTTCCACGAATGGGTGTGGCCGCTGATCGAGGCCTGCGACATCGTGTCCCTTAACGCTTACCCCATGGACAACCGCGCCTGGTTCACCTTTGGCGCCTTTGAGGAGAGCCGGCGCTTCCTGCGTGAGACGCGCACCCGCCGTGAGCGCCTCTTGCTGTTTGAACTGCGCCTGCGCCGGGCATTGAGCGCACTGGAGGCGGCCGGCAAACCGGTGATCCTGAGCGAAACCGGTTTCCCTTCGGCGGTAGGCTACCACATGGAAGGGACACGCCTGGTGGTGCCCGAGAGCGATCCCTCATGCTACAGCCAGGCGATGCACGAATTCGCCACTTTGCTCCGCCAGGTCAATCTGGATTACAATGGCCGTATACAGGCCCTTTATTTCTACGAGTGGCGCGATAACCTGCACCACCCCAAGATCTGGAACGTGGAACAGAGCCCCATCCACGTGGCTTTTGGCTTGTGTGACCGCTATGGCGTGCCCAAGCTGGATATCCGGAGCCTGGTGCAGACGCTGGGCGGCTGACAAGACCAGGGAGAAGAAACGATGAACGCGATAGTGATCAGCAGCAGCCCTAACCGGGATGGCCTGACCGCGGCCTGCGCGGCCTCAGCGTTGGAGGGGATACGACAGGCCGGAGGACAGGCTGAGGAAGTGCGGTTGAACGACCTGCAGGTTGGGATGTGTCAGGCGTGCGATAACGGCTGGGGTACCTGCCTGAACGACCATGTCTGCCAGGTGCAGGACGATTTCCAGGCCCTGCACGCGCGCACGGTAGCAGCCGATGCCCTGGTGCTGGTGAGCCCGGTCTACTGGGGAGAGATGAGCGAGTCGGCCAAGGCGTTTACCGATCGCCTGCGCCGCTGCGAGGCCCCGCGCGGGGCCGAGAGCGGCCTGGCCGGCAAGCCGGTGATCGCTGTGGCTGCCGCCGGGGGCAGCGGGGGTGGGATGATCACCTGCCTGCTCAGCATGGAGCGCTGGATCCAGCACGTGCGGGCCCGCACCTTCGACCTGATCCCGGTCAACCGCTGGAGCCGGCCATACAAGTTGAACGCCATTCGCGAGGCCGCCCGCGCCATGGCCGAAGAGCTTTTGCACGAAGCCGCCTCTCGGGGGTAGCTTCGCCAGGAGCTGAATTTGGCCAGGCAGGGCAAAAAACCCGACCCGCAACTGGCTCTCAACCACCGGTGAATTCTTCTATCACCCAAAATGCCTCCGGCCGGCAAGGGATTGGCGGGGGGCAAGGCACGGCCTTTTGGCCGTGCCTGACTTTTTAAAGACGAGGGACACAAAAGCGCCAAGATGTGATATACTAAAGCCAGAGCATGAGGATACTCCTCCACGGCCTCACGATCGGTGAGAGCGGTTGTCGGAGCCATTGCCGGGCTGGAAATGCTGGCCCACAGGTGCTGAACAGCGCCCAGATTACAGAGAGGAGGTGCACCATGGCAGTCATTACCATTTCCAGGCAGCACGGTAGTGGGGGCAGGGAGATTGCTGCGCGTGTCTGTGACATACTGCAATATCACTACTTTGACAAGCGGCTCATGGCCGAGGCGATGGCCGAGCAACACGTGACCGAAGCCGATATCACCGACTACCACGAGGATGCCTATAAGTTGCGCGGCTTCCTGGACCGCCTGCTGGGCTACCGCCGTCCAACTACTATCGCTGACGTCGGATTCTGGGACAAGAGGCCAGAGGCAGTAAAAGAGGTCGAGGTGGCTGCCCTGGAAGAGCATCTGGCAGTCTGGCTGGTTCAGGCCGCCATCAAGAGTGCCTATGAGCGGGGCAATATCGTGATTGTGGGCCGTGGTGGCCAGGTCGTGTTAGCAGATCGGCCAGGGGTGCTCCACGTGAGGATTGAGGCCCCACTCGAGGTGCGGGTGCGCCGGGTAGCTGAACGCGACCGCCTCAGCCTGAAGGAAGCCCAGGAGGTAGTCATCAATCGTGACAAGGCTTCTGCCGAATACTTGAAGCGCTTCTACGGGGTAGACTGGTCAGACCCCCTCCTCTACCACCTGGTGATCAACTCTGGCAAGTGGGACATTGAAGCCGCGGCGCGCTGTATTGCCAGTGCTGTGTCCTGCCTGCCGGCGCATCCAGGTCAGAGGCAGTAGAGGATCTTTGGTGGGCAGCAGTATGGGGTGCTGAGACGACTTCACGGGCCCCAGGCCAGGCGCTCCTCCACCCAGCCTCGTGAAGCGTAGACGGGCTCGCCCCGCACACGACCGTCAAGGGGGCCGGGCAGCGTAAAGAGCCTGCGTTGCCCGGCCCCATCCACATCCATGGCCCAGATACCCCAGGTGCCATCCCGGTCGGAGGCAAAGGCAATGGTGCTGCCATCCGGCGACCAGGTGGGCAGGCCATCGTTGGCGCTGTTATTGGTCAGGCGTGCCAGGCTGCTGCCATCTGGCCTGACCCGGTAAATCTCCCAGTTCCCGTCCCGTCGCGACATGAAGGCGATCCACTCCCCTCCGGGCGTTGAGCTGGGTGCCGTGGCCCACTCATCTGCCACGATCAGCCGATAGCCCGACCCATCCCCGTTGACGATCGCCAGCCCACTGTCTGGCCACACCGACCGATATAGGATGGTGCCGTCGGCCCGCCATGAGGGATACTCCCCGAAGAGAGACACACCTCCTGGCCGCATGGCCCAGTCCTCCTCCGCATAGGCATTGACCTGGTACAGCCGCGGCTGGCGGTCAGACTCCCGCCGCGAGAAGAAGACCAGGGTCTGCCCGTCGGGCGACCAGGA
This sequence comes from Anaerolineae bacterium, assembly GCA_034434335.1. Taxonomy (GTDB): domain Bacteria; phylum Chloroflexota; class Anaerolineae; order CG2-30-64-16; family CG2-30-64-16; genus DAOTZS01. The sequence continues at coordinate 7,851 of DAOTZS010000041.1, forward strand.
GGGCAGTCCATCCTCCAGGTAGTGGCTGCGCCGGCGGAGATTGCTGCCATCCATGCCCATCACCGCGATGCCCCGTTCGTCACTCTTCCAGTAGCGGAAGGCAAGTTGTCGGCCGTCGGGGCTGAGGGCAGGCTGGCTGGCCGCGCCGATCAGCCAGCGCAGTTCCGTGCCATCGAGCCGCGCCTGATACAGATCGTATGTGCCGCGGTCGGGGGCATAGACGGGGAAGACCAGGTGGCCGGCGGTGGAGATGGCCGGCCGACGGGTGGGCGAGGGAGTGGGGCGGGGCGTGGTAGTGGGCTGGGAGGTTTCTGTGGGCGTGGGGGTGGACGTGAGGGTGGCGGTCGCCGTGGGAGCCGGCAGAGGGACCTCGGTCGGTGGGGTTCCCGAAACGCCGGCAAGGCCAGCCTGTGCGCTGCCGGGTGCCGCGGCGTAGACGCGCAGGTTGTCAAAGGCGACTTTGAGAGGGCCTGCCTCCCCGGCCGGAGCCACCAGCAGGCCTACCCTCCCGCTCTCAAAGGCCGTGTCATAGGGTGTCGTCAGATAGTGGCCGTTGAGGTAGAGCGAGAAGCGGGGGCCAAAACAGACCACTCGCAGGTGCGCGGTCGGGCCGGCTGGCCTGGCCAGGGGTTCTAACTGCCCCTGGGCCAGGGGATGCCAGCGGCCGTTCTGCACTACACCGGCCACGTATCCCCCTTGACGGTTCACCTGGAAGTAATAGAAATCGCCATCGGTTACCTGCCGAAA
>DAOTZS010000042.1:0-11420 GCA_034434335.1 Anaerolineae bacterium
GGATGTCAGCCAGCAGTTCAACTCCAACGTCCACCTGCTGTGGCTCAACTACGGCCTGCCGATCTCCACTTATCTGCCCGATCCGCCCTATCACATCGGCGCCAGCCTGCCCACCGCTTTCTACAACCTGAAGGCCCATGGCCTGGACCAGGTGGCGGTGCGCAAGGCCATTGCCATCGCGGTTGACTATCCCACCATCATCGCTAATGCCATGACCTACCAGTCGGCAACCTTCGAGCAGGTGCCACGCTCGCTCATGAACCCGACCCCGGCTGAGCAGGCCTTGTACGATCACGAGGCCGTCAAGGACCTACAGTGGACGGGCAACGACATCGAAGGTGCCAAGAAGCTGCTCGATGAGGCCGGGATCGTGGATACCGACGGCGACGGCTGGCGCGAGTACCAGGGCAAGAAGCTCAGCTATGTGGCCACCTGCCCCAATGGCTGGTCCGACTGGCAGGCAGCCATCGAGGTAGTTGCCGCGGCCGGCAAGAAGATCGGCATCGAGATCACGACCAACTACCCCGAATGGTCGGTGTATCAGACCGTCGTCACCAAGTCGGATACGCCGCTGCCACCCGGCTATGAGATCTTCATGATGTGGAGCGCCGGCACTGGCATCACCCAGCCATGGGGCCGCATCCGCAACCTGCTCAGCTCGGAGTGGGTGGGCATGCCGAACAACTGGAACGGCAACTGGGGCGGCTACGTCAATCCGCGTGTTGATGAATTGCTCAAGCTCATCCCCAACGAGACCGACCCGGCCAAGCTGAAGGAGATGTATACGGAACTGGTCAAGATCTATCTGACCGACGTGCCCTCCTTCACGCTCATGTACAGGCCTGAGCTGTTCCACACGGTGAACGAGTCGGTTTGGACAAACTTCCCGCATCAGGGTGATGGCACCGTGCCGCCCGTTCCGCCCATGGTCTGCATCAACGGCTGGGGTGTCGCCTGCCTGTATAACATTAAGCTGGTCAACCCGTGATCTAGAACATTGCAGCCAACGTGCCAGGCACCTGCAAAGGTGCCTGGCACGTGATCAATATGGCTGCTGACCCTTTTCCGACGAGGAGGTGGCGCGTTGAAAGGATATTGGAAGTACTTTCTCAACAAGCTGGCATGGTTTGTGGTCACCTTCGTCTTTGCCTTTCTGCTGAATTTCATCCTACCGCGCCTCATGCCGGGCGACCCCGTAGCGGCTATCGCCGCGCGGCTTGCTCAAGGGATGTCCGATGCGACCGGGGTGCAGGCGATCTATAAGCAGTACACGGAACTGTTTGGCACCAACCGCCCTATGCACGAACAGTTTTTCATCTACGTCAGAAATGTGTTGCGAGGTGATTTCGGTTTCTCATTCAGCCAATACCCCAGAACGGTGGCCGATGTTCTCTCATCTTCCATCTGGTGGACAGTAGGCTTGCAGTTCCCGGCGATTGTTACCGGCTGGCTGATTGGGAACACATTAGGTGCATTGGCGGCTTATCTCAAGGGCGGGTTTGATAAAGTGCTCATGCCTGTCAGTATTTTTATCAGCAATTTCCCGGCCTTTGGCATGGCAGTCATTATGCTGGTTATTTTTGGAGTTGTCCTGGAATGGTTCCCTACCTCGGGTGGATATGGGTTTGACCTGATCCCCAGCTTTAGCTGGGATTTTATCTGGTCCGTGATCGTGCATTATCAACTGCCCTTCTGGTCTATCGTCATCATCGCGATCGGGGGTCAAGCGCTAGGCATGCGCGCCATGTCCATCTATGAGCTGAATGCGGATTATGTAAAATTCAGCCGTTTCATGGGCATCAAGGATCGCAAGATCGTCCGCTATGTGTTTCGCAATGCCATGCTGCCGCAAGTCACCGGTTTGGCGTTAGCGATCGGTACTATGGTTGGCGGCGCGCTGTTTGCGGAGATCATTTTTAGCTATCCGGGGCTTGGTTTCACGCTCTATAACGGTGTCATGGGACAGGATTATCCGTTGATTTCAGCAGCTGCCTTGATCATCACGATCATGGTGTTAACTGCGAACTTCGTCATCGAGATTCTTTACGGCGTTATTGACCCGCGTATAAAGGCGGCGCAGGCCGAACAAGGATAGGTGCTGCCATGAGACACACGCTTCGACAGGCTTTTAGCTCAGGCAAATTCGTGGTGGGGTTTTCCATCTTAGCGGCACTGATTCTGATCGTGATTGTCTACCCGCTGATTATCAGACATCCGCCACTGGCGATCATCGCTGAAGGGACTTTCTTTCCCCCTGGAATCTATGTGAGCTCTTTTGATGTCGTCAATACCAATACAACTTCTGCCAATACCGCTTACATCCTTCACCTACCTGATGCCGATGCCAAGCGAATCGCCAGCAGGTTGACTAGAGACGACCGTTTGGCAATGAGAGATTGGCTTGTAGCATATGGGGTCCCCGAGAATGAGATAGACATCGAAGATACCGCGAAGCTCCTGGAACAATGGGAAAAAGCCTATGATCCCAAAGCGAAGATCGAGGGAATGACCATTGCCAAGCGGAACTATTACGCCAGACTTGATCAAGCGCTAAAAGGACTTCTTTCAACCAATGAGATAATTATTGCAGCGCAAGACCCGGCGACAGGTGCGCTGGTACAGAAAGGCATCATCAACCGTTCCGATTACGTGAATGTCAACCAGGTCGCGAATGTGCGGGTGTTACCGCTAGGGACCGATAACTTCGGGCGGGATGTGTTGACGGAGTTGGTAAAGGCCACCGCCGTGTCGCTGCAAATCGGCTTTGTCGCCGGCCTCATCGCCACCCTCATCGGCTTGACCCTGGGATTGCTGGCGGGGTACATAGGTGGCCTGGTGGATGACGTCATCATGTTCTTCACCAACCTCTTCACCGTAATCCCCACGATTGTGTTGTTGATCTTGATTTCATTCAGTATCGGGCAGGAGAAGCGCGGGGCCTTTACTATCGCTGCGGTGATCGGGTTCACCTCCTGGGTATGGACAACCAGGGCCGTGCGCGCACAGGTGATGTCCCTACGTAACCGCGACCACGTCAACCTGTCAAAGCTTTCCGGGCATTCGATTCCTCACATTATTGTCAGAGATATTCTGCCGTATATCGCCTCCTATGTTGTTATGGCGTTCATCTTGCAAATCTCCACGGCTATCCTGGCAGAGGCCGGGTTATCAATCCTTGGGTTGGGACCAAAGACAACGGAAGTGCCAACCCTGGGGCTGATGTTGAACTGGGCATTTATTTACCAGGCGCCCATCCTGGGAAAATGGTGGGCGTACCTTCCCGTGATCCTTACCATCGCGCTGATTACGTTCTCGATGAATTTGATGAACACAGGCCTCGATCAGATATTCAATCCGGCATTAAGGGAGTAGGAAACCAAGATGGCAAATGTCATGCTCGAAGCCCGGGAACTAACCACCAAATACATCACGCGTTTCCGCGAAGATGTCTACGCGGTGGACCGTGTGTCTCTGAAGGTGGAGGAGGGGAAGACGCTGGGCATCGCCGGGGAATCGGGCTGCGGCAAGTCCACGCTGGCCCTCAGCCTGATGGGGTATTATTTCCCGCCGCTGCATTATGTCAGCGGCGAGATCATTATAAACGGTCGCACGATTACCGGGATGAAGCCCGATGACATCCGTAAATCCATCTTGGGAACGGAAATTGCCTACATCCCCCAGGCCGCGATGAACGCACTCAATCCCACCCAAAAGGTTATTAACTTCATCGAAGATGTGATCCTGGCGCACGATCCGACCGAAAGCAAGAAAAACATCTACGAGCTTGCCAGAGCAAGTTTTGAGACCCTGGGGCTCTCAGCCGATGTATTGCACAAATACCCCGTAGAGCTTTCGGGCGGCATGAAGCAGCGCACGGTGATCGCGGTAGCGGTCATCCTTCGTCCGCGCGTTTTGATTGCCGATGAGCCCTCCTCTGCGCTAGATGTCAGTTCGCAGAAGATGGTCATCAAGATGCTAAAGAGCCTGATGGCCAACGGCTTCATCAAATCTATGATCTTCATCACGCATGAGCTCCCGCTGCTTTATAATGTGGCCGATGAGATCATGGTCATGTACGCCGGACAGATCGTGGAGAAGGGCACCGCCAGAGAAGTTGTGTTCGATCCCCTCCATCCTTATTCCAAAGGGCTCATGGGCTCGATCCTGGTGCCTGAACACGGCTTTCGGAACACCAAATTGACAGCGATTCCGGGCGCGCCGCCCAATCTCAAAAAGCCGCCGGCTGGTTGTCGGTTTGCCGAACGTTGCAAATACGTTCAGCCGGAATGCAAGGTGACTTCTGTCCCCCTCTACGATGCAGGCAATGGTCGCGCTTATCGCTGTATCTTATCGGAGAAAACGCTGAGGGAGGCTTATCAGCATGCCCGGTGAGAATAACTTGTGTCTGAGCGGAAGAGGCCTGACCAAGATATTCGGTTTTGGCCGCCGCAAGACTGTAGCCGTGGATCATGTGGACTTCGACTTCCGGGAGGGAGAGGTCATTTCAATTGTAGGCGAATCAGGGAGCGGCAAAACCACATTGGCCAAGATGATCCTGGGCCTGCTCACCCCCACCGAAGGCGAGATCTATTTTCAAGGGAAAAAGCTCGATCTTAGCACTTACGGTAAGAAACGGGAATACTGGAAAAGCATCCAGGCCATCTTTCAGGACCCGTTTTCTTCCTACAACATCTTCAACAAGATTGATACCCTGTTCCTGGACTGCATTCACATGCGGGGAGGGCGTCATCTGCCGCGCGCCAAGAAAGTGGAGATGATGACCGAGGCATGCAGCTTTGTCAATCTGAAGTTCGAGGAGCTGACCAACAAGTACCCGTTTGAGCTTTCGGGTGGCCAGATGCAGCGCCTGATGATCGCCCGTATCTTCCTGCTGAAGCCCAAGATCCTGGTGGCCGACGAACCCACCTCGATGATCGACGCCTGCTCGCGCGCTACCATTTTGGATTACTTGATGGATCTGCGCAATGAGATCGGGATGACGCTGATCTTCATCACCCACGACATCGGCCTGGCGTACTATGTCTCGGATACTGTTTACATCATGGAACGCGGGAAGTTTGTTGAGAGCGGACCGGCCGATGAAGTGATCCTGCAGCCGAAGCACCCTTATACCCGCCGCCTGATCAGCGATGTGCCGAAGATCTACGAGGAGTGGGATCTCTCGACAGTATAGATTGCCTTTGACTCCCCCATGCGCTTTGCCGCCACACAACATGTCCTCTGCTTTGACAATCGCCGCGGCGGGGCCGGATTGATCCGGCCCCGCGTTTTCATCTGCCCCGGCCGCGACACAGGAACCCGCCCAGAAAGTACACTCGTAGCCCAAGCATCTGGCTTGCGTTCGACATAGCGAGTGCAGGCCGGAGCCGACAGCACAAATTAATCCTCGTCGCCCGGATATCATTCCTCACCGTGAGGACAGATTTGCATAGCTGGAACCTGGTTTCTGGCGATGTGGCCTTCCGTTAGGTACAATAAGCATAAAGGCCGGCGCGGACCGCCGGCGAAAGCTATGGAGATGAGCAGACGATGAACAATAGTGAGGTTTTAGGCCAGCCGGTTCTCTGGCCCATTCTTGCCGGGCTGGCGATCATCCTGGCCAATGCGTTCTTCGTCACCGTGGAGTTTGCTGTGGTCACGGTGCGCAAGGGACACATGGAACGCCTGGCCGAGAGGGGCAATGCTGCAGCCCGTTCGGTGCTGCGCCTGCTCAGCGACCCCGACCGGGCCATCGCGGGGGCCCAGGTTGGCATTACTGTCTCCTCGATCCTGCTAGGCATCGTAGCCGAAGAGCCGCTGCAATACCTGCTGGAGCCCACCCTAACGCGCCTATTCGCCCTGGCTACCCTGCCCCCAGAACTGGCTGGAGCGTTGGGGGCACTTCTGGTGCTGCTCTTGCTCTCTTTCCTGCACATGGTGCTAGGCGAACAGACCCCTAAGACTATCGCCCTGCGTTTCCCGGCTCAGGCCGCGTTGATAACCGGCCGCTTTATGGAGATATTTGCTCACCTGGCTGCACCGCTGGTTTGGATTGTGGATCAATCCACCACCCTGGTGCTCAAAACACTTGGCATAGGTGGGCAGACCGGTGGTCATGGCATCCATACCATCGAAGAGCTAAAGGAGGTCGTGCGAGAGAGCGAGGATGAGGGGATCATTCGGCCCAGCGAAAAGCAAATGGTGCTGCGGGCGATAGAATTCGGCTCCCGCTATGTGCGCGAAGCCATGATCCCCCGTCCCGAGATCGTGGGTGTGGAGAAGAAGGCCCGCATTCGTGATCTCTTGCAACAGTTCAAGCAATCGCGGCATTCCCGTTTCCCGGTGTACGAAGAGGACCTTGACCACATCTGCGGTGTCGTGGGCATCAAAGAACTGTTGCCGATCCTGGCAGATAACCCGGAGCTGTTGGATTGCTCCTTGCTCGACCTCAACATTATCCAGCCGGCCATGTTTGTACCGGAGAGCAAGCGGATCGGGGAGCTGTTTCAACAGATGCGTCGGGAACGCAAACACATGGCGATCGTATTGGACGAGTTTGGGGGCACGGCCGGGTTGGTCACCTCGGAGGAACTGGCCGAAGAGGTGGTAGGTCGCCTGATTGATGAGTGGGTGAGCGAGGCCCCTCAGATAGCGCAGGTGGGTGGGGGAGTGTATGAGATTGATGCCCAGAGCCGAGTTGATGAGGTGAACGAGGCACTGGGCCTGGGCCTGCCCACTTCCTCCGACTATGAAACCGTTGCCGGCTTCATCCTCTTCCAGATCCGTCGCATCCCCAAAGTGGGCGAGGTAATCCCTTATGGTAACCTGCGCCTGACCGTGATCCAGATGAGCGGTCGCAAGATTGAGCGCGTGAGGGTAGAGCAGGTGTGACAGGAGAAGGCGGCCTATGGTATACTTCGATAGGAGAGCGGCGAGGGCACATCCAATATCTGCCGACCCGCGCAAGCTCTTCTCCACAAAGGACAGCCTGGGAACAGGCCGAAAAGGTCATCTACAACGATCATTAGTCAGGAGTTATCGCTGTGACACCTATCATTCGCGTTGAGCACATTGCCCGCTACGTTGGGCAGGAAGTCGTCGTGCGTGGTTGGCTGCAACTGAAGACCGGCAAAGGCAAACTCCAGTTCCTGCGTATACGTGATGGCTCGGGGATCGTCCAGGCCGTGGTTTTTCAGGGCAACGTCTCTCAAGACGTATTTGACACAGCCAAACGCCTGCCCCTGGAGTCTTCGTTGATTCTCACGGGGGTCGTAAGGGCTGACCCGCGCGCTCCTGGTATCCCAGGTGGCTACGAACTGGACGTGCGTAACATCGAGGTAGTTCAGGAAGCTGCCGAGTATCCCATCGGACCCAAGGAACATGGGGTGGAATTCCTGATGGACAACCGCCATCTGTGGATCCGTTCCAGCCGGCAGTGGGCAATCCTGCGCACTCGCGCTACAATTGTCAAGGCCATGCGAGACTGGCTCGACGATAACGGTTTCATCCTGGTGGACACCCCCATCCTGACCCCGGCCGCGGCCGAAGGCACTACTACCCTCTTCCAGACCGATTTCCATGGCATTCCGGCCTATCTGGCCCAAACCGGCCAGCTTTACAACGAGGCCAACATCTTTGCTTTTGGCCGGGTTTACTGCTTCGGGCCCACCTTCCGCGCTGAGAAAAGCAAGACCCGGCGCCACCTGCAGGAGTTCTGGATGGTGGAACCCGAGATCGCCTTCTGCAAACTAGAGGAGTTGCTGGAGATTGAAGAGCAATATGTCAGCTACATAGTGCAAACAACCCTGCGCGAACGCGCGGCTGAACTGAAATTCCTGGAACGGGATATCAGCGCACTGGAAAGGGTTGTCCCGCCATTCCCACGCATCTCCTACGACGAAGCAGTCGAGATGATTAACGAAGCGGCCGCGCGCGGCGTCACCGTGCCACCCCACGACGAACCGTTGCCACCCCTGCAATGGGGAGATGACTTCGGAGCGCCCCATGAGACCTTCGTGGCCAGCCAGTTCGACAAGCCGGTCTTCGTTCATCACTACCCCAGCGCCGTGAAGGCCTTCTACATGGAGCCAGAGCCCGGCCGGCCCGAGGTATGCCGCTCAGCCGACCTGTTGGCGCCCGAGGGGTACGGCGAGATCATCGGGGGTTCAGAGCGCATGAGCGATCCCGACCTTTTGCTCGCCGCCATAGATCGCCACGGCCTGCCACGTGAGCCATATCAGTGGTATATTGACCTGCGGCGTTATGGCTCGGTGCCACATAGCGGCTTCGGCCTGGGCGTAGAGCGCACCGTGTCGTGGATCTGTGGCCTGGACCACATCCGGGAGACCATTGCCTTCCCAAGGATGCTTAATCGGCTTTATCCGTAAGGATGAGGGATAAGTGCTTTCGTATTGGCCCTCTTTTGTCCTGGTTTTCGCTGTGAGCCTGGGGATAAGTGCGGCACTCACCCCCGTTGCTCGCGCGTGGGGCCTTCGGATGGGGTTGGCCGACTGGCCAGGTGGCCGACGCCAGCACAAGGGGGTGGTATCCAGGTTAGGCGGCGTGGCCATGTATGTCGGCTTCAGCGTGGCGGTGCTGCTGACGCTACTCCTACCCACCCAATGGCTGCCACCCCGCCTGGACCCAAAGGAGTTGACTCGCCTGACAGGCCTGTTGATAGGCACCGCTGCTGTGTTTATCTTCGGGCTCCTGGATGATCGTTTTCAGTTCAGCAGCAGACCGCAATATGTGGCGCAGTTCGTCTCTGCCTTGATTGCCATTGCCTTCATTATCTTCATCGAGCGGGTAAACAACCCCTTTAACCATGGCCAGATCGTTTTTCCGGCGCCAATCGTCTGGGGGTTGACAATTTTCTGGTTCATGGGGATGATCAACACGGTCAATTGGCTGGATGGCCTGGATGGGCTGGCGGCCGGGGTGGCCGCGATTGTGGCTCTTGTGTTGGCCATCCACATGGTGCGCGAAGGGCAGCTAAGTGTGGCTTTGCTGCCGCTGGCGCTCCTGGGGGCCACCCTGGGCTTCCTGCCGTTCAACTTCAACCCGGCGCGGGTCTTCATGGGCAGTAGTGGCTCTTACTTCCTGGGGTGGGGGTTGGCCGCCTTGAGCATCATAGCCGGAGCTAAAGTAGCAACCGTATTGTTGGTCATGGGGCTGCCTATTCTGGACGTGGCCTGGCTGATCTTTAACCGCCTGCGGCATGGTGGCAAGCCGGGCTTCAACGGCCGCGATCACCTCCATCATCGGCTGCTAGACATTGGCTTCAGCCAGCGACAGATCGTCCTGGGCTATTACACCTTTTGTGCGGCCTTTGGCGCCCTGGCCCTGGGCCTGGAAAACCGGCTTTACAAGTTGATCGCCTTGATCGTCTTGGGAGCCTCGGCCCTTGCCATCCTGATATGGGCCAGCCGTCAGCCGGCAGGCAGGTATCAGAACTCGAAGAGCCGAGGCGCCTGATGCTATTCAGGCGCTTCCAATACCTTTACCTCCACAGCCCGCATTCCCTCAGACGTCTGCGCTATAGCGAATTCAACCAACTGCCCGGCACGTGGCAAGGGTTGGCCCGCTGCCAGCCCTGATTTGTGCACAAACAGGTCTGGCCCTTCAATGGGCGCGATGAAGCCATAGCCACGAGCCCGGCTGAACCATTTGATCACCCCCCGTCGGCGTCCGGGAGGGGGAGCCAGACGCCGGCACATGGGGCAGAGCTCAGGCCGCGGCCCAGCGGCTTGCTCGCCAATGGTCCAGACAAAGCTGATGCCACACTCACCGCAACGGAGCAATACATCCTCAGACATTCCCCTGGCCCTTGCCTACCAAATATGTAACACCATTCTATCCCGCAACTCCGATTTCGTAAACCGTGGCAGGGTCGAAGCGTACGCAAAAAGCTTTGGTACAGGGGCCCCCTCGTTTCCTCGTCCTGATATAGCTTGCGCCGAACCGCTGCACAAATCCGCTCGCAATAAGCTAAATAACTCGCAGGGTTCTTGGCGCTCGTTTGCGCCCGTGGTATACTGATACGGCCACGACGTGGCCTATCTTCTCATTCGCTGTACGGCGGAACGGTTCGATATGTCCTACAAAAAACATACAAACGGCATTGTTTTCAATATCCAGCGGTTCTCCATCCACGATGGGCCGGGGATCCGCACCACTGTCTTTCTCAAGGGGTGTCCGCTGCGTTGCTTCTGGTGCCACAACCCAGAGGGGATCCGCCTCAGGCCGGAGATCCGGTTCTTCCCCAGCCGGTGTATTGCCTGCGGCGAGTGCGTGATCGCCTGCCCACAAGGGGCGCATACCCTGCAAGAAGGCACACATATCTTCTGGCATGAGAAGTGCCAGGCCTGTGGCCGCTGTGTCGAGACGTGCTATGCTGGCGCGCTGGAGCTGATCGGCCGCGAGATGTCCGTCGAGCAGGTGGTAGAGGAAGTACTGCGAGATCGCGCCTTTTACGAATCCTCAGGAGGTGGGGTCACTCTGTCGGGCGGCGAGCCAGTATTGCAACGCGACTTTGCACAGGCCATCCTGGCCCGTTGTCAGGCCGAAGGACTGCACACGGCGATCGAGACAGCCGGCCATTGTTCGTGGGAGGACCTGGCCACGCTCCTGTCGGTGACAGACCTGATCATGATGGACATCAAGCATATGGACCCGGCCAAACACCGGACGGTTACCGGTGTCTCCAACGAGCGCATCCTGGCCAACGCGGCACGACTGGCCCAGACCGGCAAACCCATTATCTTCCGCGTGCCCGTCGTCCCGACCGTGAATGACACACCGGAGGAGATTGGAGCCATCGCCGACTTCATTTACTACCTGACCTGCCTGAGAGTGGAGAACGGTCACCAGGCAGCCGAGCCTTTGTCGTTGGAGTTATTACCGTTCCACCGTCTGGCCACAGACAAGTATCGGGCACTGGGGTTGGAATATCGAGCCAGCCAGTTGGCAACTCCTCCCAAAGAGAAAATGTCGGAGCTGGCAGAGGCAGCCCGAGCGCACGGCATCATCGTCCAGGAGAGATGAGCTTGTGAGGGTTTCTGGATGAGGCCCGCTCGAATATGAGCCTGAGGCGTTGGCATTTAGTGAGGGATGGCCTGAGGAGGAAATCTTGCGGAACTATCCGGGCCTGACGCGCGAAGACATCCAGGCCTGTCTTGCGTATGCCAGCACCGTGCTCCACGCAGAGAAGGTCTACCCGCTCGTGGTGGCATAGGAAGAGGCTATTATGCGCCTGTTGGCGAATGAGAACTTTCCCTACGATGCAGTCGCCGCGCTGCGTGAGAGTGGCCACGATGTCTTGTGGATACGCACCGAGGCGCCTGGCAGCAGCGATAGCGCTATCCTGGCGCGGGCGCATCTATGTGACGAAGGGAGGAAACGAGCGATGAGTCCTATCCACG
>DAOTZS010000043.1:0-18730 GCA_034434335.1 Anaerolineae bacterium
CCCCTGGAAAGAGACGTCTCAGGGGACGATAGACAATTTCAGCATATAGGCTCAACGAACAGGACCTTTTGGGAGGAAAAGAGAGATGTATAAACTATCGAGAATGCGTGGATACTTTATCGCCGCAATCACTGTACTTGCTTTAGCACTGGGAGTGTTCCCGGCTGCCGTGCCACCTGCTCACGCGGTGGTAGATCCGTGCTCGGTCACAGACGGGTGTTTTACCTGGACGCTGCTGGATGCCACCCAGAGGGGCAATACAGTCCAGGTGCGCATCAAGGTTACTGTAGACTGCGACCGCGCCCTGTCGCACGTGACCTTCAGCCTGCCGGCTGGAAAGACGGCACTCTCGCCAGCCGACGGTGCCATTTACACTTCACCCACAGGCCGCAATTACGAGGTCGAAAACCCCACCAATAACCCGTTCTACGGCATCAAATTCGACTTCGTCAGCGGCGAGGAAAGAGAGTACAGGGATTACGACATCTTCGTCTATACCCTGCGGGCCAGCGACTGGGATCCGGACGATCCCCTCCAGGTAGAGGCCAAAGCAAGCACTACGGTGGGGAAAGGCACCCTGTATCCAGCTCTCTGCCTGGGCGAGCCTGTTGACGCTTCCATTGGCGACCTGGTGTGGAAGGACGATGATCTGGATGGCCGGCCAGGCCCTGGGGAAACAGGACTGGCCGGGGTGCAGGTCAACCTCTACAATAAGCCGTGCGCGCAGGTGGGGTCCGCGGAGCTGCCGTATGCCACCACAACCACCGGGGACGACGGCACATATCACTTCAGGGGGCTAAACGATGGTGCATACTGCGTCAAGATCGCCCCATCCAACTTTGACCCCGGCGGACCTTTGGCCGGCATGGCCTACACGGGAGACCCCGTCCTGGCGCCGGAGGCCCGGGACGTGATCCTGAACCCCAACCAGGCCTTTGAGGACGCGGACTTCGGCTATACCGACAGCAGCATCAGCCTGGCCAAGACCGTTTCCGCCGATGGCAACTGCCCTGGGGTTGACACCCTGACCATAGCCTATTCGGCCCAGGTTACTTACTGCTACGCGATCACCAACACCGGGCATACTTATCTGAAGGACGTGGCGTTGTATGATGACAAGTTGGGTGATCCTTATGGCCCTGGCGCGCAGCCCATTGCCACCTACGGTGCCCTCCTGGCCCCCGGCGCGACCTGGAACTACAGCACCACAACGGTTATCAGCAGCGATACCGTGAACGTCGCCACGGTGGTGGGCATACCCAGCACCGGCAAGGAGCCGGGCCGCGAGCTGCCTGGGGACCTGGCCATCGCCACCGACACGGCCCAGGTCGTCGTTATCCGGCCGGGCATCATGATCGCCAAGATGCCGGATAGCCAGACCGTGCTCACCGGCGCGGACGTGACCTTCCAGATCGCGATCACCAACACCGGGGATGTCACCCTCACCAACGTTACGGTGAGCGACCCCCTGGCGCCGGCCTGTGATCGCTCCATCGGCACCCTGGCAGCAGGCGCGAGTACGAGCTATAGCTGCACCGTGCAGAACGTTACAGCCAGCTTCACCAATACGGCCACCGTCACCGCCACACCGCCGGCTGGCCCCACCCTGACAGCCAGCGACAGCGCCGAGGTGATCGTCCTGGCCCCCGCGCGCATCGGCGACTACGTCTGGAACGATGCCAACGGCAACGGCCAGCAAGACGAAGGTGCCGGTTACGGCATCAACGGGGTAGTCCTCCGCCTGTACCGGGATGACGGCGATGGCGTGGCAGAACTGGATGGGCAAGATACCCTGGTGGCCACCACGACCACGGCCGACGACGGCGCTTATCAGTTCGCGGGCCTCTTCCCCGGCAGCTACTGGGTAGATGTTGACGAAGCGAGCTCGGCCCTGAATGGCTACACCTTCATCGCCGGACCTCAGAGCGGGCCCAGACCCCACCTGGTGACGGTCAACGCGGGGGCGAACTACACCCAGGCCGACTTTGGCTATGCCGGCAGGGGCAGCGTGACCGGCGTCGTCTTCTACGATTGGGACGAAGATGGAGCCCAGGGGCTGGGTGAAACCGGTATCAACGGGGTGAAGGTCTGCCTATATGTTGATAGTGATAGGGATGGACAGCTAGATATTCCTGGCGATCCTCAGGTAGCCTGCCAGACCACCGCTGACGACGGCAGCTATGCCTTCCCGGGGCAACTGCCAGGTCACTACCTGGTGGTTGAAATGCAACCTGGCGACCTCCAGAGCACCACGCCCGACGTGTTGTCTGTCGTCCTGGTCGTGGAGGGGGCCAGTGGGTCTTCGGATGGCAACAACTACGGTGAGATCTACTATGTGAGGCTGGGTGACCAGACCTGGGTGGACACCAACGGAAATGGTACTCCCGATTCTGGCGAACCTGGCATGTACGGCGTGCCCCTGGCCCTGTCAGGGACAGATGTGCGGGGCCAGAGCGTGAGCCAGTCCACGACCTCGGTCAACGGCTCCTACATGTTCCAGAACCTGCTGCCCGGTATCTACACTGTCAGTGCGCCACAGGAGTTCAACGGCTACCTGTGTGCCACCCCGGCCGGCTGCAGCAAGACAGTCAATCTGGCCATGGGCACAGGTGCCCGGGAAGACCTCAGCCTTGACTTCGGCTACGTGGCCCCCACCGGGGTGATGCTGGCCCGGTTCACCCTGGACGCGGACTACGGGCAGGTGTTGTTGACGTGGGAGGTCATAGGGTTTGCACCGCAGGGGTTCAATGTATGGCGGGCCGACAACGCTAAGGGCCTGCAGGCTGTGCTCCTGACCCCGGCGCCGGTGACGGCCGCGGCCGGCTCGGCCTTCCGGTTTGTGGACAGCACAGCGCAGCCGGGCCAGACCTACTGGTACTGGCTGGAAGACACCTACGATGGCCAGCGCTACGGGCCACAATCGGCCTCCGTGCCTGCAGCACCGGTGATGCGCGTACGGGCCTTCATGCCCCTGGTGGTGCGCCGCTAAGCTGAGCAGCCGGAAATATCAACAGGTCGGCCTCCCGTATGGGGGGCCGACCTGTTTGTTTCAGGAGCGGTTGACTGGATAGCCCGATTTTCAAAAGAGTTATCTGAGCACCACTTCCACCCCGAACACTGCTTCAAACCAACGGGCTTTCTTCTGCCCGGCCTCGCGTTCGAGTTCATCGGCCATGCCGGGCAGCAAAGTGATAACCAGCCGGCCGGCTTCGAGCTCACAGCGCAGGTCTTGCACGGCATTGGTATGGGTGCGGTCCAGGCCATCGGCGAGGCGCAGGATGGCACCAAGCCGGGTGACCAGTTGCTGATCTTCCGCGCTGAGGGCGGCGAACTGCTCATGCCTGGATGGGTCGGGCGTGCTGCCGCGGTGGTAGCGCGCCACATGGGCCACCAGGGCCTGGCCGCGGGGGGAGAGGCCGGCCAGGGGTTCGGCCATGATCATCTTGAACGCCCGCTTGTGGTGCCCCTCATAGCCGTACCAGTAGCCGATATCGTGCAGGAGCGCGGCGCAACTGAGGAGCTGACGCGGGGTGAGCTCCAGATCGAGGGTCTGGGTGTGCAGGTTGTGCAGGCCCAGCCGCGCGGTTTCGTCGAACAGGCGTAAGGCCAGCCTCTCGTCCTGGAGCGCGTGGCCCTCCTCAAAATTGTAGCGGCGGGCCAGCTCCAGGACAGCGTCGCGCAGAGGTGAGGGCATCTGTGGCTGATCCATCTCCCTTACTCCTCCCCCCGCAGCAGGGCACGGCTGAGGGCATTGTGCCGACGCACCAGCGCAGGCAGGTCCAGGTCTACGATCTGGCCCTCCCACACCCGCACCTGGCCGTTGATCACGCTCAGGTCCACGGTCGGCGGCGTGCAGAAGACGAGCGCGGCCAGGGGGTCATGGAGCGCGCCGGCGAAAGCCAGCCGCTCCAGCCGGTAGCCGATGAAGTCGGCGGCCATGCCGGGGGCCAGCGCGGCGATGTCGTCCCGGCCGAGCACGGCTGCGCCGCCCAGGGTGGCCATCTCCAACACCTCCTGGGCACCCAAGGCGGCCGGGTCACCGGCGGGCTTGTGCCGGCCGGCATGGACTTCCGAGGGCCGGCTCACCCGTTGCAGCAACATCGCCTGCCGCGCTTCGGCCAACAGATGGCCGGCGTCGTTGCTGGCCGATCCATCCACCCCCAGGCCAACCCGTACCCCGGCATCGCGCATGGCCCGGATCGGCGCGATGCCCGAACCCAGGCGCATGTTCGAGCTGGGGCAGTGGGCCACCCCGCTGCCAGTGCGCGCGAAAAGCCCGATCTCCTGTCGGTTGAGATGGACGCAGTGCGCATGCCACACGTCTGGTCCCGTCCAGCCGAGCGACTCGACATATGCCACCGGCCGGGCGCCGAACTTCTCCAGGCAGAAGCGCTCCTCGTCCACGGTCTCGGCCAGGTGCGTATGCAGACGCACGCCGTAGGAGCGGGCCAGGGCAGCGCTTTCCCGCATCAGGTCGGGGGTGACGCTGAACGGGGAGCAGGGGGCCAGCGCCACCCGCACCATGCCGAAGCGCGCCGGCTGGTGGAATTGCTCGATCGCCCGCCGGCTCTCGCGCAGGATGAAGTCTTCCCGTTCTACCACGCTGTCGGGGGGCAGGCCACCCTGGCTCTGGCCCAGGCTCATGCTGCCGCGGGTGGCGTGGAAGCGCATTCCCAGCTCGACCGCGGCCCGGATCTCGTCGTCAATTCGTACCCCGTTAGGGTAGATATACAGGTGATCGCTGGAGGTCGTACAGCCGGAGAGCATCAGCTCGGCCAGGCCCACCTTGGCCGAGACATAGACCGCCTCGGGGGTCAGCCTGGCCCAGATGGGGTAGAGGGTGGTCAGCCAGCCGAACAGGCCACTGTCTTGGGCCAGGCAGCGGGTGAGGGTCTGGTAGAGGTGATGGTGGGTATTGACCAGGCCAGGCAGCACGATCATCCCGCGGGCGTTGATGACGCGGTCAGCGGCCGCGGGCAATTCCGCGCTCGGCCCTACCTGGACAATTTCGTTGTCGCGCACGAACAGCCCGCCGTCTGGGATGCGTCGCCGGCCGGCATCCATGGTCACCAGCAGATCAGCGTGTTTCAGAAGCAGGGTGGGCATCCTTGTCTCTCCCCGGCCCGGCCACCTCTCCAGGCTCGACATGGATCACCACCCGGCCCAGGTGGCCCACGCGACGGCGCAACGCCTGCTCGATCTGCTCACTGAGGGCGTGGGCATCGGTGATGGCCACCTGGCCGGCCAGGATACAGTGGAAGGACACGTTGAGTCCATTGGCATCACGGTGGAGTTGAAGATCGTGGGGATGGAACTCGACCCCAAGCTCGGCCGGTATGGCCGCCAGGGCCTCCTCCACCGCGCGGCGGCTGGCTGGTGATACCCGTTGGGATGTGCTGACCTGGCCCACCGGCTCGATATGGCTCACAACGCGGCCAACCCCGGGCAGGGCCTGGCGGACCGCCTCTTCCAGGGCCGTCGCCTGTTCGTGGGCCTCTTCCAGGCGCAAGTTGTCAGCCACCTCCAGGTGCATCTCCAGCGAGCGACTTCCTAACACGTCGTGCAGGCTCACGTTGTGCACGCCCAATCCCTGCCGCGCGGCCAGGATGCGCACGGTGTCCACTACGTTCTCGTCCTGGGTGCGCACCGGTTCCACATGCACCACCACATTGGCGCCGGGCAGGATGGCCTGCACAGCAGCCTCGGCCTGGCTGGCGATATCATGGGCGTGCTCCAGGCCCGCATCACGGCCCACCTGCAACGTTACATCGGCGAAGGCTTCCGGACCGCTGCGCCGCACCCGCACCCGATCCACAGCCACCACCCCTGGCACGCGCACCGCAGTGGCGATCGCCTCTTGCAACCCCGGCGGCACCTCGTCCAGCAAAGCGGCGATGGTACGTCGGCCCAGCCTCAGGCTGACATAGATCACGATGCCGGCCACGCCCATAGCGGCCACTGCATCCCCCTTGGCCAGCCAGCTCACCGCCAGCCTCTCTGACAGCCATACCAGCGCCAGCCCGCCCAGCACCACCAGCGAGGACCAGATGTCGGTCGAGAAGTGCAGCGCATCTGCCTCCAGAGCCTGGCTTTCGTACTTGCGAGCTGCCCGGTAGAGCAGGCGCGAGCGGTTGTAGTCCACCACGATCGCCACGATCACAATGGCGAAGGCCCACACGTTGGCCTCGACCGCCACTTCCTTGAACCAGAGACGTTGGACGGCTTCCCAGATGATCCATGCACAGGTGCCCAGCAGCAACAACGTCTCAAACAGGGCCGAGAGGTTCTCGACTTTGCCGTGGCCATAGGTGTGCCGCTGATCGGCAGGCTGGCCTGCGACGCGCACGGCAAACAACGTCACCAGCGCGGCAGCCAGGTCCAGCCCGGAATGTAACGCCTCGGCCAGGATGCCCAGGCTGCCGGTCAAGACCCCAACGATCAGTTTGATGGTCGTCAGAAAGACAGCTGCCAACACGGAGGTCAGCGCAACCGCCTGTTTGTCCCGATTGGCATGCTGTCGCAATGAATCGTTAGCTTCCATGATCTGTAAGTCCTGAAGAGTCAGTGCCTGGGGATCTCCCCCAGGATCGGCAGGCCCAGGGACTCCACATCGCCGCGATCACGCACTGAGTCGTCCAGGTAGTCCAGGAGAAATGCCAGGGCCGCCCCGGCTGCCAGGGCCAGCAGGATGCGCAGGGGCAGGTCTAGCTGTTCGCGTGCCGGCCGGGGGACAATGCCTACCTGGGGAGGGTCGATCAGGCGGACATCTGCCTCTTCGGCGCTGAACTGGCCGAAGAACTCTGCGCTCCCTTGAGTCAACGTGGCCACCAGCGCGTCGGCAATGGCCATAAGCTGGGCCTGGTCACCCCAGGTAACCGTTACCGTCAGGATGCGATGCAGCTTGCCGGGTTGCGTGCTGGCGCCGATGGCGCCGGCTGGCACCGTAATCCCCTGTTCGGCCAGCCGGGCACTGACCGCGCTGGCAAAGGCCTGGCTGCGCACGATCTCGCCCATGTCATCCACCAGGTATTCCGAGGCCAGCATGGTGTAGTAGCGATCATAGGTGTAGACACCGGGGATCCGTTCCGGCTTGATGCCGACGTTGAAACGCATCGTCGCCCGATAGGTCAGCGGCCGAGGCTGCCAGGGGCGCTGCAGGATAACGGTAAGCAACCCCACCGCCAGCGCCAGGCCCACCGGCCACCACCAACGCCTGACGAGGATGCGCCAGTAAGCTCGTAGTTCCATCACATTCCTCACTTGGGGCCCGCTTGGCCCCTGCTGCCGTCCAGGGTCTGCCGGGCTCCCCTGTGGCCAGCCAGACAACCGGCCACGAAGGCCAGCAACTCCTTTTCAAAACGCGCGCTGCTAAACCTCTCGGCGTTTTGACGGCAGAGCTGGGGGTCATAGGCTGCCGGATCGAAGCGTTCCAGCACGGCCTGCAGCGCCTCGACACTCTGTTCGGTGAAGAACTCGCCCGTCTGGCCCGGGATGACGGTATCCAGAGCCCCGCCGCCGCGGAAGGCGATCACTGGCCGGCCGGCCGCCTGCGCCTCCAGGGGCGCGATCCCGAAATCTTCCAGGCCGGGAAAGATGAAGGCCCTGGCCCCGGCATAAAGCTGAGCCAGCCTGTCCCACCCCACCCGGCCGAGAAAGGTCACCGTCGGCCCGGCCAGCCTCTCCAAGGCCGACCTGTCGCGGCCATCTCCGTAGACCAGCAACTTCAGCCCCAACGCCGAGCATGCCCGCACGGCCAGGTCAAGGCGCTTGTACGGGATCAGCCGGCCTCCAGCCAGGAAGTAGTCCCCTGGGGGTTCGCCGCTGGGCCGGAAGCGAGACACGTCCACAGGGGGGTAGATAACGGTGCTCTCGCGGCCATAGAAGCGGCGGATGCGCGCCTGGACTTCGCTGGAGATGGCGATGAAGTGGTGCACGCGTTGGGCCGCCGCATAATCCCAGCGCCGCAGGAAAGCGATCAAAGGCTTGAGCACTATGTCAAGGGCAGGGGGCAGCGCTTCCCGCTGCCGATAATTCTCATATTGCCACACGAAGCGGGTGGGGGTCAGGCAATAGCAGATGTGCACGGCGTCTTCGGGCACCGGCACGCCATGACAGAAGGCGCTCTTGTTGCTCAACACCAGGTCATAGCCGCGCAGGTCAACCTGCCTGAACGCCAGCGGGTAGAGTGGCAGGTAAGCCTGGTGATGGGTCGTCACGCCGGGCAATCTTTGCATGAAGGTGGTGCGGATATCCCAGCTCCGGTATCCGGCTGGCATGCGGTCGGCGCCGTACATGCTGGTAAAGATAGGTGCACCCGGAAACAGGCGCACCAGCGCCTCCAGGACATTTTCGGCGCCGCCTACCTGGTTCAGCCAGTCATGGACCAGGGCAACCCGCAGCTCGGGGTGGCTCTCGAAGAGGGAGGGTTCCTTCTCCACCGCGCACATACTGCCCCTAAGCGGTCACGGGCTCTCGACGTCAGCCACGCTGGCCACGGCCTCCGACGCCGCGGCCGGCGACGCTGTCTCCGGCCCTATAGCTGGTGCCGGAGCTGCTTCCGGGCCTGCAGCCGGCGCCGGAGCTGCTTCCGGGCCACCGGCAGCTATGGCCGGGCGCACTGCCTTCTGGAGGCGCTGAAGGGCGATCTTGTTGCCTTTTCCGCAGTGCGGGCAGAGGATCAGCGCGTACTTCTTGCCCTGGTTGGCAGCGAGATATCCCTGCAATGCCTCCAGGGTGGGGGTAAACCTTCGTCGGCACTTCTCACATGTGATGGCGAGCATGGCAGGCTCCCTATACAGGCTGAATAGCTATGGCTTGACCCACTTGACCATCAATACGTCGTCGTAGTACGTGTTGTCGGCCAGCTTGTAGGCTTTGGCCAGCCGTGCCTCTTCCACGAATCCCAGCTTGCGATAGAGGTTGATTGCCCGCTGGTTGTGCGCGAACACCGAAAGCTCAATGCGCTCCAGCTCCGGTTCCGCGGCCGCCCAGTCCAACAGAGCTGTCAACAGCGCCTCACCCACACCTATCCCGCGGTAGGGGGCCTGGACACTGATACCCAGCCGGGCACGATGACGCGTGCGAAAGCGGTGCTGGGCCATCAGATGCACGATCCCCACGATGTGTGGCATGGCCGGCGTCCCAAAATCGGCCACCAGCAGGATGCTATGGGGGGTCTCGCGAAACTCCCTGATCCAGGAGCGTTCCTCTTCCAGGGTCAGATCGAACTCCCTGAGCTCTGTGATGTTCCACTCTGGCTCGGCCAGGACAGCCCTGGTGTGCGCCAGGGTCTGGCGCGCGTCGGCGGGTTCAGCCTCACGGACGAGAAAACGCCGGCCATCTCGGGCGGTAAAGAAACGATAAACGCGTGGAGCGGCCATTAACAGGTGCCTTTCATGGGCTCATGGAAGCGCTCAATAGAAACCAACGCCCCCACGGCTGCCCTTTCCCGAGCCCTATTTCTTCGGGGTGGGTGACGGCTCGGGGAAGCAGCGCGCCAGTTCGATGAAGTCTTCGATGCGGCCCAAGATCTCCCAATCAAGCACGCTGGTCAACTGGGTGTCCACCACCCCTGGCACGGTGCGCACCCAACTCATCACGTAACCGGTCAGGGCGGCGGTGCGCTCCCCCAGCAGGAGCAGCATCAGGTCTGCTTCCGGGGAATGGAAGAGCTTGAGCACCCAGACCACCTCTACGTGGTGATGCCGGGGCAGCCCGATCAGGGCGCGATAAACCTCATCATCGCGGCCCGGTTGTGACTTCACCTGCACAGTTGCTGCAGCACGGCGGGTCCAAACCGACTTCTGCAACGGCAGGTCCATGAGCGGTTCGTAGCGCACCACCCCGCCAAAAGAGAGCTGGGCGGCTGTGCCCCGCACCCCAGGGACCGTCCGGATGACTTTGACCAGAAACTCGTCGAAGTCCGCCAGATCGTGCACCAGGCAGACGACACGCAGGTCGGCCCGTTCACGCAGCCAGTTGACCCATAGGGGGGTAATGGCCGGGCTGGTGCTACGGTTCAGGTTCTGCAGCAAGCCTTCTCGTGTCAGTTCATCCTGGCCGCTGAATACGTCAATATCAATGACGGCTAATGTTGGTTGCATGGAGGTCTCTCACGGGTATCTGTTCTTACTGCTCTTGTTATCTTAGCACGCTTTCCTGCTCCTGCCAAAGACGCATGGACAACCTGCAGGGGGTGAGGGCAGGGACAAGCCCTGCCCCTACCGGTGGTCGCCCCACGGGCAGGGACTTGTAGGGGCGACCCTTGTGGTCGCCCCCTGGGGCAGGGACAAGCCCTGCCCCTACCGATGGTCGCCCCATGGGCACAGCGTCATTTCAGCCGCGAAACGAAAGATGATATAATTACACAACACGAAGCCAGCGACAAGGAGAGTCCCCCTGTGGCGCGCGCAAGCTTTGAGGCCAGCCTGGCCGCGCTGAAAGAGCAGTTGCTCTGCCTGGGTGCTCGGGTCTCAGATGCTCAGCAAAAGGCCGTACGGGCACTGGCGGAGCGAGACCAGGACCTGGCGCGCGAGGTGATTGCCGGCGACCAGGATATCAATCAGGCCGAACGGCAGATCGAAGAGCAGTGCCTGTTCCTGATTGCCAGTCAGCAGCCGGTTGCACGCGACTTGCGCACTATCTTCTCCGTCCTATCTATTGCTTCCGATTTGGAACGCATGGCCGATCATGCCAAGGGGATAGCCGTACTGGCCCTCCGCCTGGCCGATCAGCCGTTGCTCAAGCCCTTGATTGATGTGCCCCGCATGGCGCAGATCGGCCGAGAGCTATTGCAGGGGCAACTGCAAGCCTTTATCAACGGAGATGTCGAGGATGCCCGCCGGCTGGCCGCGCGCGATAGCGAAGTGGACCAGCTCAACGACCAGGTGTTTCGCGAATTGCTGGTGATCATGATGAGCGACCCCCGCACTATCACCCGGGCGACCTACCTGCTCTGGATCGCCCACAACCTGGAACGCTTCGCCGATCGCACCACCAACATCGGCGAGCGCGTCATCTTCCTGATGACCGGTGAGGTCGTGGAGTTGAACGAGTAACCGGTCTGAATCTTGTGACAAGGACGCAGAGGCTTATGGACCTGACACAACTGAGCCAGATGGTAACCTGGCTGGACGAAGAACATCGCCGCGACCGGGACGAGCTCGCCCAACTCGACCAACGGTTGCAAACTCTGGGCATCGAAAAGCAAGAACAGGCACGACGCATCCAAGACCTGGAGAGCCGCCTGGCCAGTGTCGCGGCCCAATTGACCCGCTTCACCCAGATCGAGCAGGCCCTGCAGCAACTCAAGAGCGAAGTGGTTGTCATGCTCGACAAACAAACCGAAGCGCGGCTACAGGCTGAGCGGGAAGCAGAACGGGCCCGTCTGAGTGATCGGGAGGTGCTGGCCCGTGGCATTGCCGAGCTCCGCAAGGAGTTATCTCGCCTGAGCCGGATTGAGGAGGAGTTGATCGCGCTCAAGGCCGAGGATCAGCGCCTGAACGAAGCACTGATCTCTGTGCGCCAGGCGGCTGCCAGCATCAGCAATGCCCTGGATGAACGGACGCGGTCGCTGCCGTACATTATGGAGCAGCGCGCCCAGGACAATAAACGTATTGCCCAGCTCCAGGCCGAGCATGTCGAGCTGCTGAAACGCCTTGACACCCTGGCTGGCCGATTGCCCGCGCTGGAGGAAGCTGTGCCGCGCCTGGAACGAGAGCTGCAGAAGATCGCACCCCTGTGGGACCAGATGCGCTCCGAGCAGCAGACCTTCATGGAAGCCCAACGGGTGGCCGATGCAGAACGTACCAGACAGATGGCTCAGTGGGAGGACGAGTTCGAGCAGCAACGGCAGTTGTTGGAGAAGCAAGTTGTGCGGATGCGCGAGTTCGCGGCTCAATACGATGCTGCCGGCCGGGCCTTGAAGGCGCTGGAGGAATTCCAGGCCCAGATCAGCCGCGAACAGCGCCAGGTGGCCGAACTGCAGAGATTGGCCGAAGAACGTCAGCGCAAAGAGCTGGCCGAGTGGCAGGCGGAAAACGAGCAGCGCTGGAAGAAGGAACTGCTGCGTTGGGAGTACGCTGCCCAAGAGCAAGATAAGCTGAATCATAAAATCCTCGAAAGATTTCCTCCGCTCGAGCAGGCGATTGCTTTGCTCCAGCGCGAAATCGAGGCCCTGTGGCGCCTGCATGAGCTTCTCGCCGATCGCCAGCTTACCCAGGCGCAGCAGTTGCTGGATGTGGTTGACGCAGCCCTCGAAAGCCGGCCCAAAGCAGAGAAATAACGGGAGCTTCGTATGCGGGTGGTGGGAACCGCTGGCCACGTTGACCACGGCAAATCAACCCTGGTCCACGCCCTGACCGGGATTGACCCCGATCGGCTGCGGGAGGAAAAAGAGCGCCAGATGACCATTGACCTCGGCTTTGCCTGGCTTACCCTGCCGCCGCCCCGTCAGGCCGCGGGACAGGGCGCGGGCGAGCAGGTCGGGGTGATTGACGTGCCCGGCCACATTGATTTCATCAAGAACATGCTGGCCGGCATTGGCGGCATTGATGCGGCCATCCTGGTGGTGGCCGCGGACGAAGGGGTGATGCCGCAAACACGCGAGCACCTGGCCATCCTGGACCTGCTCCAGGTGACAGCGGGGGTGGTGGCGCTAACCAAAGTGGATGCGGTGGCGGATGAAGATTGGCTGGAGCTGGTCGAGGCTGACTTGCAGGAAACCCTGGCCCATAGCTCCCTGGCCCAGGCGCCCATCGTACGGGTGTCGGCGCGCAACGGCACAGGGCTTGACGAACTGAAGCAGGCGCTGGCCGATGTGCTGGCTACAGTGCCGGCCCGGCCCGATCGCGGTCGGCCACGTCTCCCTATTGACCGGGCCTTCACCGTGGCCGGCTTCGGCACCATCGTCACAGGGACTTTGAGCGATGGACAATTCCGGGTGGGAGACGAAGTGGAGATCGTGCCCGGCAATCTGCGGGCTCGCATCCGCAGCCTGCAGACCCACAAGCGCCCGGTCGAGGTCGGCCTGCCGGGCAGCCGGCTGGCCATCAACCTGACCGGGGTCCACCCTGATGAACTGGAGCGCGGCATGGTTGTGGCCCGGCCAGGGACGTTGCAGGCTACCAAGCTGGTAGATGTGCGCCTGCGCATGCTCTCCGACCAGGCAGTGGCACCATTACGCCACAATCAGCTCGTGGACTTCTTCAGCGGCGCGGCCGAGACATCGGCGCACACGCGGCTGCTGGATGCCGAGGAGATCAGCCCGGGCCATGAGGGGTGGGTCCAGCTCCGCCTGGCCAAACCGGTGGCCCTGCTCGCCGGCGACCGCTTCATTATCCGCCAGGCCTCCCCCAGCATGACCCTGGGCGGCGGGCAGGTCATCAATCCTCACCCCCAGCGGCGCTGGCGTCGCTTTCAACCTGCAGTGATCTCCCAATTGGAGGCCCTGGCCCGTGGCACCCCAGAGGAACGGCTGCTGCATACTCTCGCCGCGCTGGAACCTGCCCCCCTCAGGACCGTCGTCGAGAGCAGCGGATTAGAAGGAGCAGTGGCCGAAGAAACCCTGGCCAGCATGATAGCAGCCGGGCAAATCATCCCGTTGGGCATCGTACAGCCGCCGTTGCGCAGCTCAGCCACGCCGGCCCTCTCCATTGGTGGCTGGCGTACCCTGGCCACGCGCGTCGCGGCCACCCTGGCCGAGTACCATGCCCAATACCCGTTGCGACCAGGCATCGGCCGTGAGGAGCTCAAAAGCCGGGTCATGGGCCGGAGCCAGTGGTCCACCAGGTCGTTCAATGAGCTGATCGGCCGGGCCGTTCAAGAGGGGGTTGTGGAAGAAGTCGGCGAATACCTGCGTGCTCCCGGCTTTCGCATCACCTTCACCCCCGAACAGCAGGCCCGGGCCGATGCCCTGCTGGCGGCTTTCCGCCAACAGCCTTATACCCCCCCTTCCATGGCTGACGCCCTGGCCATGGCCGACGCCGAAATCGTCAGCGCGCTGATGTACCAGGGCATCCTGATCAGGCTTACCGAGGATGTGTTGTTCCTGCGCGAAACCTACGAGGAGATGGTGGCCCGTATCGTGGCCTACATCCAGGAACACGGGAGCATAACGGTGGCCCAGGTGCGGGACATGTTCAATGCCAGCCGCAAATATGCCCTGGCCATCATGGAACATCTGGACGAGCGGAGGATAACCAGGCGCGTCGGTGACGAACGCGTGCTGCGCTAATCTACCTGCTACCCTCTTGAGCCTCGCGCGCTTCAGGCTGTGCCCATAATCCGCTCGTAAACAGCCTGGAGCTCCTCATCAGAGTAGAAATAGATCACCAGCCGGCCCCCGCGCTTGCCTCGCTGCAAGGTTACCCTGGTGCCCAGGGCAGAGGTGAGGTCCTCTTCCAGACGCCGGATAGCAGGCTCCGGAGAGTTGGAGGGTGAGCTCTCTTCGGGCGGGGGGTGGGAGGCGGCCTCAGCGGTAGCCAGCAACCTCCGCACCAGCTCTTCTGTCTGGCGGACGGTCAGTTCGCGCGCCACCACCTGTTCTGCAGCCCGCGTGATCAGCTCGTCGTCGGCCAGGGCCAACAGGGCGCGGGCATGGCCTTCGCTGAGGGTTCCCTCGGCCAGCAAGGCTTTTACACGATCAGGCAGGCGCAGGAGGCGCACGGTATTGGCTACGGCCACGCGGCTCTTGCCCACCCGTTCGGCCACCTCCTGTTGGCTGAGGCCGAATTCGGCCATTAGCGTCTGATAGGCCGTAGCTTCTTCCAGGGGATTGAGGTCCGCCCGCTGGACATTTTCCACCAGGGCCAGTTCCAGGGACTCCTGTGGGGTGGCCTCCTTGATCACCACCGGCACGGTCTTGAGCCCGGCCAGTTGTGCCGCCCGCCAGCGTCGCTCGCCAGCGATCAACTGATAGGGCGCGCGGTCGGTGGGCCGGCTGCGGGTGACGATCAACGGCTGGATCACCCCATGTTCGCGGATGGAGGCGGCCAGCTCGGCCAGGGACTCGGCCGGCATGGCCATACGTGGCTGCCGCGGGTTGGGTTGGATGTCGGTCACCGAGACTTCAAGGATGCCGGAAGGGGTCGCTGCACGGGCAACGCCCATGGAGGTAGGGATCAGGGCGCCCAGGCCGCGGCCCAGGCCGCGTGGTGGCGCGCTCATGGCTTTTGCTCCTCGGCCTCTTCGCGGGCCAGTAACTCTTGTGCCAGGGCAGCATAGGCCAGGGCCCCGGCTGAAGTGGGTGCATAGGCCAGGATCGTCTGCCCGTGGCTGGGGGCTTCGCTCAGCCGCACGCTGCGAGGGATGACGGTCTGAAAGGTCTGGGCAGGGAAGTATTTGCGCACCTCTGCCACCACCTGCGCGGCCAGGTTGGTGCGCGCGTCGAACATGGTAAGGAGCATGCCCATGATGACGAGCTGGGGGTTGAGGCTCTCACGCACCAGTTGAATGGTCTGCCACAGCCGGCCCAGCCCCTCCAAGGCCAGGTATTCGCACTGGATCGGCACGATCACCCCGCTGCGCGCGGCCGTGAGAGCATTGACCGTCAGCAGGCCCAGGCTGGGGGGGCAGTCTATCAGCACATGGTCGTAGATGGAGAGGACGGGTTCCAGGGCTCTGCGCAGCCGGTTCTCACGCGAGAGCAAAGGGACCAGCTCAACCTCGGCTCCGGCCAGCGCCGGCGCGCTGGGGGCCAGGTGCACGCCGGGCTGTGAGGTGGGCACGATCACCTTCGCCAGGGGGGTCTGGCCAATGATGGCGTCGTAAAGGGAGCGAGACAATTGGCCGCCATTGACGCCCAGGCTGCTGGTGGCATTGGCCTGGGGATCGGTGTCTACTACCAGAACGCGCTTGCCTTCGGCAGCCAGGTAAGCGGCCAGGTTAACTGCTGTGGTCGTCTTGCCCACCCCGCCCTTCTGATTGGCAAACGCATAGACACGGGTCATGGGAGCCTCGTTAGCTGTCCTGTCTGCTGCGTTTCCCCGCCACTGCTTCCGTATCGAGCTACTGTGCCCGCTCCAGCCACTGCTCGACTTGCTGACGATAGGGGATGCCGTCCATGCCAGGGGCTTCGACCGACATGGAGGCCACTACATTGGCAAAACGCGCCGCAGCCAGCGGATCGCCGGTCTCAGCCCAACGGATCAAGAAAGCGGCTGCGAAAACATCTCCCGCGCCGGTGGGATCGACCTCCTGGGTGGGCCGTGGCGGCACATGATATGCCTGGCCCGCCCAATACAGGGTAGCCCCGCGCCAGCCGTCGGTCACCACCACCATGCGGGCGCGAGCGGCCAAGTGCGCGATGGACTCTTCGTCCCCCCCGACATCCTCTCGGCTGAAGATCACCACATCAGCCCGGCGCAGGAAAGGATCGGCATCTTGCCAGCGGGCCGGGTGGACATGCCCTCTGGCATCCCACTGCCGCATCCAGCCCTGGGGGGTGACGGCGACCCTGGCCGTGGGAAACGCCTCAGCCCACGTCACGGGCAGTTCCCCTACCAGTGGCCCGAAGAGCACGAGCGGCACATTGGCCCACGCCAGGGGCAGCTCTTCGGGGCCAATGGGCGCAGCCAGCGCTTCGACCACCTGAGTGCGCCGGCCGTCATAATAGATGTTGATAAAGGTCGTGCTGACAGGAGAGGGCAGCAGGTGAACTGCCACCCCCTCCAGCACGCTTCCCGGCTGAGGGATCACGTTGCCGGCGCCTTCGGGCAGCCTCGCGCTGAGAAACCCTTCGCCTGAGCCCCGCGTCAAAATCCCTGGCCGACGGCCCAGCCGCAGGGCCGTCACCGCGGCGTAAGAGACGGTGCCGCCCAGCCGGAAGCCATGCGGCGTGCGATCGTGGGTCAGATGGCCGATCGCCAGAAAGTCAATAGGCAACGGGTTCTTGCCCCTATTCTTTCTTGAGCACGATGGTCACCTTGCGGCGGTCCCCTTCGCCGATGCTTTGTGTGGTGACATAGGGGTGGTTGCGCAAGGCCAGGTGGATGATCCGTCGCTCCGCGGGGGGCATTGGCTCCAGGATCATGGTACGGCCGGTTTGCACAGCCTGCTCGGCCATGCGCAGTGCCAGCTTGCGCAGCGACTCGGCCCGCCGCGCCCGATAGCCGTTCACATCCAGGGTGAAATAGCCTGGCGAGTGGGTCTGGTTGGTGACCACCAGGCGGGTGAGGAACTCCAGTGCCGATAGCACTTCGTTCTGGCGGCCGATCAGCATATTCAGGTTCTCGCCCACGATGTTGAGCACCTGCATCCGTTCGCCATCGCCGGCCTCGGCCTCGCTCTGAGGGACGATTTCCACCCTGGCCTGCACCCCCATGCGCTCCAGCAGCCCCATCAGGAACTCCCGCCCCACGCGCACCCCTGCCATCCTCTTGTCTTCGCTGACGGGCGGAGGGGCAACGACCACGGGGGCAGCGGGCTGTTCCGGTGTCGGCTTCGCTGTCGGCTGCGGTTCCAGGGGCTGGGGTTTGGCCTCGCGGCCAGGGGGAGGGGAGGGAGGTGTTTCAGGCCTGGGAGCGGGTTTTGGCTCGGGCCTGGCCGGGGCCAACACGGTTAGCCGCACGATAGCATCTTCAGCCCCGATACCCAGCACTCCACGGCTGCCAGGACGCACCACCTCGATCTGGACTGCGTCGCGCGTTACCCCCAGTGCTGCCAATCCGGCGTTGATCGCCGCCTCTATCGTCTTACCGCGGAATTCTCCGCTCTGCTGCCCTGCCATGGATATTCCTTTTCTCTGCGGGCTTGCGCAGCAACTAACTCGACAATACCTTACTTCCTGCGCCGGCGGCGCTTGACAGACCTGGCAGGTGGGGGCGTGGCCGGCGGCTCCACAACGACAGCTTCTGCCGCTGGAACAGCCGGTTTCCGTTTCAGAGCCGGCACCCAATCCACCAGGCCGCCCCAACCGGCCACAAAGTACTGCTGAATGATGCTCAACAGGTTAGAGGCCGACCAGTAAAGGGTCAGCCCAGCCGGCAAGCCCAGGGTAATATAGCCGAACATGATCGGCATGAACATCATCATCTGCCCCATCATCTGCTGCTGAGCGTCCTTGGCGTCCTGCTTTGGGGTGGCCGGCGGTTGGGACATCTTCTGCAACACAAGCTGGGAAATAACCATAATGATCGGGAGGCTGAAGTAGGCGAACAGCTTGCCCCACTCTCGGGCCCCGAAGCTGGCAGCTATCCAGCTCATGCCGACCTCAAGGCTGGGGAAAGAAAGGTCAGGGATCCAGAAAAACCCAGCCCCGCTCAGTTCCCCCACGCTGGGATTGGCCAGCACATAGAGTGACTGATACAACCCCCAGAGGATCGGCAACTGGATCAGGAGGGGCAGACAGCCACCCAGGGGATTCACCCCGGCTTCCCTATACAGCTTCATCTGCTCCTCGGCCAGCTTCTGGCGATCTTTGCCATACTTCTCCTGCAACGCCTTGAGCTTTGGCTGGAGGTCCTGTGTAGCCTTGGCAGACTGAAGCTGTTTATAGGTCAGCGGCAGGGTCACCACCTTGATCAGGATGGTAAGCACGATGATCGCCCAGCCATAGCTGTAAGGAAGGCCGGCTCCGGCAATGAGCTTATGCAAGAGGATCAGCAGCTTGGCCAGGGGGTAAACGACAATCGCCTCCCACCAGCCGGGTGGTGCGTTCAGATCGATTTCACCCCGCGGCACGCCACAGCCGGCCAGGGAGATCACCACCAACAGCAACACTGCCACCAAAAGG
>DAOTZS010000044.1:0-17999 GCA_034434335.1 Anaerolineae bacterium
GTCGTAGGTGTAGCTGATGTTCTGGCGATTGTTGTAGTTGGGACCGGTGCCGCTCTGGAGCGCGGTCAGCCGGAAGTTCTCGGCCGCCGTGTAGGTGTAGAGCTGGCGCAGCACCCCCGTGGTGGAGCCCAGCCGCCGCTCCGTCACCTGCCCCAGGACGTTGTAGGCCGTGTCCCCCACGTAGGTGGCGCTGCCGATGACCGTGTTCACCAGCCCCGCCGCGTTGTAGGCGAAGTTCACCTGCTCCCCTACCTGGCCGCCATTGCCCCCGGGATACTTCATCCAGGCCACCCGGTCCATGGCGTCGTAGCCCCACTGGGTGACAAAGGTGCCCCCGCCAGTAATGACCTTCTGCTCCTGCGTCACCCGCCCCCGGGCATCGTAACCCCAGCTCGTCGAACCACTCGGATCGCTCATCCCGGTGCGATGCCCCTTGCCATTCGTCCCCTGGTCGTAGGTGTAGCTCACGTTCAGGCTGGGGTTGCTGGTCGGGCAACTGGTATCCGTCCGGTAGTGCTTGCCCGTCAGGCGGTTGAGCGCATCGTAGTAGAAGCAAACCGTCTGGTTGCGGGCATCGGTCTGGCGCACCAGGTTGCCGGCGGCATCGTAGGCGTAACTCCACGTCCCCATATCCGGGTCGCTCATCCAGGTCTTGCGCCCCAGGCTGTCGTAGCTGATCTGTGTGTGGTTGTTGAGCGCATCCCACACGTCGGTCAACTGGTCCCGCACGTTGTAGGCGTAGGTGGTCACGGCGTAGGGAGGATCGTTCCAACCCGGCCCACCAGGATAGCTGCCCGTGTACTCTTTGACCCTCTCCAGACGACCCAAGGCATCCATTTCCCGGATCGTCTGATGGTTCAGTTCGTCAATGACCGCTATCTGGCGACCCTGGTAATAGCTACGCACGGTCGTGCCGTCGGGGTTGGTTTCCTGAGTGATGCGGCCCAGGGCATCATAGGTGTATTGTCGCTGCGGCTGGCCCCAGTCCGGTGTGCGGTAGGTGCCATCGGCGGCGCCGTAGTAGATGTAAGGCAGGCTCTCCTGCGTCAGGCGGCCCAAACCGTCATATTTCCGGTTGACCAGAATGCTCTGCGAGCCGCTGGCGGCCTCGGCCTGCGTCTGTATCACTCGTCCCAGGCCGTCGTAGAAAGTCCAACGGTCCAGGTAGGTGGCGGCTGCGCTGCCGCCGGTATCATCCCGCTGCCGCTGCCGTACGTTGAAGGGCGCACTCAGGCCACTGTAGTGGGTGTAGGTGTAAACCTCAGTGGCTGCATGGCCGCTGGCCTGGCTCTCTCCCGGCCGCCAGACCTGCGTCAGCCGGCCCCACTGGTCGTAGCTATAGGTGGTGATGGCTCCATTGGCATCGGCCACCTCTTCCACCTGCCCGAAGAAGCGCCCGTCTATAGGCTGGCCGCTCGTATCCCAGGCCGAAGTCCCGGCAGAGGTGGTGCACCCCGCCTCACTTGACCCAGGTACGCTGTAGTAGCGCCTCTTCGTCGTCTGCCCCAGGGCATTCTTGACACATACCGGGAAGGCCTGGAAGCCGCTGTCGTAGAAGGCCTCGGTCGCATTCCCTCGGCCATCCTTCACTTTCCGGAGGTTCCCATTGGGCCAGTACTCATACTCTGCCGTGATTATCTTCTCCGCGCCCAGGCCATCCTCTCGCTTGGTTAGCAGGCCCTTGGTGGGAGGGGTGTTATAGGCGGTCGCCCCGTCGTAGTAGAACAGGGACCGGCTCGCTATCTGGCCGCCCGTGCAGCCGTAGCAGGCTTTGTACAGCTCGGCCCGCGCTGGCCGGTCGATGATCCACTGCGTCTCGTTGGGATAATACCAGGTGTAATGGGTGCGCCTGGGCTCTGCCTCCCAGCCGCTGTCTGCCCATACATATTCCCGCACCTCTGTCGCATTGCCAAATTGGTATTGGCCCCCCTGACGCTCCTTCTGGTAAAAGTACTTTGTGCGGACACGAGCCTCTCCATCCTGATATGTATCTACCATGTCGGCAAACACAAAGCGGGGCTT
This sequence comes from Anaerolineae bacterium, assembly GCA_034434335.1. Classification (GTDB taxonomy): domain Bacteria; phylum Chloroflexota; class Anaerolineae; order CG2-30-64-16; family CG2-30-64-16; genus DAOTZS01. Next base: position 2,023 of record DAOTZS010000044.1, read on the forward strand.
CTTATGCTCCTCCATGCTGGCGTAGCCCGAGATAGGCAAATCGAGGGTCGTACTGACCCAGGTAGTCAGCATCCAGGCCACCTTCTGGCCACCATCCCACACCTCGCTCTGGTATTCCCGTCCTGCCAGATGGTCAATCTTTTGTCCATTGCTGGCAAACTGGTGGACGTGAAAGTAATGCTTCTCCACGGTGCCCGTCGGCAGGGTCACCTCGACCTGCCGAAATCCCTGGGCCAGCTCCGAGTTGTACGGGTCCTCGACCCACTCACTGCCGGCATAGTGCCAGACTGCATCGGGGATGCCGCTGACCCCAGCCTTTTCCGTCCGCTGCGAGACCACATGGGGGCTCGACCCGTTGCCGCCGCGGTGATCGCTCTGAAAGACAACCTGCCCCCCATAACCATTGGTGATCGTTATGACCGCACCGAACTCGGTCTGCCAGACGAAGTAGTTATCCGTGTAGCCAAACTCCGTGCGCAGCAGTGCTGTGTCAGCGGCGGACCTTTCCTCGATCCAGTCCAGGTTAAGCACCTTCTGGCTCTGTGCAGTGGCTGGACCGGAACTCTGGCTCAGCACATAACGCCGTACCGTTCGCCATACGCCGCCCTCCCTGGCCTGCACAGTCACCGTGGTAAGCTTCTTCTCGGTGTAGAATTTCCAGTCAGCGCTGTCGAGACCCTCTGGCCGATCATCCCGGTTGGCGTAATCCAGGACTACCTGTATGTTGCCGCCGTTGTAACTGATCGTAGTCAGACGCACGGCACGCTTGAACTGATTGGAGCAGCTTTGGTTGTCTTCCTGTTCAGTCTGCCAGGTATAGGTGATGACGTTGCCGTGGGCATCCTTGATTTCCACCAGTGGCACCCGCACATATCGCTTACCAACATCACCCGTATTGCATAACTTCCAGTAATACGATGCGTTTTCGCCGTCCACTCTAAAGGTGTACTTGGTACCATCGGGCGTCCAAACGTACCAGGTAGCCGGCGTGTCATGGCTGACATTGGCGGTCTGGATTTTCAGGAAAGGATTCTCCTTGGCAAACCACGTCCCATCGTTGGTCGAGCGTAACGAATAGGTCACCCCCTGCAGAAACAGCACAGGTTTGGTGAGGTTGGCGTCCCCTGGCGGGATGTAGACAGAATCCATGCCCACGATCTCCCAACCGAAGCCGGCATAGCTGAAGTGCCCACTGTTGGGGGTGTGATTGGCGCTGGTGTAGGCCAGCCCCAGGCGAGGGGTCAAGCCGCCGCGGCCTGGCGGCAGTTCAAAGGGGTACGAATAGCCTATGGAGAGGGTGAACAGATTGGTCTGCGCGCCACGGAGGCTGGACATGCGCTCGACGATGTAAGTCTCGTCCCCTTCGGCAAAGATCGAGAGGTGCTCCAGGGAGGCATACAGGCGGTGTTGCTCCGCATTCACCTGGGCCGGCACCATGATCCAGCTGCCGGTGCCTTCGTCTCGATAGAACAAAGCCGGCTCCCGCCAGATAGGCGGCGTGGACTCCGCAGGCGTATAGGCATAGCTCAATTGCAGCGGCACGGCAAAGCGGTATACCTGCTGCCCGTTTTCGTCCTGCGCCTCCAGGGCGAAGACGAACCGCATATTGACAGGCACGTTTGGGAGATCGGGCCGCGGGACATAGCTGAAACGCGTGCGCGTGGTTATCGCACCCGGCGGGATACGGAGTTCCACCCGCCCATCGAGGGAGCGCAACACACCGCCCGCTGGGGTGATCCAGGCCACGTCCGCCGCCGGCAGACCCACCCGGGTCGTCACGGTGGCCGTGACCGGCTGCGCAAGGTCGCCCCCCGCTGCCTCCACCGTGTTGGTGATCGCCTGGCCAAGGGCGTAGCCTGTCACACGGGCCTGGAACCCGCCCTCCAGCGCCTGGCCCGCCGCCAGCTCCGGCAACGCCCACACCAGCCGGTGCTCGGCAGGCAGGTAGGCAAACCCCTCGGCACTTCCCTCCACATACACCAGCCCCGCCGGCAGCGTGTCGCTCAGCACCACGCCGCGGAGCGGCACCTGGCCGGTGTGGGTCACCGCCACCGTGTAGGTCAGCACATCCCCTGGCTGCACAGAGGCCGGCTCGGCCCGCTTGCTCAGGGCCAGGGGAGAAGGCGATGGCAGAGGTGCTGGGGTGCAGGGGTGCAGAGGTGCTGAGGTGCAGGGGTGCAGAGGTGCCGGGCTCCCTGGCTCCTCTGCTCCCCCTGCATGATCGGTAGCACAAACAAAGCCACCCTCAGCGTCCGTGCCGCGCCGCGGCTCCTGGAGTACAGGTGCTTGGGTTGTGGGAGATGCAGCAACCGTATCAGAAGCGGACCGCTGCTCCGTGTGCAGGATTGGCATGGGTAGCAGCCCCGGCTGGTGGGCCAGGAGCGAGGCAACTACCAATAATGCCAGCATATGACAACGTAAGGAAATCGTGCTTTTCATAGGCCCATCCCCTTTGATGATTTATTGTTCAGGCTGATGTGGTCTGGCATTCAACCTGAGGCGCCCGGAGTGGTTTGCCAGGGATGGCGCAGTGTAAAGCGTTCGGGACATGGCCTGGAAAAAAGGAATGGCTTATGGCCACCGCCATAAGCCATTCCTCAGGTAGCGGGGGCAGGACTCGAACCTGCGACCTTTGGGTTATGAGCCCAACGAGCTTCCACTACTCCACCCCGCAGCACACTTATATTATAAAATGATCTTCCCAGAACTGTCAAAGACAGCCTGAGGCGATCAAAGGCGGGCGATCACGGCCCTGTCACAGAGCCCAATCCCAGGCGCTGCCACCATACGGCCCAATAAGGTGGGCTGGCTGGCCTGTCCGCGCTGCCCTCGACGCGGGCCGGTGCAGGAAGCACCACGGTAGCGCCCCTGGGCGCCATCCCGAAGTAGTCCCAGGCCTTTGACCACAGGTCCCGCCCTTGCTGGGCGTCGGCCAGCGCTATACGCAGCATTTCCTGGCGTTCTTCGGCCTCCCTCACCTGCCCGGCCACCATACGGTTCTCAGCCAACACCCGGCTCTTGGCAATAGCCAGATTAACGAAGCTGACCATGGCAAAGATCACCACCAAGACACCAGCCACTAGCAGCAACTGCGAGAGATCGGGCAGAAACCGTTGCCAGCGCTGCGGGACCACTATCACCTCCTGCCCTGTGTCCGAGGCTTTAGACACAAAATCCCACGCCCAGGATGGAGTGGGATCTGCGAATCATGGTGCCGAAGGTGGGAGTTGAACCCACACGAGGTCAACCCTCACTAGGTCCTGAACCTAGCGCGTCTGCCATTCCGCCACTTCGGCCCCTGTATCAAGTTGCGTCTTATTAATAGCACCTTTGCCTCTGCTTGTCAAATCGCCCACTTTGGGGGTGGGATTTGACAAGTCGGCGGCCCTGTGCTAAGCTACCGGTTGCCAGATGTCGGACATCAGATGTCCAATACTGGTCCTTCCCCTTATGAGCTGTGCCTGTGGGCACCTCCTCCAGCGAGATGGCAATCATGAGATCGCTGCGCGCGCCGGCGCTGAACCGGGCAATCCAGGATCAAATCAAACAATACATTACCGAGCGGCGCCTCAGGCCCGGTGATGCCTTGCCCCCCGAAACACAACTGGCCGCCGACCTGGGCGTGAGCCGCGGCTCTGTGCGCGAGGCCATCAAGGCGTTGGAGTCATTGGGCATCGTCGAGGTGCGCCATGGCAACGGCATCTTTGTGAGGGAGTTCAACTTCGACTCGGTGTTGGAGTTGCTTTCTTACGGGCTGGTTTTCGACCCCAGCAAAATCGCCGAGATCCTCCAGATCCGTAAGTGGCTGGAAGCGGCTGCCATCGGAGAGGCGGTCAGGCTGATCACCGACTCGCAGATTACGCACATTGTAGGGGTGCTGGAGCAGTGGGAGAAGAAAGCCGCAGCCGGCGAGCCCACTGCCGAAGAGGACCGGGCTTTTCACCGACTGCTTTATGAGCCCCTGGGCAACCAGGCCCTGATCTCGCTGCTGGACACCTTCTGGCTCGTTTTCCACGCCGTGCCTGTGCGGGCCATCACCACAGACATGCAGCCTACGACTACAGTCCAGGACCACTGGGATATCCTTGATGCAGTGCGCAGGCGGGACCCTGCCCTGGCCCGCCAGCGCATCCAGGACCATTTTCGTAACCTGGAGGGCCGGATCGCCCAGGCTGGCCTGCAGAGCACCGCAGCCGGTCTGCCCATCCAGGCCGGCACCGCAGCTACGAGTTGAACAGCCGATGCCCTGTGGCCCAAAGTGGCCTGAGGCCTCTCGTCTGTTTGTGACCTAAAAGGAGACCCCGAGAAAGGTGGACGTTCGTACCCCTTCGCTGGTCAGCTCTCGTTCGGTTAGAGCCAACTTGCTTCGCAGCCTGGGCCAGGCTCTGATGTCACTGGCCCAGCCGGCCGCGGCCTTCCTGGGACTGATCATCCTGTGGCAGGCCGTAGTTGTGATCTTCCGTGTGCCGATCTACATCTTCCCAGGGCCGGACGATGTGATTCAGCAAGGGCTTCGCCACGCGCCGAAAATCTGGGCCAACTACTCTACTACCCTGAGGTCGGCCATCCTGGGCTATCTGTTGGCTGTGGCCGTGGCGGTCCCCGGCGCTCTGATCATCGCGTATTCAGCATTTGCCGAAAGGGCCTTCTTCCCCGGGCTGGTAGTCCTTCACATGACCCCCAAGGTGACCCTGGCACCTCTCATCATCGCCTGGCTCGGCTTCGGCGTACTGCCCAAGGTTGTGGTGACCGCGCTGCTTTGCTTCATGCCGATCATGCTCAATGGCATCCTGGGCTTTCGCTCTATTGACCCCGAGATCGTCTACCTGTCCCAATCCTGCGGGGCCAGGCCCTGGGAGATGTTCTGGAAGATACGCCTGCCCAATGCTCTACCCACCCTTTTCACCGGCCTGAAACACGCCGCCTCGCTGGCGCTGGTCGGCGCGGTGGTGGCTGAGTTCATCGGCGGCAATCGGGGGCTGGGATACTATCTGCTGACCACGATGGATAGCGTACAGATTGACCTGGGGCTGGCGATCATGGCTGCCATGACCACCATTGGGCTGGCTTTCTTCTTTGGCATGCAGGCGGTGGAAGGGCTGGTAATCCCCTGGCATGTGTCGAAGCGCAGACAGGAGGGCCGATGACGATGGCACTGCGCTCCGAGCGTTTGAGACAGTTGAGTTATCCGGTAGGGGCCACGCTGGCCATGCTGTTGCTCTGGGAGGCCGGAGTACGCTTGTTGCAGGTGCCTCGCTTCATCCTGCCGCCTCCCAGCAGTGTGGTTGTGCAGGGGATTATCCGCTGGGCCTCCATCAGACCGCATTTTGGCATCACATTGTATGAGGCAGCCGTGGGGCTGGGCGCAGCCATCCTGGTGGCGATCCCGCTTGGCCTGGTCTTCTCCTATTCGCCGTTTCTTCGGCGCAGCTTCTACCCGATCATTGTCTTCGTAGATGAGGTGCCGAAGATTGCTTTCGCGCCGCTCCTGGTCACCTGGTTTGGGTTTGGCCTGGAGCCGAAGATGATCCTCACCTTCATCGTCTGCTTCTTCCCTATCTTCCTGAATAGCATGGCTGGTTTCTCGTCCATCGAGGAGGAGTATGTCAACCTGGGCCGTTCGGCTGGAGCGCGCGAGTGGGAGATGTTTTGGAAGATCCGCCTGCACAGCGCGCTGCCCAACGTATTCGTGGGGTTGAAGATGGCCGCCTCATCGGCCATGACAGGTGCGGTGGTGGCCGAGTTCCTGGCCGCCGATCGAGGCCTGGGGCTCTTCTTACAGAAAGCCCTCTCGGAACTCAACATGGCACTGGGCTTTGCTACGATCATGGCCATGTGGGTGATCGGCCTCTCGTTCTTCTATGGGATGTCGCTGATCGAGTCACGGGCCATTCGTTGGCATGTCTCCCGCCGCGGCGGCTCCACGGAGATCCTCTAGAGCTCCACATCGCGCAGCCAGCCGGTGTGGCGTCTCGGTATTCCTGAGAAAGAAAGGAGGTGGAAGTCGCAGTAAGACAGAACAAACGTATCGCGGTGATCCGGTCTTTCAGCGCCTATTAACAGTCAGGAGGAATCCCATGTTGCACAGGTCTAACCGCATTCTGTTACTCTTTGCCGCCCTGCTGCTGGTTCTCACAGCAGCCCAATGTGTCACCCCTGTACCTCAGGTGATCGAGAAGGAGGTCGTGGTAACCAGGGAGGTGGAGAAGCAGGTTTTCGTAGAGCCGGACTACGTCACCTTCCGCACCAACTGGCTCTTCAGCGGCATCCACGCCTGGGTGTTCTACGGCCGGGAGAAGGGGTTCTTCAAGGAGCAAAACATTGTCCTGGACATCCGCGAGGGCAACGGTTCAGGCAATGTGGTGCGCACGGTGATCAACAAGGGGGATGACTTCGCATTGGTCTCCACCGGCAACCCGATCGTGAGCATCGCCCAGGGCGCGCCGATCAAGTTGATCTACACGTGGATTGGTGCCTTTGGCTGGGGCTATCTCTGCCGGCCAGAGTCTGGGGTGAAGGTGGCCAAAGACCTGGAGGGCAAGATCATCGTCAGCAGCCCGGGCAACGCCGGCCTCAACTACCATCCGCTGTTCATCCAACGGGCCGGTCTGGACCCCGCCAAGATGCAGGACCTGACGCTGGTGGATGCGGGCGCCATGGTGAGCACCGTTCTGGCCGGCAAGGCCGATTGCGAGCTGGGTGGGGTCGCTGATCACCTGCCGTACTGGATCAAAGAAGGCAAGGAGCCGGTGGTGATCTACCTGGAAAGCCCGGAGACAGGTGTGTGGGGGCCAGCGACCGGTGCCATCACCCACCAGGACATGATCAACAACAACCCAGACCTGGTGAAACGCATGGTGGCCGCCCTGTACAAGAGCCAGGTGGAGTGTGAGAAAGACGTGGAAGGGTGTGTCCAGGCCCTGCTCAACGCCCACCCGATGAAGGACAAGGACACCGAAACCCTGGCCTTGAAGATCAGCATGAGCACCTGGTATGGCCCGAACCAGAAGTGCCTGGGGCAGTTCGTGCCGGAAAACTGGGAGGCAGCTATCAACCTGATCCGGAACGCGCCTGAAAGCCCCATCAAAGACGACACAAAGCCGGTCGAGGCGTTCTTCGACGCCAGCTTCCTGCCGCCGTGTGAAAAATAGCCATGCCGACGCGCCTTTTCTCCCGCTGCTTCGGCAGCGGGAGAAAAGGCGCCCCTGCGAGGGGGCGCCAAATAAGCAGGTGCTGGCAGGATCTTCGGCTGTAACTATTCGGGCCGATTGGAATCGCCCTCTCTGGGCGCTTCGTGCCGGGTGTTGGCCTCCGCCGACATCCTTCATGTGCGCATCACCGGAGAGGTCGGCGAAGGCCGACCACTGGCCGCAGGCCCCACAAGGGTGACGCCTCGGGCGAGCCCTCGGCGTGGCCCTTCCAGTCACTGCCTGAATAGTTACCTTCGGCTCATGACCCCAGGTTTCTACGGCCCGTGTTGGAGCAGCATAATGCCTGATCAGCCTGATATTCTGATAGATGTCCAGGGTGTCTCCAAAACCTACATGACCCGTGACGGAGCGGTGGAAGCTATCCGCAACGTCTCTTTTCAGGTCCGCCGCGGGGAGTTCGTCGCTATCCTGGGCCCTTCCGGGTGCGGCAAAAGCACCCTTATGCTTATCACCGCCGGCCTGCTGGAGCCCTCTGGGGGCAAAGTTTTCATCGCCGGCCGGCAGGTGACCAGCCCACAGACAGATATCGGCATTGTGTTCCAACGCCCCGTGCTGTTGGATTGGCGCAACGCGCTGGGCAACGTATTGATCCAGGTTGAGCTGCGCCGACTCAACCCCAAAGACTATGAGGCGCGTGCCCGACATCTGCTCAAATCAACCGGGCTGGAGGGATTCGAGAATAAATACCCCTTTGAGCTTTCAGGTGGAATGCAGCAGCGCGTCTCCATCTGCCGCGCCCTGGTCCATAACCCACCTCTCCTGATGATGGATGAGCCGTTTGGCGCGTTGGACGCCCTGACGCGCGAGCAAATGCGCATTGACGTGGAACGGCTGATGATCGAAGAGCAAAAGACGGTGCTCTTCGTGACCCACAGCATCCCTGAAGCGGTTCAACTGGCCGACCGCGTGGTGGTCATGGGGCCAAGGCCCAGCGTGATCGAGCGGATTATCGAGATAGACCTGCCGCGACCACGCCATCGCGCGGTGCAGGAGTCGACGCGGTTCCTGGACTACGTGCGCGAGATTACCGATATCTTCATGGTGCGGGGTGTGCTACATGACTGATACCTGCGATCCAAAGCAAGCCCGGCTTACTGTCAGTCAGGTTCAGGCTCTGCTGCGAGGTTGGCTGAGGCAGGTGGCTTGTATTGTAGAACTGCTGGGAAACGATTTCCCGGATTACTATGACCCGCAGGTCAGGGCCTGGGCGCGCAACGGCGGATGGACGGAGGGGTTCTGGACCGGGATCTTGTGGTGGCTATATGCCTGGTCGCGTGATGAGCGGTACCTGGCCTGGGCCCGGCACTATACGCGGCTGCTGGCAGCTCAAAAGGCAGAGTTCTCGGACCATGACCTGGGTTTTCTCTTTTATCACTCCTGCGTGCTCGAGAGCCTGCTCACCGGTGATGAAGAAATGGTGCCGGCGGCCCTGGCCGCGGCGCGCTGGTTGGCCGCGCGCTTCAACCCGGCCGGGCGCTTCATCCGGGCCCACGGCGCCCTGGATGACCCCGAACGGGCCGGCTACGCCATAGTAGACACAGCCATGAACCTGCGCCTGCTCTTCTGGGCCTATGAGGTGACAGGAGAGGCCCTCTTCTATGACATTGGCTGGCAGGCAGCGCTGACCATCACGCGCGAGTTCGTGCGCGAAGACGGGTCTACTTATCAGGTGGTCTGGTTTGATCCACAAACCGGGGCGGTAAAGGAAAAGGGAACCCTACAGGGCTACAATGCGACTTCATGCTGGTCGCGTGGGCAGGCCTGGGGGATCTATGGCCTGACCCAGGTCTACAAATTCACAGGTGACCCTTACTTCAAGGAACACGTGGCGGCCATGGCGCGCTATTTCCTGGCCCACCTGCCACCAGATGGGGTTGTGCCCTACGATTTTGCTGACCCGCGCGGGCATCAGGCCCCCAAAGATACCTCGGCGCAAGCCATTGCCGGTGCCGGGTTGCTGGCGCTCGCTGCGTTGGCAACGGGTCAGGAGCGCCGGGCCTGGCAGGCCGCAGGAGAGCGGTTGCTGGCTGCACTGTGCCGCGACTACGCGGTAATACCTGAGGAGGGCGAGCAACAGCCGCGCGGCCTCCTGCGTGGCGGCTGCTATTTCCTGGCCCGGGGGCGGGGAGTCAACAGTGACTTGGTGTTTGGCGACTACTTCCTGGTTGAGGGGCTGATGCGCTTTCTCTTGTTAGTAGCTTGGTTATGACACGTAGGCTGCCCTGTCCAGAGTTGAGCTTTTACGGATCGTTTGGAGCAAATATGGAGTGCGAAACAGATGTCCTGGTGATCGGTGCAGGGGGAGCAGGGTGCCAAGCGGCAGTAACAGCTGCTGATGCGGGGGCGCGCGTCATATTGATCGACAAAGGCCGGTTGGGCCTTTCCGGCTCGACTTTTGATCCGTTCACTCGCGACAAGGGGATTACTGTTGCCGTGGAAGGCTTCGGCCCTACTGCAGACCCCGAAGTCCACTTCCAGCAGGCGATGGAAGCGGCCCGGGGGATAGCAGATCCGAAGTTGGTCCGGGCTGTAGCCTACGATGGACCAAGGCGCTTTCGGGAGTGCCTGAAACTGGGGCTGGCATTCAAGGCTAACCGACTCGAAGCTTGCTTCGGCAGTGCACTGGTCGGCGCTTTTGTCTATCAGTCAGAGCTGGCGGCCTTCTTTCGGCGGCAGGTCGAAGCCAGGCCGATTACCTTGCTAGAAAGAACCATGGCCCTCACCCTACTGATGTCGGGCGGGCGCTGCAGTGGTGCTGTTGTGGTTACCCGAACGGGTGAAGTCGTCGCTCTGCGGGCTAGGGCGGTGATCCTGGCAACCGGCGGAATCAGTACCATCTTCCGCTATCATTTCAGTACTCCGCTACTCACTGGCGACGGGCATGCTATGGCACTGCGCGCTGGAGCGCAGCTTGCCAACATCGAGTTCTACCAAGCTATCCTGGGCACAACGGAACCAGTCCGGGTTTTCCTGCCACAATGGTACTTGGCCGGCAGCCCGCTTTTCTACAATGCTCAGGGATGCCAGTTTCTGGCTGACTACCTGCCGGCAGGGATGGACCCTGTCCAGTTAGTGCACGCGCGCTCACGGCACGGCCCGTTCACCAGTAGTCTACCCACGCGCTGGTTCGACTTAGCGATTGATGCCGAGATCAAAGCGGGCCGCGGTACCGCGTTGCCCGATGACAACAGACGTCTGGCAGGCATCTACTGTGACCTCGCTGCTGTGCCCAAAGAGGCGCGGGAGGCGCTCGACTTGCGGGCAGGCAGGCCCGCTCTAACCTGGCTGAAGGCGCGAGGTGTTGACTTGGAGGGCGGACCTGTTCCGATCGCGCCCTTCGCACATGCTTTCAACGGAGGGATTGTGATCGACGAGCATGGCCGCACGGCGGTCCCCGGTCTGTATGCTTGCGGTGAGGTGGCGGCAGGGCCACACGGAGCTAATCGGGTAGGGGGCCATATGTTGGCAGTTCTCCTGGTGATGGGTGCCCGCGCTGGCCGCCATGCAGCTGTCTGGGCTGCTGAGGCACCGGCGCCGGATCACGACGCAGAAGAGCTGAACTTGGAGGAACGCCGCGTTCAAGCCCTGTGTACCGCTGCTGGCGCAGTGCGACCGGTACAGTTCAGACGGGCTGTTCAACTGGCTATGGCCCCTGTCATGATTGCCAAGGACGAGGCCGCGTTGATGGTGGCCGAGCAAAAGTTGGAGGTACTAGAAGGAGACCTTGACGTTTACATGGGCCTGAGAAGCCCAGCTGACCTCTTTGAGGCTCTTGGTGTAATGAATCTCGTACTCATGGCCAAATTGGTAGCCCGCGCAGCTCGTCTCCGCCGGGAATCGCGCGGGGCTCACTACCGGATTGACTATCCCGAAGAGGGCGGAAAGGCGTACGAGCAACGCCTTATCTGGCAGTTGGAGGATGGACAGTGCGTACCGAGCTGGGAGAAGAAGATGGTCTGATGAAGAGCATCGAGAGCACGAGACCTGTCAGGCTGGGACTGGTGGGGCTTGGTGATTGGGGTGAACATGTCGCCCAAGCGGCCGAGCGGGTACCGGGGGTGAGCATCGTCGCATGCTATAGCCGCTCCCCGGAAAGGCGAGCCGCGTTCGCGCAACGGCACAATTGCCGCCCAAGCCCCAGCTATGAAGCCATGCTGGCGGACCCGGAGATCGAAGGGGTCATCATCATAACTCCTAACAACGCTCACCGGGAACAGGCCACCCTGGCTGCATCGTACGGCAAACATGTCTTAGTGACCAAGCCCATTGCGGCCACGATCGAGGATGGCAAGGCCATTATCCGTGCCTGTGCCGAGGCGGGTGTGATCCTGGCTGTCGGGCATCAGAGCCGCCGTGAGCCGGCCCTGCGTCGTCTGAAGGAACTGGTGGATGCCGGCGAGCTCGGCCAGCCGGTGATGGTCGAGGCGAACATATCCACCGGTCGGGGCACCGAGATCGGGCCTACAGAGTGGCGCTGGCGCCGAGACGAGTGCCCAGGCGGGCCGTTGATCCAGCTCGGTATTCACCACGTGGACACTCTGCAACACCTGCTGGGGCCAATCCGTTGCGTGCAGGGCTGGCAGCGCCGCGCCGTAGTGCAGGCCGAGATCGACGATGTGACCGGTACCCTCCTGGAGTTTGAGAACGGGATACTTGGCTACCTGGGATCCGCTTATAGCTCAAGCCAGGCCTGCTGGATCAAGCTCTACGGCACCCGCTATGTTGCCCATTACGATCAGCATCTGGGGTTGACCTTGAGCCAGGACACATGGGCCGGTGGACCGGTCCGTCGGCAGGTGGCCAATGGGATGTCGTTGCAGTGGCCCATCCTTACCATGCAGGAGGAGGTGGCCGAGTTCGCCGCATGCATTCGGACCGGCAAAGCGCCCGAGATCGACGGGGCACAGGCGTTGCGAAACCTGGCCGTGGTGCTGGCTGCCGTGCGCTCCCATGAGACAGGAAGGCCGGTGATGGTGGATGAGCTGTTGGGGTGAGATGTCCTATGAAGCAATGGCGTGACATGAGCATCCTGATCGCTGGCTGTGGCAGTATTGGCCGGCGCCACGCACGGGTGCTGGCCGGCCTTGGCGTGGCTGATCTGCGCGCCTGTGACCCTGTGGCCGCGCAGCGCGAGGTATTGCGGACAGAGGTCCCGTTGGTCAGGCTGTACGAGTCGTACGAAGCCGGGCTGGCGGACCGTCCGGACGCGGTTTTCATCTGCACGCCAACGCGCGAGCACGTCCCAATGGCGATGGCCGCGCTGGAGGCTGGTTGTCATGTGTTTTGCGAGAAACCGCTGTCAGAGACGACACAGGGGTTGGACGCACTGGCCGGGCTGGCCCGGGCCACCGGGCGCCAGGTGATGGTAGGCCTCTGCTTCCGTTATCATGACGGGCTGCTCAGGGCAAAACGCTACCTGGAGGCCGGCCGGATTGGCCGATTGGTTGCGGTGCGGGCGCTGATGGGGGAACACCTGCCGGAGGTGCGGCCCGACTATCGCAACCTCTTCTCGGCCCAATATAGCGGTGCCTTCGACCTGATCCATGAGATTGACCTGGCTATCTGGTACGCCGGGCAGCCGGTGCGCCAGGTGTACTGCCTGAGCGGCACCTACAGCGATATCGGCATTCAGGCACCCGACCTGGCTGAGATCCTCATCGGCTTTGCGGACCGCTGCCTGGCCAGCATCCATCTTGACTTCTTCCAGCGCCCTCGGCGCCGTCAAACAGAGCTCATTGGCACGGAAGGGGTGATCATCGTCGAGTTCGCCCGTTGGGACCGCTGTACTGTCTCCACGTACGAGGCTGGCCGGGGCAGGTGGGAGCAGGAAGAGCTGATCACCGAGCGGGATGACATGTTCCGGGCTGAAGACCAGGAGTTCCTCCAGTGCGTGGCAGAGGGCAGGCCGGTCCCCTGCGACATCGTCGAGGGCCGCAAATCTGTGGAGGTGGTTGAGCAATGCGTGTCCATGTCCAAGAACTCTTCGACCTGAGCGGACAGGTAGCCATCGTGACCGGGGGTAATCGCAACCTGGGCTATGACGCTGCCGAGGCATTGGCCGAGGCGGGTGCCAGCGTAGTCATTACCTCACGCGACAAGGTCCGGGCCGAGCAGGCAGCCGAGAAGCTGGCGGCCTCGACCGGTGCTACGGTGTTGGGGGCCGTTCTTGAGGTGACCTCAGAAGAGGGATGGGCGACGTTGGTGGCAGACACCGTGGCGCGCTTCGGCCGTCTTGACATCTTGGTCAATAATGCCGGCGGCCGGGGGGTTGTGTACGGCGAGCCTGATCCGCACCTGGACCTGGCCGCGTATTTTCTCGAGGATCGCCCCCTGGCCGAGTGGCGGCGGGTCTTGGATGTCAATCTGACAGGGGTCTTCCTCGGGTGTCGGGCTGTAGCGCCTGTCATGAAAGCAGCACGCCGCGGCAAGATCGTCAATATCGCCTCGGCCGATGGGATAGTAGGGCGGGACCTGCGAGTCTACGAGAACACTGGCCTCAACCCCACCGTGCCCGACTACCTGGCCGCCAAGGCAGGGGTGATCAACCTGACACGTGGTATAGCTGTAGTGCTGGCCCCCTTCGGCATCAACGTCAACTGCATCTCGCCCGGCGGATTTTTCCGCAACCAACCGCCCCGTTTCGTCGAGAAATACACCCAGATGATCCCGCTCGGGCGCATGGGCCGCGATGGGGTTGATCTCAAAGGGGCGGTCCTGTTCTGCGCCTCCCCCGCCTCTGACTTCATGGTGGGCCACAACCTGGTGCTGGATGGAGGCTTTACCGCGTGGTGATCACCATAGGAGCAAAACTGTGAACATCGAAGGTGTCATTGTACCACTGATTACTCCTTTGACCTCCGACGAATCGTTAGACGAGAGAGGCCTGGAACGCCTTGTGGAGCATGTGATTGCTGGGGGCGTGGCGGGGATTTTCGTGCTCGGTTCCAGCGGCGAAGGTCCTTCTTTGCCGATGGCGGTGAGGGAACGGCTGGTGGCCGCGGTCAGCGCGCAGGTTGGGGGCCGGGTGCCGGTCCTGGTCGGCGTGCTGGGGGTGGGCACTGCCCAGACCATTGAGCAGGCCCAGCGCCTCACCCGCTGCGGTGGGGATGCCATCGTGGTCACTGCCCCTTACTACTTCGCCCATACCCAGGAAGAGATCGCATACCACATCGCCGCGGTGGCACGCGCAGTTCCCATCCCGACCATGGTCTACAACATCCCGCAGATGGTCAAGACGGTCATCGAGCCAGAGACCATGGCCCGGCTGGCTGACATGCCTGAGCTCATCGGGGTTAAAGACAGCCATGGGGACATGGTCCGCTTCCAGGAGACACTGAAGTTGCAGCGCGACGGCTTCAGCGTTTACCAGGGCGCCGAGGGGCTGGCGGCGCTGAGCGTGGCTCGCGGGGCCCGAGGTGCCGTGCTGGGGCTGGCCAATGTAGCTCCCCGTCTGTGCTGTGATCTGATCAATGCAGCCAGAGACGGTGACCTGGCGCGGGCGTGGGTGCTGCAGGACCGGCTGATGACGCTGTGGAAACTCCACACCCACTCCCAGTGGCTACCCTGCCTCAAGGCGGCCGTCAGCCTGTTAGGCATCTGCGGTCCTACAGCGTCTGCGCCCTTCCGGCCCCTGAATGAAGAGCAGGTGACCGGGATTCGCCGCGATCTGGAGGCCGCGGGAGTGCTGGCATGAGCGAGGCAGAGCAGGTTGTACGTCGGTTGCTGGGGCATCTGGAAAAGCGTATCAACCTGGACCATGTGAGCCAAGCGGCTGCCCGGCAGAAGGCTGCTTTGGACTATTGTGAGCTTGACCGGCTACCCATCACCTTTTACCTACCCTATGAGGGAAGCGACTTTACTCCCTATCCATACTCTGAGGCGTTTGCCGATCCGGCCAAGATGATGGTCAATGAGCTGCTGATCGGCTTCACCTCCATATATCACGCAGTGGATTTACGGGACGATGCACCCTATTGTCTGCGCCCCAATCTGGGTACCGGCTTGATTGCATCGATGTTTGGTGCTGAGATCCGGCTGATGGAAGACAACCCACCTTGGGTTGTGCCGGTGGGCGGGCTGGAGCGCATTCGTGCTCTGGTCGAGGGCCCACTGCCAGATGTCTATGCTGGCCTAGGCCGGCGGGTCATAGATCAATATGCCTACTTCCATGAGTTACTGGCGCAGTTCCCGCTCTGCTACGAAGCTTTCCAGTTGACCCTGCCCGACTTGCAAGGCCCTTTCAGCACTGCTGAGTTGCTGTGGGGTCCTCAAATCTACCTGGCGCTCTACGATTACCCGGAACTGGTGTGTGGCCTTCTGGAGCGTATTACGACGCAGATAATACGTGTCCACCATACCCTGGCACGCCTTACGAGAGATACACTGGGGCCAGGTTACTGCTATCAGCACGCGGTCGCTACCAAGGGATACCTCCTGGTGCGTAACGACTCTATGGTCAACCTATCACCAAAACACTATCGGGATATTGTGCTGCCCTACGACGCACGGCTAAGCGCGGAGCTCGGAGGGATTGGCGTGCACTTTTGCGGCAAAGGCATGCACCAAGTGGACAATTTGCTACGCATTCGGGGCCTCTCGTGCCTGGACCTGGGTGATCCAGAAATGAATGCTCTAGACGAACTCTATGCTCAGGTTGCACCCCGGCAAGTAGCGCTGGTGCGGCTGACAGTCCCCGACGGCCAATTGCACGCTGCTACTCTCCGAAAGCGCTTCCCAACAGGTGTGATCCTGGTCCACAAGTCTCAA